>JAZRJN010000169.1:0-3262 GCA_045645785.1 Candidatus Aphodosoma sp. | reverse complement strand
TGCTAATTTTGCAAAAATTAGCAAGTTTTGGTAGGTTTATCAGATGATTTTTTGTAGTTTTGTACTGTGTTTGTTAATTTAAAATAAACACTTTTGCTTTGATTTTGTTAAATCGGATTAAACATCTTGGGGGTTCGGGTTTATTCTTTACAAATTCTATAGTCGACTATAGAATTTGTAAAGAATAAAACTGGCAATGTAATTAAATTTTTCGAATTTTTGAAGTTGCGAAATATAAAAAAGGCGCTATGCAGCGCCTTTTTGTTTTTTGAATACTCCAAATGCAAATTCTGGGTTGATGATGTATAACGAAAATTGGTGTTTTTGTTGATTGAAATATGATGGGAAATTGATACTTTCTGATAATTTTTGCAAAATTATCAGAAAGTATTAGGTTTATCAGATGATTTTTTGTACCTTTGTGGGCAAAATTAAATATTATAATGTTATGTTTGAATCTGCACCATTGATAGAAAAAGATATTTACATCAAAGCATTGATGGGTGAAACATCGGAAGAGGCTAATGATATTGTTGATAAAATTAATGAGAAGTATGAGTATTGGGATAAGGTGAAATATAAGCCTCTTCCAAGTGGTTATACTTTGCAACAATTGTGGTCGCATGTTAAGGCTTCGCGTGCGTTGGGGGCTAAAACTATATGGGCGAAATATGGCATAAAGCTTTCGGTGACGAATAAAATGCAGCAGATGTGTCATGACTTTGATATGATTTTTGGAAGTTTTTGGGAGTCGGATACAATGCCTCAAACAGTTGATAAGAAGAGATATTTGGCTAGTTCGTTGATGGAGGAGGCTATTTTTTCGAGTCAGATGGAGGGCGCGGTGATTACTCGTGCAGTGGCGAAAGAGATGTTGAAAAAGGGTATTTCTCCTCAAAATAAATCGCAGCAGATGATATCAAATAATTATAAAACTATATGTTATATAACAGAGCATAAAGATGAACCTCTTACTCCTGAGAATATACGTTTGATTCATAGCTTGATGACTAATAAAACATTGAAAAACGAGGCAGATGTAGGGCGTTTTAGGACAGAGCAAGATGATGTAGTGGTTGAAAACCAGTTGACGGGTGATGTGGTGCATACTCCTCCACCTGCTTCTGATTTGGCTGAATTTATTGATGATTTGTGCAACTTTTTTAATAATGGAAATGGAAGAGTTTTTATTCATCCAATTATTCGTGGTATAATTGTTCATTTTATGGTGGCATATATGCACCCTTTTGTGGATGGTAATGGTAGAACGGCGAGGGCGTTGTTTTATTGGTATATGCTGAAAGAGAAGTATTGGTTGACTGAATATATGTCGATTTCGAGAGTTATTGCAAATTCGAAACGTAGTTATGAAGATGCGTTTCTTTATACTGAATTAGATGGTTGTGATATAGGCTATTTTGTTGCTTATAATTTGCGTGTGCTGGATATTTCGTTTTGTCAGCTGAAAGATTATATTGAGAAGAAACAGAAAGAAAAGCAAAAGGCAAATATGTTTATTGTGACTAATAGAAATATCAATGAGCGTCAAGCACAAATAATACAATATTTTGTAGAACATCCTGCGGCTGTAGTGACCGTGAAAGATATGCAAAATAGATTTTTGGTTGCATCAATGACAGCTCGGAAGGATTTGGCTGATTTAGTTGATAAGGGTTATCTTGTTGAGATAGCTATTAATAAAGTAAAAATGGGCTATATAAAAAGTGATGCTTTTGATGAGTTGGTTAGAGTTTGATATTGGGTTTATTGGTTGTTTTTTTGTTGTGAGTGGTAAAAATGGGTTTAAAAATAGTGACTCCGATTTTTTTCGCAACGAAAAAATCGGAGTTGTTGTTTTGTTGAAGTATAGTATTTTTTTTGTGGTGTTTTTGTGAAAAAGTATCTTTAAAATTTGTTTGTTTTGGAAAAAATATTTACCTTTGCAAGTGAAAATATGTTCTATATGCAGAACAAAATATTGCAAAAAATGCTTTGCCGGCAGAACATATTGTATTAAAATATGTTCTATTTGTAGAACGTTTGTGTAAAAATATACTTTATGGATAAGTTAGTAGTACTTTCTAAGCAAAGAGTAGATAATACGCCTACGGATATTGTTCGTAGTTGTATGGATAGTATTGATTGGGAGGATAGACTTACAGCTATTGTGGGGTCGCGTGGTGTTGGTAAGACTACGTTGATGCTACAATATATTAAGTTGAATTATTCGGAACGCATTTCGGAGGCTCTGTATGTCTCGGTTGAAAGTTTGTATTTCATGAGTCATACTTTGGTGGATTTGGCCGAAACTTTTGTTATGCATGGGGGAAAACATCTATTCTTAGATGAAATTCATAAGTATCCAAATTGGAGTAGAGAAATAAAGGTTATTTATGATAGTTTCCCTATGTTGAAGGTTACGATTAGTGGCTCTTCTTTGTTGCAAATTCTAAATCCAGAGGCAGATTTATCGCGTCGGTGTTTGTGGTATAAGATACAAGGATTGTCGTTTCGCGAATATCTTTTGTTTTATTATAATATAGATTTACCTATATTTGATTTAGAGTTTATCTTAGATAATCCAGATGTCGTATGTAGTAAGGTGAATGCCGTGTGTCAACCTGTGAAATTGTTTAGAGAATATTTGCAGTTTGGTTATTTCCCATTTTATTTTGAATCGAGTACAAAATATTATGAATGTATAGAGAATATTACAAATTATATAATGGAAGCGGAGTTGCCTAATTTGTGTGGTGTTGATGTGGGCAATGTGAGAAAATTAAAAATGTTGCTAGCTATTTTGTCAACTATGGTGCCTTATGAAGTGGATATATCAAGATTGGCAACTTTGATGCAAGCTTCGCGTAACACGGTGCTTGCTTATCTTGATTATTTGTCGAGAGCAAAATTGATAAATTTGGTTTATGCCGATTTGGATTCTTTGAAAAAACTGCAAAAACCAGATAAAATATTCTTAGAAAATACTAATTTGCTGTATGCTTTGTCGATTAGCGATGTACAAATTGGGACTGTGAGGGAGACTTTTGTGGTGAATCAATTGATGTATAATCATAGAGTGGAGTATGGAAAAAAGTATGGTGATTTTAAAGTAGATGGTAAGTGGATTTTTGAAGTAGGTGGTGCTAATAAAACGTTTGAACAAATAGCAAATATACCAAATTCATATATTCTTGCTGATGATATGGAGTACTCGGTGAGAAATAAATTGCCTATTTGGATTGTTGGCCTTTTATATTAATTT
>JAZRJN010000168.1:0-4996 GCA_045645785.1 Candidatus Aphodosoma sp. | reverse complement strand
ACGTCACCAACAACGCGAGCGTGGTCAGCATCGTAGCCACGGTGTGTAGCCAAGTCGAATGCTACTGACAAACCTTTTTGACCAGAAGCAAGGTTACGACGATAGAATGCGTTAGACTCTTGAGCAGTAGAGAAACCTGCGTATTGGCGGATTGTCCAAGGACGCATAGCGTACATACCGCTATAAGGGCCACGAAGGAATGGAGGAAGACCTGCAACGTAGTTGAGGTGTTCGAGACCTTCAAGGTCTTCTTTTGTGTAGATTGGTTTTACCGGAATTTGTTCAGGTGTCAACCAATTTTCACCGTTGACTGTAGCTTTGCTAGCAGCAACTTCTTTGATGTTTATATCATTAAAATTTGGTTTCATTATTTCAAAAGTTGAGCGTTAAACGATTTAAGTGTATCAAGTACGTTCACGCGAACGTGGATGAAGTTTTCGATGCCGGCAGCTTTGAGGTCTTCCATGCATGCAGGAGCACCTGCAACAACGAAGATTTGTTTGCCGTCGATAGCTTTGAATGCTGCTGGAGCGTATTCTGCATATTCGTCGTCGCTTGAGCAGAGAACGATGATGTCTGCACCTGCTTTTTGAGCAGCTTCAACACCAGCTTCAACAGTTTCGAAGCCAAGGTTGTCGATTACTTCATAACCTGCACATGCAAAGAAGTTGCAAGAGAATTGAGCGCGAGCAAGACGCATAGCCAAGTTACCGATTGTGAGCATGAATGCTTTTGGACGTTTAGCTGAGCGTTCTGTAGCAAGACGGAGGTCTTCAAATTCTTGAGCAGCACGAGTAGTTGGCAATGTTTGGATGCCACGTGGAGTTTCGCAGCCGCAGTTACCGCATTTGCATTCTTCTTTAGTGATTTTTTCTGCTGCCATTTCGCTGAAGTTAGGGAATTGGTTAGTACCAAGGAGAACTTCTTTGCGAGCAGATACGTCTTTAAGACGTTTAGCAGAAGTAGCTTTCATAGCCTCTTGAACTTTACCGCTTTCAACAGCTGAGAAGAAACCACCATTGTTTTGGATTTCGAGGAAGAGTTTCCATGCTTGGTCAGCGATGCTATTTGTGAGGTTTTCGATATAGTAAGAACCAGCAGATGGGTCAGTTACTTTATTGAAGTGAGATTCTTCTTTGAGAAGGAGTTGTTGGTTGCGAGCGATACCTTCTGAGAAGTCGTCGCTTTCTTTGTATGTTACGTCGAATGCATTAACAGTCAAAGAGTCAACACCTGCGATAGTAGCACTCATAGCTTCTGTTTGAGTACGGAGAAGGTTTACGTGTGCGTCGTAGATAGTTTTGTTGAATGTTGATGTTTCAGCGTGAACACGCATTTTAGCAGCGCAGTCGCAAGCAGGAGCGTAAGCTTTAACAATCATAGCCCACAACATGCGAGCAGCACGGAATTTAGCGATTTCCATGAAGTAGTTACCGCCAACACCCATGTTGAATTTGATTGCTTTGCCAGCTTCGTCAGCTGTAAGACCAGCTTCTGTGAGCATAGTCATATATTCAGCACCCCAAGCAAGAGCATAACCAAGTTCTTGTGAGCAGTATGCACCAGCATTGTTGAGGCTGAGTGTGTTAACGCCAATTACGCGATATTTAGGAAGAACAGCAGCAGCTTTTACGATAGCAGCAGCCATTTCAGCGATTTCAGCTTGTTTGAGTTCTTTGCCTTTCAACAACATACGGTTGATAGGGTCGAAGTTGATAGAACCTTCTACTTTAGTAAGGTCAACACCTTGAGCTTTGAAGTAGTCAGCCAAAAGAGCTACCAATTGAGCAGAGCAACGGATGCAAACGCGGAAGTTCAATTCTACGCACTCAGGGCAGATGCCGTTGAGGAGAGTAGCGATGTATTCTGCGCTCAATTCGTTTTTGTTAAGTTTGAAACCGAGTGAGTTGATACCTTTGTTGAGTACGTCAAGTGCTTTTGCATTAGCAGTTTTAGCACAAGTTGCGTCAATGTCTTGACGAACATACCATTCGTTGTCGGTTTTGGTGCCACGTACGTAAGGGAATTCACCCGGTGCTGAAGTGGTTGTTTTCAATTCAGCAACGTCTTCCAAACGATAAAAAGGCATCACATTAAACCCTTCATTAGTTTTCCAAACGAGCTTTTTCTCAAAATCAGCTCCTTTGAGGTCTGCATTGATTTTTGCCATCCACTCTTCTGTTGTGATAGCAGGGAAATCAGCCAAGAGATTTAATTTCTTTTCAGCCATAAGATTTAAGTATATTAAAATGTTTAGTGTTAGCAGTTTAGTGTCAAGAATTCAGGGTTTGGAGTTAAATGCCCAATAGCACTCTAACCTCTTCTCTCTAAACTCTAAACTTTTAGCATGCAAAGATACTAATTTTTTATGATATAATCATTATAATAGGCACACTTTTTTCGCAATCCCAACAATTACGAATTACGAATTGTACAAGTTCTGATTTCGCAAAAACTTATCTATTTGTGTTTCAAAGTCTTTTTGCTTATTAAAGAGGAATTTTACCTCTACTTCTATTGTATAGATATGCTCTTTTATCGAATCTGGCAGATTCATCCCAACAAGTCGTGATGCATCTTTTTCTGTAGTGATGATGACTCGATTAGCTTCTGTCAACTTAGCAAAATCATCTGTTATTTCTTTTATATCATGATTTGTAAACCTATGATGATCAGGATATTGTAACGCTTTAATCAAACTAGCCGATTGCTCAAGATGCTTATGCAGGTGTTGCGGTTGAGCTATACCTGTCACAAGAAGAACCTCTTTTCCTCTCAAATCTACTGTTCCTTTAACAAAAAGCCCTTGGGGTTTGTTATATTCCAAACTAGTATAATAGAGAGTTTGATAAGGGAATGGATTGATTTGCACCCGTGTAGACAACACATCAACTGGTTGAATTGTCTCCGGACACTTAGTGAATATAATAATATCTGCTCTATCTGTATTATTGCTAGACTCTCGCAATTCGCCCAATGGTAACATCGAATCACGATATGTCAATCTATTGTAGTCAATCAACAATATATTCAAATCTGGCTGCAATGCTCTATGTTGATATGCGTCATCAAGAACAACTACCTTTGGCACAACTTTATGTCGTTGCAATTTCTTCAATGCATTGATACGATTGCCATCTACCGCCACCGTTACATTGTCAAATTTTCTATATATTTGGTAGGCCTCGTCGCCTATCGACGTAGCCGTACTATTCTCATCTGCAATACGATAGCCCGTAGTCGAACGTTTATACCCACGGCTAAGATAAGCCGTGGGCACTCGCTCCGACAAATATGACAATAAATACTCTGCATGTGGTGTTTTACCTGTTCCGCCAACTGTGATATTGCCCATCGAGATAGTCGACAAATCGCATTTCTGACTATGACACAATCCCAAGTCGAATAGCTTATTTCGCAATCCTACTCCAATGCCATACAGTACCGACAGTGGCTTTAATAATATGTATTTCAGTGTGCTATTCATGATATTTAAGAATTATTCAAACATTTCTTTCCAACGACGCAATTGCTCCACCGATTCCTCTCCCCACTTTTTCATCTTTTGCTCTACTCGTTCAAACGAGTCTTCCGAATCCAAACGTGTCTTTGAAAAAAATTTATCGGCATAGCAAATCAACTGCTCTTCCAATGTTATAGGGCACAACTCCCTATGGGGCACTGGTAAATCTCGCGCAATAATATCTGCCAATCTCAACCCCGTGCCGGTGTGGCGTTCACATACCAACGCATGGCGTGGATACCCCTCTCTGCGCATCATCTCTGCTCCCAAATATCCATGCTCAATATATCTATGCGTGCCAAAGCATTTTATTCCTGCAGCATCTGTCTTTAATATGCCAATGTCATGCAGCATTGCAGCCTCGGCAATAAAATCAAGGTCAAGTCCTAACTCTGGGTGCCGACGAGCTAAGTCTAATGCTTTATCTCTCACTGCCTCCGAGTGTTTCACAAGTATGTTGTACAAATCACTGCCTGGAGTGTAATATTTTGCTATTATTTCGTACGGATTCATTTTGCTTGGAAGATATAAGAATAGGAAAAATAAATATTTTTTTTAAGAACATAAATATTCGTAAGTTATTTATAAAAATTTAATGAATAATTTATGATAATTTACGTTCACTAGAAAGAAACTTGGTGTTAGTTTTGTATTTTCAATTTTTGTACAACAGAGCTTTCGGAGTCGGTTAATTTTACTATATAAATTCCATCTTTCAGTCCAAGTTCGGCTGTCGAAATTACAAAGTCATTTGAATTTACTACATCGCTATACACTAATTGCCCTGTCAACGAATAGATTTTCATCTCGTTGTCTTTGGCTGCAGCAATGCCAATCATCCCTTCTCCTCCATAAATAATCCTGCTATCATCTATTTCTGTATTGTCAGTAGGTGTTCTAGTTCCGAGGCGTAATCCCAGTACCACCGCGTCATGGTCCGACGAGCGATACATATTATTTTGATAACTATACCCATCATAACCAAACACCGCTGCCTCATCTGCGTTGATATGAAACACCTCGCATCCTGTTATTTGCATCTCTATATTCTCATTTGCTAAAGCATGGTCAAGGCATCCCACTGTGCCACGATATGAATATGAGTAACCTTCTGTGCCTTCAAATTTTTTTATTAAATTAGTATATCCACCATCAGTAAATATGCGTATTGGGTCCTCCATCGAATAGGCATTCAAATCGCCCATCACTAGCACATCCTCATCTCCAAAATACGTAGCGCACGATTTAGCAAATGTCATCACCGCCATAGCCTCTCTCACTCGGTCTCCGTTATACGCACCCTGTCCATCTCCATTATCTGCATTATCACCTGAACCTTTGCCACTCTTCGCTTTAAAATGGTTTATCATATACACAAACTTCTCTCCTGTTGCCAATACTTCAAATCCTTGTGCCTTTTTTCTATGCTTCACGCCTGTATCATTCGATTGCAACTGACGCAATGGCTTCACT
>JAZRJN010000167.1:0-11072 GCA_045645785.1 Candidatus Aphodosoma sp. | reverse complement strand
CCTTTATTATCTTCCGTACAATCTGAACGCAAACTTACTACATATTCACTATTACTAGACAACCCCTCTATCATGTAAATATATCCATCTCCATCTATCACCAAATCATTATAATCTCCCACAGCATTACCAGCAACATCTTTTACCATGATTCTATAACTTGTTGGCACACTACCCATAGTAGCATCTATATTCCACATCAACGTAGCTGATGTCTGAGTTAATGCCACCAACTCCAAATCTATTGGTTGTGCACACAATGGCACATCTTCTACCACTACATTATCCAACCACAAGTTACCCTCCGCTTGTGAAGTAGCCCCATTATTACTCCTCGCCTTATTACTTACACCCTTAAACGCTATCTTAATATTAGCACCATTATATTTCGATGTTTCCAACTGAAAACTCTTTAAAGTCCAATCTGATGCCACCAATCCACTCTCCAACAAATACTCTTCATAACTTCCATCTTCTGCATATTTATATACATAAACACTATACTCCCCTCCTTTATGATTTTTATATACAAAACTAAACAATTTGTCCGAAGTCAAAGATATCATCGGTGTTATTAACGTACTCGTTGTTCCCTCAGACGAATTATAAGAGTTAAAACTCACCGATTTGGTTGCATTATATCCACTAGTTTTTGACGTCCATTTATATGTCGGTGATGAATAGGTCATCTCCCATGTTGACGGAATCCCATTTTCAAAAATTTCATATAAGGTTTGTTGTTGGGCACAAACATTGACTACTAAACCCAACATCATAGCAACAATAAGAATAAGATAAGATTTTGTTTTCATAATATTTTATTTAGATTCAGATTGTAAGATTATTAAATACAATGTCGGACTAGTCTGACAAGTCCGACTAGTCCGACAATTATATGTTATTCGCTAAGAATTTTAAATTCTACCCTTCGGTTCTCAGCACGTCCTTCAGGTGTTTTGTTTGTTTCGATTGGTTCTTTCGAGCCTCGACCATTCCATTCCATTCTCGATGGGTCTATACCTCGTTTAACCATTTCATCATATACAGCCTTAGCACGTCCTTCCGACAATTTTTTGTTGTAACGCTCAGTACCAACATTATCGGTGTGACCCGTAATTCTAATTCTTATATTTGGATTTTGTGCTAACAACTGATACATCTCTTCAAGAGATGGTGCCGATATGTTACGTATAACTGTTTTATCTGTATCAAACAACAAATTACGCAAAATAACAACTGTATTTTTCTTAATTGGTTGCAAATCAACATACAACGTATCACTTATCACACGGAACAATGTATCTGTATAATCAATATAACCTGGACGCGTAATGCTAATTCCATACTGACCATTATCTATCTGCTCCTCTACAAAACCTGTCTCTTTATCTGTCATTCCAACAAATATCGTATCTGGATTCTCACCTAAAGTATAAACTTTAACCAACGCATCAAGTGGCTCTTCTGTTTCGAAATCACTAACAAACATATAGAAGAATGTTGGATCAGGAATAAATGATACCTCACGAATAACTGGACGACGACGTGGTTTCTTTTTCACTGGAGCAGGTTCTTTATCAATTCCAAACAAAACTGAGAATTTAGCTCCTATCACAAACGAATTTACCGACTTGTCTTCTGCCATTCTTGTGTTAAACACTGTGCGTGGTTTCAAATTAGCAATATCTTTTGCTGGCAATGTTATTTTATCTCCATCTACTTGCATATTATCCGAATTCAATAATATGTCTGTTGTCGTATTTGCATTGATATTCAACAATCCATAATCTGCAAAAAGACCTAATCTATAAGATATTGAACGACGAGATAATCCCTCTCCAATCTCTTTCATGTTTGCTGGCATCCAACTATCAAGACAAACGCCCAATTCTAACGATGCTGTCAAATCAAATCCCAACTTCATTTTTCCTTTATTTTCCAATGGGAAAGTTCCTAAATCGTGAGTTGGCATATTACCTAACTCATCTATCAACATTGGATCTTGCAACATGGTGGTAACATTACTCTTCATCGAATAGTTGTTCATCAAACCCAACTCAGCTTTTGCACCTACAAGGAAATAAACCGAATTAAATTCTGCGCCAAACATTACTGGTATATTCAACGAGAATCTATTTTGTTGCTCTTTATAATCGGTCAAATCCATATTATACAACATGTTATGATCACTCAAAATCGCATCTGAATACAAATAATCTCCTTGATAATGCAACGTATTCAACAAAGTAGATGAATTCAAATACATCATCTCTAACCCTGCACGGAAATTAAATTGTGACTTATGCTTCATGAAGTAACCAAAGCCCAACATTCCAGCCCCTCCTCCTGGAACCGATGTTCCATCTATACTATGCAACAAAGCCGAATAACCGCCACCTCCATACACATCTATGTACGAAGAAATAGCTTTTGTTTCTTCTTTTTTCTTACGACGTCGTTTTTGTGCATCTACATCCATAAATGGCACTAACAACAATGCCGCCAATAACAATAAACCAAGTGTTCTAATCTGTTTCATAATTTTATTATTTTATATTTTTTTTAATCTTATTACTTAATTTCTTACTACCAATTTTCTAACACTCGACTCCCCTTCTATTACCATCAAATATAATCCTGCATCTGATGGCATTTTCACTTCATTGATACCTTCCCCCAAATCAAATACCGAATATAATAAACCCGATATGCTATAAATACGTCCTCGAGTCTCTAATGGAACTTCTATATCTATTGTTTCATTTGCCAACACCAAAACTCCTATATCATTCAACTGCTCTTCTGTATATTCCTCTGGCTCAAACCCACAAGTAAACGCCATTACTCCATCATCTTTTCTTTTCAACAACACCTTATACACCCCACCAAAATCCAAATCCATTCCATTATAACACTGCGACGACACAGCTCCTTCAATTGGTTGTCCATTCAAAAACCATTGATATTCCACAAATTCATAACCACCATTATACTCCGCATTCTTCACTGCCAACACATCATTCCATCTCTGTGCTATCACATCTTTCGAATACAATACATCGAACGAGAATCCTACCTCGGCATTACCACACTCATCATTATAAAATACCATAACTCCATCATATTTGTCTGGTCTAACCCCCTCTGGCAAATCTATAACAACATTTTCTGCGTTATCCTCAAACTCAACATCTACATCTTCAAAACCTGCTTGTTGCGATTTTGGTGAATAACGCACACTATATCCACTCACCTTACCTTCCAACACTTCATATCCTATTTCAAACAAATCATCATCTTCACAAATCTCGGTTGGCCACTCATCTATCTTCATCACCAACGACTCCAAAACCTCCAAATTTAATACATAATACAACGAGTCACAACCCAAAACACTTTTCACTCCTTCTTCATAAACTCCAGCTGTATCCAAACGAAACATTGTATTAAAATCCAACATCCACATAAATGGCATATCTGCCGAACAAATTGTAGTATCCATATATATGGTATCAGCTACCAATGTCTCTAATGTCAACTTCAAAATAGAATCACATCCACACCACTCTGATTTCAATGTGTCAATATACACACCTGCCTCACTATAGGTCTTACCATTAAATTCTACTTCACCACCCAAACATATATATTCATGAGTCTCTCCAATAGTTTCTCCTATCGCTGGTACTTCTACCTTATATTCTTTAACATCTTCACACGTATTGAACATACCTTTTACCACTACCGTAAACGTATCTCCCTCATTTGGAGCTACAATACGCATCGCAGGATCTGTCGTTATTGTCAATCCATTTTCAAATATTGTTCCTTTACCACTGTTTATCTCTAAATAGTAATCTTTAATAGATGCTGTCGATGATGGCACATCAATCGTATCTACAACTTCTCCTGCTTTGTCCATCTTCAAATCCACCATCTTACTACTATTTATCAACTCCACATAATTGACACAATCTTGTGGCTTATGCACATAGCTCATACCCACTTTAGGCACTCGTGGCCACACATTTGCATACAATGTGAAATAACATCCATTATCTTCTGGATATATCAAATCCACTGCATACGAGTTAATATCATCATCCGCTGGCACAAAAAATCTTTCTGTAGTTATCGGTGTTTTATTTTTATCACCTTGCACATACCACAAATAATTAAATCCTTCTGGCACAAACAAGGTGTCTGCTTTTTCAGTACAACTCATACCACCTACTTCTCCCTCTGTACAATCTAACACAAAATATCCGTAAGCAAAGTGATAATCAGCAATACACGCATTCAATGTAACTCGTATCTTAACAGTCTGACCTCTACTTCCCTCCAAATTCATACCCAAAGTACTCCAATCCAACCACATTATTGGCGAAAGGTCTGGATCAATCACCTCTCCCTCTTCTGGGTTATACGTTTTCCAACCACGTGTGTTACCTTGCGACACATCTTTGGCATTAAATTCTGCTGTCGCACACTCCAAACGTTGTTCGAATTTATCTAACACCTCTACTGTTATTCGTGTTTGCTCTTCTGGTGCATGGTGCGATGCATATTGCAATACCGCAGCATATTTCAACAACAATACCGACTTATCTTCTGGTATTGTATAAGTATATTCTATAACCCCCGAAGGAGAGCCATGATTCGATGTTGGCGAATCCCCATGCAATCCCTCAGTCCAGTTTCCTAAACGTACCGATGCTACCTCGCCTTCTGGCACTGTCTTCAACCCATAACCCGTCAATCTATCATACTCATCTTGCATATAATGCACTGTATGAATACTATGACGACTCTCATAACCATAATCTATTGCTCGTTGCAACTCTTTCGGATTTTTAAAGGTACCAAAATAACACTTCGTTGCATCATTCGTAAAATCCATATAGTTCAAACAATGCTTCGCATCATCATACACCATATAATTCGCCTTTTCTACCCACATACTTGTATCATTATCACACAAAGCTCTAATTCTAAAATTATACATACCCTCTGGTATCAATGTATATGGTATAGAATACTCAGTCGTAGTTATTCCTTTTATTATCGTAACGGTCGTATCTTTCTGATTATCCACCTTATTATACATCAACTCATACTCTGATGCATGACCAATCCACGACAATTTTATTCCTGTCGCCTCTTTATCTATAAGTATATTTATTGGTTTTGTAGCACATGCTGTAAGCGATTTTGCTCGGTCAAACTGTATGTTATCTATACAAGGTCCCGGATTGTAAATATTCTTATTTCCGTCTTCTTTAAATAAAAATACTAAATAATAGTTTCCATCCTCTTTCGCCTCTACTTGTCCTTCTACTTGTCGCCACAATGTTGTTTTAAAAACCTCATCTCCATCTCTACTCACAAATGCATTATCTAATGCATATTTAGGAAACTCCCCTGTCGCTACTGTCGCTGGCTTACTACCCGAATAAAAAGCCACTCGCATCACATCCGCATCTTTCAAATCCTCACCTTGCAAGCGATATTCAAACATCAAATCATAAACGCCTTTTTCCAAGTAAAAACTCTTATACGCGATAACTACACTACCTCCCGAAAAAGCATATCCCGCTGTATTACCACCATCTGCCGACACATACATTGCATGACTTCCCAAACGGTGAACAGCCTCCCCAACCACAAAGCTATGATTAGTTTTTGGTCGCTTTTCAAACTTCCAACCATACGTACCCATGGTATCTTCTGGATTTTCAAAACCACAAAAATATGGAAGTGAAGTATAACCAGTTTGTTGTCCATAAGAAACTAAACCTACCAACAACAAAACAAATAATAACAAAACACCTTTAATAGTTTTCATAAATATAGATATAGATATAGATTTGTTTATTACTAATTACTAATTGCTAATTACTATTTTTCTCACAACTCTTTCACCCCCCATTTCAAGCTCCAACAAATATATTCCTTGCAATTGTGGTGTGCATTTCAAATAACCCTCTTCTTTCACAACCTCTTCTCCCAATTTTACGCCCGTAACACTCCACCATCGAGCCACACACTCTGCATAGCCCTCTTCAAATACAACTATTACCGACTCACCTACTTTAACCCTATTCGACGCCACATCAACTCCTATCGCCTCAACATCCTCCACTGCTGTTCCTACTCGCAAACGCAATCCACAACTCATTATCTCTTCACTTTCACCTTTTCTAATCAATCCCACACTATAAATATCAGTCGAATTTATTTCTTCTTCCTCTAAATATATATAGGTGTCATTTGCTCCTTCTATCGGCTCTCCATTTCTATACCATTGTATATAATCAAATTCATACCCTCCATTATAATCCGCATCAAGCAAGGTAATCACATTATCAAATTTTTGCTCTATCGTACCGACCGAATACAACACCTTCAATGCTACTGTGTGTTCACACGACTGAACAACACCACTATCTGTAGTATAATAAAACACTACATTTATATCATAATTACCAGGATGTATTGGATTTATACTATCTCGCTTGTCGGTAATATCTGCTATTTTCAACACTATTTTACCTCCCTCTGGCAAAGGTCGTTTCGCAATATCTTTCAACCCTACCGACTTAGCTGCATCACTCATCAATATTTCATACTCTGTGAATTCTGCGTCAGACACACTATAATCAAACACAAAATCGTCTCCACTACACAACACCAACTCTTCATCGATTATCGATGTCGCTACTGTCAAATTCAACAATACAATACTATCACAACCACACGACGACTCATATTTCGTACGTGGTCTGCCTGTTTTTGTATAAACTTGACCATTGAAAATATACTCTTCGCCCTCACATATATATGCCGATATTGTATCACGCTCCTTTGGTATAACCTTTAAATCAAGATATACAGTAGAGTCACATCCACCAAAAGTCAACCCTCTAAACACTCTATAAAATCCCTCCTGCATATATCTGCGACCCTCTATTTTCAACGAACGACCCTCACATATAGTATCATAAATTGTATCTACTACTGCTCCCAATCGTGGCACATTCACCGTAATAATTGTATCATCTATACATTCGTCATTCGATATACCTGTTTGCAACATCACATCGAAATCGCCTCCTCCATTCGGGAATCTATATTCCAAACTATCACCCTCATGTATCAACTTCCAATTTCCATCCTCTTTCAAATACCATCTATGTGTCTCACACTTCTCTCCCGTAGCACCACGCGCTGTTGTTACATGACTCGTATTTTGGAATCTAATACTGTTTTCATTACAGTTGCGAGGCGTCCATCGTGGAGTGAATTGAGCCTTTGGTAATTTTGGCAACAAACTTGCATCCAAATCAAAATAACATGTCGAATCTTGTGCAAACATCACTTTACAACGATACAATGCTGTGTCATTCTTCTCTATCCCCTGCAAATTACGTGTTGTACAAACAGTCTTTTCATCACGAACTCGATACCAACGATAATTAAATCCCTCTGGTGCATTGATGTTTGCCCCCGCATTCTCACCACACGACAAGCCCTCTATCGTTGCCGACGCACAACTCAACGTATAATATGCATATCCAAAGTGCCCACTTTGTGCACAGTCGAATGTTGTCAAACGTATTTTATATTTCAACGGGCCATTTTTTGCATATTGCGACATGTTGATACCCACAGTCGTCCACTCCTTCCACAATATAGGAATTTTCGAATTGATTATATGCCATGTTCCATCTGCGTCTGGATTGTTAATCAACTCTTGTGTATTTGCTACAAAGTTAGCATCACCACAACCCGATGGATCAAGCGGGTTGTTATATTCATCCAACAATTCAAGCATAAACACTGGTTGCTCTGCTCTTGGATGCCCTGGATCTTCTATGACTATCGCATATTTCAACAACAAAATCATATTAGAACCCGAATCCAACTGATGTGTATATGTTACACTCTCAAACTCAGCTCCTGAATTCCAGTTTCCTAAACGAACCGACACTACCTCTCCTTCTGGCACTGTTGGCAATTCGTTGCCAGTACGTGGATCTTTCTCTCCTGGCATATAATGCCATGTGTGACGCGATGCTATCGATGCATAGCCATAATCTTTCGCTCCTCTCTCTGTCGATTCTACTTTCGCTATAAATTTATCTCCATCAAATCGTCCTCCCAACGTATGCTTACCTGTTCTACACTCTGTACCCTCTCTATCCCAATTTATAAAGTCAATACAATGCGCTGCCGCATCATATACCAACACATTATTTTTTATCACCCATATCGAAGTATCCCCCGGACAACAACTACGCACAAATATATCATAAATTCCTTCCGACATTCCCTTCAATACGTACGATGCTTGATTGATATTCTTCACAACTGTAACATCTGTCTCTGTGCTCTTGCGATACATCAACTCATAGCCCAAAGCTCCACCTGTCCAACTTACAGAAACATCATTTGTCAAAACCGAAACTTTCACATTCGATGGCTTACCACATCCCTGCAATTCCGACTTTGCTATCTGTATGTTATCTATAACTACTGATGGTGCATTTGCTGTTGTAGCATTATTTGCCCACACAAAAACCAAACGATATTTCGATGTCGAATTTTGCGTTATCTTCGCTGTCGAAGTCGTCCACTCTTTTCTTCCATTCAAAAAATCACCCCCAACATCAAAAGTTAATTTCGAATTTTTCGTAAAACTTGGCAATGTTACACTACTATTTAAATTCCAGTTAGGAGAAACCCAACAAACATACAAACCATCTGCATCTGTTTCTCCTTCACATCGCCATGTAATACTCAAATCATACTCCCCTTTATCTAATGCAATCTCTCTATAAGCCACATTATATATCGCTTTATTCTCATAATTGGCTGTTTTTCCTTCATCTGCACTAATATACAACGACTTCTCTCCAACAAAAACATCCGCATCTGATATACACCATTTATTTGTTGCTATTTGACCATTTGGACCAACATTCAAAGCCCACGTTTTATAAGTTGTCGTGTCTTCAAACCCCTCAAAATAAGGCAATTTCTCAAAATCTTGAGACATAGACTCAACTGTAAATACAACAAAAAACAAGACAACACAGAGTCTAAAAAAAACTCGCTCTGCCAAATGTAAAAAATTAGTTGTCCACATAAAATAATAGATTTTCGATGATAATAGAATTTAGCGGACAAATTTAAGTAAAATTATTGACACACACAACTATTTCACATATAAAATAGCGATAAATTCAAAAAAACACAAATTTGCATTGCAATTTGTACATTTTTTACTACCTTTGCAACTTAGCAAAAAACTATACACTAACTAATCCTACAGGCCAAAACAACTAAAAACAAAAAATGAAATCAGCAACAATAGCTCTAATCCTACTAACCATCTGTTTGTCTGCTTTCCCACAAGCCGACCCAACCGCCACACCATCAACTACCACAGAAGAATCATACAAAATCCCCGATTTAATCGAGTTTTTTCAATCATACACCGCCCTTTCAGAGGAGGGAGAAGAATTCTCAACTCCCAACTCCTCACTCCTCATTTCTCATTCCTCATTACCTCTTGATTCTCTCCCCGACTCCCTATATATCGCTTGCTCCGACTATCACCCAATAACCACCAGCCAACGCATCACTTCGCGTTTCGGCATTCGTGGAGCTCGTTTCCATTTTGGCATTGATATTGGTATCCCATACGGCGACACTATTCGTTCACCTTTTTCTGGCACCGTACGTCTTGCCACATATCAACGAGGCGGTTATGGTCGTTATATCATCATCACTCACGACAATGGTCTCGAATCCGTAATGGCTCATTTTTCACGCACATTAGTAAAAGAGGGGCAACAAGTCGTTGCAGGACAACCCATAGGCTTAGCTGGTAGCACTGGTCGCTCTACAGGTTCGCACTTGCATCTCGAATTCCGACTTTTCGGCAACCAATTCAACCCCGAAAAACTTATCGATTTCAATACTCTTTCTATTAATACACAGGCAGATGGCTACTATTTTATGACCAAAGCCGACACCTATTCGCACCGTCCTCAACTCGAAGAGATGAAGCGTGCGGCATACCATCGTGTCCGCTCTGGCGAGACTCTTTCACACATTGCCAAACGCTATGGCACAACAGTCCGTCGCCTCTGCGCCCTCAACAATATCAAAGAAACATCCATAATCCGAATCGGACAACGTATACGCTATAGATAATGAGGAATGAGGAATGAGGAATGAGAAATTAGGAATGGGGAATGAGGAATGAGGAATGAGGAATGAGGAATGAGGAATGAGAAATTAGGAATGGGGAATGAGGAATGGGAATTATAAAATAATGATATGAAAGAAAAAGAAAATATAGTATTCGAAAAAAGCAAAAATTTTGCAATTAGAATAATTCGCCTTTGTAAATTATTACAAGAACGAAAAGAATATATAATTTCCAAACAAGTGACTCGCTCTGGAACAAGTATCGGAGCCAATATCTCAGAAGCACAATTTGCAATAAGCAAAAAAGATTTTCAATCGAAAATGTACATTGCATTAAAAGAAACACACGAAACACTTTATTGGTTAGAATTACTATATAAGACAGAATATCTTACAGAAACAGAATATAATTCAATAAACGACGACTGCTTAGAACTAAAAAAACTATTAAGTAGCATCACAAAAACAACAAAAGAAAAAATAATAATAGAAAAACAAAATACTAACCTTAAAAACAGAGGATAAAAAAGGAAAGAAGGAAAAAAGAAGAAAAAGAAGGAAGAAGAAAAAGAAAAAAATTCCTAATTCCTAATTCCTCATTCCCCATTCCTAATTTCTCATTCCTCATTCCTAATTCCTCATTCCTCATTCCTCATTCAAAACTATGTTTCAACTAGCAGTCTTAGGTGGTGGCCCTGCTGGCTACACCGCAGCCGAACGCGCTGCACAAGCTGGACTCAACGTAGTCCTTTTCGAAAAAAATGCCCTTGGTGGTACGTGTCTAAACGTTGGTTGTATTCCAACCAAAACACTCCTCTACTCTTCTAAACTCTACTACAATGCTGTAAATGGCT
>JAZRJN010000166.1:0-2094 GCA_045645785.1 Candidatus Aphodosoma sp. | reverse complement strand
TTCCACATCCTACTCAACAACCTATTCAACACCCGCTACGAATCGAATGGTGGCGTGTATGGCTACTTCGAAGGGGCTGACGCCAACGGCAATTACCTACCTGAAAATCAAAAACACACCCCATGGTACTACGCCCAAGCAGGATTCAACCTCCACGCAGGCTTTACAATAAACTTTTAATTAACGTGAGTATAACTATTATCCTACACGGAAACACACGGATAACACAGAAATTTACATTACATACCCCTCCGTCCTTCGGACACCTCCCCTAATTTAGGGGAGGATTTTTTATGAATCCGCTCTTTGACTGCATCAAAATAGTTCTGCGGATGACACAGATGCTATACGGCATTTTATATCGAACTCACGTTAACTTAGGAGAGGTATTGGAAGAAAAAACTCAACAACCCTAATAAAAAAAAGAGGCTATGTCAAAATAGACACAGCCTCTTTTTATTACGTGTTGTTTTATAATTAGAACAAGTAACGAACACCGATTGTAACACCTGTGTAAAGACCAGAACCGTAGAAACCAGCAAAATCTTTACCGAAGTGAGCACCAATGTTAGGACGATAATCAACAGAAAGTTGAAGAGGGAACCAGAAGTCGTAAGCAACACCGCAGTGACCTACAACACCAGCATAACCCCAACCACCAAAGCCAAAACCAGCACCAGCACCAACACCAAGGCTCCAGTTCCAAGTACCTTTTTCATTCCAAGGAATTGATGTATTGAAAGGGTTTACCCAATCATAAGTACATGAAACACCAATTGCATTAAATGCAGGAACATCAACAGCGATATCCAAGAAGTTAGCTTCACCAAGATTGTGTTGGTAAGAAAAACTTGCGCCATAACCAAGGTTAGCACCAATTGCGCGTGGTTGCGCGTCAACATAAATAAATGCACATACTACAAGTGCAATAGTAAGTAATAACTTTTTCATAGATTATAAATGTTTTAGTTAGTAATAATTACGACTACAAAGATAATAAAAAATTAATAAATAACATTAAAACAATCGTGGTTTTTTTCTCCAATTTTTATAATGATATGATACACACCCCTAAATGGTAAATTAAAAGAACTTGTTTTGGTTTTATATATCAATTTTCCTGTACAATCATGTACGTATAACACCCCATTTTGCGGTACATTTTTAATAAAAACACTACCATTTTTCACAAAATACTCTATTTTTTTAGTATCATCAGTCAAATGTGTAGCAGTCATTTTTTGAAAACTCACCTCGAAACGATTATCAAATTTTCCTTCTGACAAATCAACAGTATAATCCGACTGAGATAAATTCACAATCACACCCTTTTCCTTATCTACCAAATATAAATCACCACAATTTTCATTAAGTGAGAATGTATAATCACCTGCTACTGGCACATAGACACCCAACGACAATAATGTACTTTCTGTAATATTTTGAGCATTAAAAGCTAATGCCAAATCTTTTTCAATTGTATATATTTGTGGCTTCTCAGCATAGCCTACCCACTTCTTCAAATCACTACCTATTTCATATTCTGATGTGCATTTTGAATTAGCGATTATGGTCGTGCAATCCGAATCTTCTCCATCCGACAAATATATTTGCATAAAATCGGATTCTTCCCCATTATATTGCGCATAATCAAACTCTTCAACTCTAATCATTGGAGCCTCGTTTTCTTTCAACTGCACAAAAAATGCTGAAAACGGAGTTAGCAAACCTTCCGCCAAAGCCTCTCTATAGGTACATTGTCTATATGTTTTACCGTCACTATTAGGTATTGTAACAAAATTTATCAAATCACCTTGTCGCAAAGTTTCATAATATGGCTGACCTATCAAATTCCAACCATTCGATGAAAGATTTACACCCTCAGTGTACCACGCATAATCTCCCCCTAAATCATACACCTTTGTTTCAGGAGCAGTAATAGTTTGACCTTCCTTTGATATAAATCTCACAACGACATTCTCCTCCTCACCAAAATAACCTACAATATAACCTTGATTTGCCTTTAACAAATACTCTCTATCTAATATTTCAACCCAAGCATTTTTATCAATATCGCCTGCATTATTAGCCGCA
>JAZRJN010000165.1:0-3459 GCA_045645785.1 Candidatus Aphodosoma sp. | reverse complement strand
CTTTTTAGGTTTCACGCTCTCTACCAACGCAAGCAATTTAGCCAAACACTCATACGCATTATCCACACGTATCAATGTCGTTGTCAAAGGCTGCTCTGCTATGAAATCTTTATTCACCAAACACGCCGATGCTTGTGTAGTATATATATATTGTGTATATTTCGGATTCGACAAAAAAGTCAATGTCCCTGCACGACCTTCCTCTATTTTCGACAATTCCGAAACTTTCAAACCACCATCTCCTTCAACCACACCCTTCAAATAATCAGCTATCTGCTGTAGCGTAAATTGCATATATTTCAAATTGAGAATTGAAAATTGAAGATTGAGAATTAACACCCCAAATCGACAATAATCAACATTGTTTAATTATTTATATCAAATACCGAATGGCTAATTGTGAATTATGCATTGTGAATTGTGCATTATTTAAAGATTGGCATATAAAACAAATACCTCTTCTCAATCATCTCCCTCATCATATCCACATTCATCATATCCGATGCACGCGCCACATCCACCAATCGCCCATCACCATACATAATCATAATATTTGCACCATCAGGATTATACGTATTACTTCTCACTGACTCTTCTACATAAAAATATTGCGCCAAGCTCTCATCTATTCCAAATCTCTCTGCATACTGACGCTTCATATTCTCTTCATTATACAACAACATATCATCCCCCGTAACCGCCTTAAAGAATCTGCGTTCTATAAACCATTTCGACAATTCTCTCAACACCACATCCTCTGCTTTCATCCACACTTTCACTGCCGACATTATATCCACATCATCTAATTCTACATATCTTGCCAATACATAATCAGTATCAAACGACTCTTCATTCACTTCATTCTCAAGAAAATACTTCAATGCTGGTGTTGCAAACAATTCCACCCCCTGTCTCACCAACTCTTTTGCTCTACGCAATATATTCACCAACATCTTCTCGGCTGCCACCGATGTCTTGTGCAAATAGACCTGCCAATACATAAACCGTCTCGCAACCAAGAAGTTCTCTATCGAATAAATACCCTTCGCCTCTACCACCAATCTATCATCCGACACGTTCAACATCTTTATTATTCGCGCAGCCCCAATCGAACCCTCCATCACGCCTGTAAAAAAACAATCTCTACACAAATAATCCATCCTATCCATGTCCAACTGCGACGATATCAACTGATGCAAAAATCTCTTCTCATACTCATTCTTGAATATCTTTATCGCCAAACTCAATCGTCCCCCCATCTCACCATTTATCTGCTGCATCATCCTAAGCGACAACTCCTCATGCGACACCCCGCTTATAATCGTATGCTCCAACACATGCGAGAATGGCCCATGACCAATATCGTGCAACAACATCGCCACCAACACAGCATTCTCTTCGGCAGGCGTAATCACTTGTCCCTTTAGCCTCAACTGCTTAATTGCCTCACCCACCAAATGCATAGCCCCCAACGAATGTTGAAATCTCGTATGTTGGGCACCTGGATACACCACATTCGCCAATCCCAATTGTTTAATTCTTGTCAATCGTTGAAACAACGGATGCTGCACCAACTCGTAAATCAACTCATTAGGTATCGTAATAAAACCCAACACTGGGTCATTTATAATCTTATGCTTATTCGTTGCTGCAAACATCTTACTTCTCTTTCAAATAAGCAACAATAACCGTTCTATACTTAACAGCCAACGATGCCAACAAACCCAAAACAACACCCCCAACCAAGCCTATAAAATACTTATATATTAACGGCATAACATAAGCAATAAACGGAGTTTGAAAGTTTATAATATCCGGAGTTGACATATTCTGCATCTCTAAAAAATTCTTTTTTTTCAACACAATAATCATATCTTGATAATACAACTCCTGCTCTCTCTCCGAAATTATATGATTACCCCATTCCGCGCCCAAATAACGTGGTTTCATAAAATAATCGTAAGTCATAAAACTATCCAATCGAGCCACCTCTTTCGTAAAATAATTCAATCGTTCTTGCTGTATTTTCTTACATCTATTATCAGCCTCCACTAAATATGGTTGCGCATTAAAAAATTTAGTCAACGCATCTTCAAAAGGTTTAAAATCATTCATTCCTTTCAATTTCAAAACCAAATGCACTCGATCTCGCATAACAACATTAACCGTATCATTCAGGTCTACATTTCTATTCTTATCAACATAATCAGGGACTGAATCCGCATTACAATCTATTACATCATACATCAATAAACCATTAAATGCATCTATATGCTCATCATTCAAACCATACTCTTTTTTTAATGCGTCCGACAATGTAATAAAATTAATAATTCCCTCACGCACCACATCTCGCATACCTTCCGCATACATAATCGTGGCATTACCATTAAACGTAGTAGCAAAAGGCTTTGTCCACAACCAACCACCTAATACACCCAACACCACACACGGCGCAAACACCCAAAAATACTGCAATCCCAAACGCACCGATTGCAGAATCAGCACACCAATATTCTTAAATAATCTACCTAATGCCTTACAACAAAGCAAAATAAAATCAAACAAATTCATGTCCTTATTTTCCATAATAATCTATAATAAACCCAAAGTATTTAATAATTTGCAAAGATACAAAAAAAAGTTGACAATTAAAAGTTGAATATTGAAAATTATTATTTTTTTAATTCTTATTAACTCATATCAAATATTTTTCGTAACTTTGTGCCCAAATGTCAATAATTCAATCACTAACACTAAAAACAACTATGAAAAAAGCCCTTTTAGCTCTCATGCTCGGTTGTAGCATTGCTGTTTCTGCTCAAACAACAGAAACAAAACCTGCTGAAAAACAAGAAGGTTTCCAATTTACAACTATCAAAGAAGTACCTGTTACTCCTATCAAAGACCAACACCGCTCTTCTACATGCTGGAGCTTCTCTTCTGTAGGTCTTCTCGAAGCCGAAGTACTCCGCCTCACTGGCAAAACTGTCGACCTCGCCGAAATGTTCATCGTTAGCCACACTATGCAAGAACGCGCTCGCCTCTTCGTTCGCCTTCACGGAAACGCAACTTTCGCTCCTGGTGGTGCTTTCTCTGACGCACTTTCTGTAATGGAAAATCACGGTCTCGTTCCACAAGACGCTATGCCTGGCATCATGTACGGCGAAGAACTCCCTGTTCACAACGAACTCGACGCTGTAGCTAAAGCATACGTTCACGCCATCGCTAAAGGCAAATTCAACAAACTCACTCCAGTATGGGCTGACGGCCTCCGTGCTATCTACGACACATACCTCGGCGAATGTCCAACTGAAGTTACTGTCGATGGCAAAACTATGACTCCACAAGAGTATGCCAAATCTCTCAAACTCGATGCTTCTAACTACGTATCTATCACATCATTCACTCACCACCCATTCTACACTCAATTCGCTGTAGAAATCGAAGACAACTGGC
>JAZRJN010000164.1:0-14633 GCA_045645785.1 Candidatus Aphodosoma sp. | reverse complement strand
GTATATTCTCTTTGCGCGAAAGATTCTCCACCGAGGTATCAGCCGACACATCTGCCATAATTCCCGAGCCAAACACCACTCTCTCAGCCACATGATATGCATCTTGTTGCTCATTCTCACTAAGGAATGAGTTTATCAACTCTGCAAATTTCTGCAATTTACCTGCCGCAGCAGCCTTCACATCTACCCCATATTTCAATGGGTCGGCTATTATCTCCAACGCTGGCACACGTGGATTATCATGCACCACTTTCAACAATTTCTGTTGTGTTGTATCGCCAATTCCACGAGCCGGATAATTTATCACACGCTTCAATGCCTCTTCGTCCGACGGATTGATTATCAATCGCAAATAGGCAATCACATCTTTTATCTCTTTGCGCTGATAGAACGACAAACCGCCATATATTTTATACGGAATACCGCTCTTGCGCAACGACTCCTCTAACACACGACTCTGAGCATTAGTCCTATACAATATCGCAATATCCTCATACGCCGCAAATTTGTTCTTCACCACATACTGAATATCTTTCGCCACTGCATACCCCTCCTCAAAGTCGCTATATGTCGACACAACCTCAATCGGCTCGCCTACCAACAGTTTGCTATACACCGTCTTCGGTATCTGATTTCTATTCTTAGCTATCAACGAGTTAGCTGCATTCACAATCGTCTGTGTCGAACGATAATTCTGTTCCAACTTGAACAATCTGCAATTTGCAAAACAACGCTGAAAGCCCAATATATTATCAATCTCTGCCCCTCGGAACGAATAGATACTCTGCGCATCATCTCCCACCACACACACTCTGCCATGCATCGCAGCCAACTGCATCACTATTGAGTGCTGCACTGTGTTAGTATCCTGATACTCATCCACTAATATATACTGAAATCGTTCTTGATAGCGTTGCAACACATCTGGTTTTTGCTTAAACAAATAAGCTGTATAAACCAACAAATCATCAAAGTCCATCGCATTCGCCTCACGACAACGCCTACAATACATATCATATATCCTACCAAATTCAGGAGTATTATGTCGCTTATCATCAGCATAGTTAGCCGAATTAGCATTATATGCCGCAGGCATAATCAAGTGGTTCTTCGCATTCGAAATTCTCGACTGAATAGCACTCGCCTTATACGTCTTATCATCCAACTGCAACTCCTTAATAATACTCTTAATCAACGTCTTAGAATCTGCAGTATCATATATCGTAAATTGTGGAGTAAACCCAAGCAACTCTGACTCAGCACGCAATATACGCGAAAATATCGAGTGGAACGTACCCATCCACAACCCACGCGACGCCGACGGACCCACCACTCTCATAATTCTCTCCCTCATCTCACGAGCCGCCTTATTCGTAAAAGTCAAAGCCAGAATATTATATGCCATCATGCCTTGCTCCAACAAATACGCAATCTTATAGGTTAAGACCCTCGTCTTGCCCGAACCAGCACCCGCCACAATCACCGATGCACCATCATTATACTCAACCGCCGCCTTCTGCGACGGATTCAACAATTCATCAAGATTCATCATTGTCCTTTACCTTTAATAATTACGCCTATGCTATAAAAAAGTATTTTTATGTCGGTTTGGATTGACATATTATCCATATAAATAATATCGTAACGAAGACGTTCAACCATTTTTTCAATAGTATCGCTATACCCAATTTTAATTGGTCCCCAAGATAGAAGACCTGGTTTTACTTTATAAACAAGGCAATAATATGGGGCAATACGTTCAATCTGCTCAATATAATAACGACGTTCAGGACGTGGACCTACTATTGACATATCCCCTTTAATAATATTCCAAAATTGAGGTAATTCATCAAGACGATATTTGCGCATTATATGACCAAACGGAGTGATACGAGGATCTCCTACTTGACTAAGTTGAGGGCCTTGACTCTCAGCATCGGTGTACATAGTGCGAAATTTGTAAATCATAAAAGAACGTCCTTCATAACCTATTCGCTCTTGCTTGTAGAATATTGGACCTTTACTACCCAATTTCACTTTTATAGCAACATACAGATAAACAGGTGATAACAACAATATTGCAATAGCACTTGAAGTGATATCGAAAATACGTTTGACAGATTGTTGCCATGCAGGCATGCGCGATGAGGTGATATCAACCAAAGGTTCGGCTGTAACATTGGTGAAAGAGACATGACCTGTAACAACTTCAAAAAGACGAGGGGCAAATTTAACCTCTACACCACACGCTATTAAGCGATTGGCTATACTGAAAATCATATCATTGTCCATATTATCAACAGCGATTATAACTTCGTTGACAATATGACTTTTCACGACTTGCTCTAAGTCATTTAATCTTCCCAACAACAGTTTTTCATCTACTACAACTCGGTCACGCACAGCAATATAGCCTATAACCTTTTGCCCATTACGAGAAGAGTCTTTATCAATAATTTCGGTAACTTTGTGTGCTGTATCACCTGTCCCCACAATTAGTACATTATTGGGTATTAGACCCTTACGCAACCGAGATAAAACAATCAAAGTTTGCGTTATACGGAACAAATAAGTAACAGAAAAAAACATTGCCCACAGAATAAGAAACGAGCGATAATAGAAAGTATAACTCACTACAATGTCATCGACCAACATTCCGAAATAGATAATCGTAGAGATAAAGAAAGTACCTACGAATGTAGAGAACAATTCGACAAGGCGCGAATGACGCACCTTAACATTATAAAATCCAGTAAGATAATGGATAAACAATGCTACTATTGGGAACGAAATCATCGATGGTAATAAGAGATAATTTGGTACAAAATAGTATTCTACACTACCACCAGATAAAACGATATCATTTGTTATTCGACGGTAAATATAAAATAGTAACCACACCAAAAGTGCTGCTACTATGTCGAACAGTATATAAAATATTGCGCGTTTACGATTCATCGTATAACTTTTACTTGCCCCTTAGAGCCTAATTTAATGATACTTGACGGTTGAGGCAACACCTCTTCTTCACGACGATAATCAACAACAAAATCTACTGCATTAAGGATTTCGTCGGATATTTCAAAGAAATTACGTGGTGTTGGCTCACCGCTTACATTAGCAGAAGTAGAAACCACAGGCACTCGCATCATGCGACAAAGTTGTTGCGAGAATTGCTCCTTTGTGATACGGATAGCGATAGAACCATCTTCGGCAACGAGATTATCAGGAAGATTACGAGCATTATCATAGATAATAGTCAGAGGTTTATCCGCCACATTGATTAAATCCCAAGCTATTTCGGGCACATCACGGACATAACCTTCTACTTTAGCTTCACTATCAACAAGCACAATCATAGACTTAGATTCTACTCTACGCTTGATTTCATATATTCGAGCAATGGCTTCAGCATTAGTTGCATCACACCCTATACCCCACACAGTATCAGTAGGATAAAGTATTACACCACCCTTGCGCATTACTTCTATTGCTTTTTTCAATTCGTTTTGCATAACTTTGCAAAGTTACTAATTTTTTTTCAATTCTCAATTGCAAAATTACAGAATAACACAATAACATAAAATATTATCAAAAAAAATTATGTTATTTGAAATAATTATATTACTTTTGTATGTTAGACTTTGTATGTGCGGTTGAATGAGCAGATGTTTTAAAATAAAGGTGATTTATAGAGGATTAGAAGTCTACTTTGCTCTTGCAAAAAATAATAAAAAAATATATACGATGCTAAATCAATGGATTTTTCAAACTTTAACACCAGATGAAGAATGTAATCAGAAGAAATTACCAGAAGAATTAGGATTATCGCCAGCATTGGCGAAACTCTTGGTTAAGAGAGGGATAAATACGTTTGACGAGGCAAAAGCCTTCTTTCGTCCTGCCCTATCGGAATTGCACGACCCATTCTTGATAAAAGATATGGATTTGGCAGTAAAACGTCTTAACCGCGCTTTACAGAAGAAAGAGAACATTCTCATCTATGGTGATTATGATGTAGATGGCACAACTGCTGTTGCGCTAGTTTACAAGTTCTTACAACCTTACACTCAATCAACTCAATTGGATTATTACATCCCCGACCGTTATAAAGAGGGATATGGTATTTCGAAAGCAGGTATTGACTATGCCAAAGAAAATGATGTGAAACTTATCATTTCATTGGACTGCGGTATCAAAGCTATTGAGCAGGTAGATTATGCCTCTTCATTGGGTATCGACTTTATTATCTGCGACCACCATACGACCGACGAGACATTGCCTCGCGCTATTGCGGTGCTTGACTCGAAAAGAGCCGATGATACTTACCCTTACGAGCACTTATCTGGTTGTGGTGTAGGTTTCAAATTTATGCAAGCCTTTGCTATTGACAATGGCATAGATTTTTCGAGATTGGAAGCATTGCTCGACTTTGTAGCAGTAAGTATTGCATCTGATATTGTACCTATTACAGGCGAAAATCGTATTCTTGCACATTTCGGTATCAAACGCCTAAACGAACATCCTTCGCGAGGATTGAAGGCTATTATTGAAACTTGCGGATTCAAAAATACGAGGGGCAACAAAAATGGACACGATACTGACATAAATATCAACGACATAGTATTCAAAATTGGACCACGCATCAATGCTTCTGGTCGTATGAAATCGGGTCGTGAAGTAGTAGAACTATTGATTTCGAACGACTTAAATCACGCACGCCAACTTAGTGCTAACATCAACAGTTACAACGAAGAACGCAAAGACGTGGATAAAGCAACTACGACTGAGGCAGAACAATCGGTAATTGATGATATACAGAAGGACAAACGCTCGATTGTAGTTTATAATCCTAATTGGCACAAGGGAATTGTGGGTATTGTGGCTTCGCGATTGACCGAAAAATACTACAAACCTACGATTGTGCTCACTAAGGCTAATGACATTGTGAGTGGTTCGGCTCGTTCGGTACAAGGATTCGACTTATATAGTGCGATTGACTCGTGCCGCGACTTATTAGAGAATTTCGGTGGACATACATACGCTGCTGGTCTTTCTATGAAAGAAGAAAACCTTGAAGAATTTATCAGACGCTTTGAGACATACGTAGCAGAAAACATTCAAGAACATCAACTTACGCCTCAAATCGAAATTGACGCTAAATTACAATTCTCAGATATCACACCTAAGTTTATTCGCATTTTGCGTCAGTTTGAACCATTCGGGCCTGGTAATCCAAAACCTATTTTCTATACCCACCGAGTGTTTGACTACAATGGAGCAAGTAAAATTGTCGGTCGCGATAATGAGCACTTGAAGCTTGAATTGACAGATGAATCTTCGGAAAATGTAATGAACGGTATTGCTTTCCGCATGGCAGAATACAGTCAGGATTTGAAAGCTTTCAATCCGTTAGACATAGTTTATACGCTCGAAGATAACACATTTAACAATACAACAACGACACAGTTGATGATTAAAGACATAAAAAAAGTTAGCAATTAATTGCTAACTTTTTTTGTATCATTAAATCGTGAAACCAAATAATCATTCCAAAATACCCACATAAGAAATATTAAACCATAAAAACCATATTTAGTTACTCCCCCATGCCAAAAATCAAAAGATTCTGGATAGTCACGCACTATATAACTCAAAAACAACAACCGTGATACGTTTATCAAATAAATACATACCAATCCAAGAGATATAAACCACAACTTATGTTTCATTGGTCCACGAGCAAAAAGCATAATCATTGTAAAAATAAAAGACTGCTTAATACCATTACATCCCCACACAATACGTACACCTTCCCCATTAGGATGATATATTGTAGTTTCATATAAATAATTCGTTATTCCCAACCAATTAAATATAGCATGTACTACCTCTGCCAAATGCCTACACAAACTAGCAAATACAGCCGATAAATCAAAACATAAAAAGCTTGCCTCCAATCCATTTTCATCTCCATGCACAGTGAGTTTCCAAAAAAAATTGGATGCAAACATTACAATCAAGAAAAGCACAATTCCTTGATATACTCCCAACTTATTCCAATACTCTTTGAATGTGAAATTTACCATATATTCCTTTTTCCCTATTCCTTATTACTTAAATAGTAACCCTTGCGTATGGAGCTAAATCTACGGCACAAAAATCGTTGTCGAGATATTTGTAATAGCCTGTGATTGCAACCATAGCTGCATTATCAGTCGTAAATGAGAATTTTGGAATATAAACTTCTACTTTATGGCGACGACCATAATCAACAAAAGCATCACGCAAACCAGAATTGGCTGACACACCACCTGCTACGGCAAGATGCTTAACATCAGTCTCTTTCATGGCTTTATGCACTTTGTCCATAAGGATGTCAATAACTGTTTTTTGCAATGATGCGCATAGGTCGTAAAGATGATTTTGAACGAAATTAGGATCCTCTTTTTGAGCATCGCGAAGAGTGTAGAGGAAAGAGGTTTTTAGTCCGCTGAAACTATAATCGAAGCCTTTGATATGCGGCTTTGAGAATGTAAATGCTTTGGCATCACCAAGTTTAGCATATTTATCGACATACGGACCACCTGGATAAGGCAACCCCATTACTTTTGCACATTTATCGAATGCTTCGCCTGCCGCATCGTCGATTGTTTGGCCTAAGACTTGCATCTCTTTATAAGATTTTACAAGAATAATTTGCGAATTACCTCCTGAGACTAAAAGACACAAAAATGGGAATTCAGGCAAATGAGGCTCAACATCGGGCTCTTGTACAAAATGAGCCAAAACATGTGCTTGCAAGTGATTGACATCTATCATAGGTATGTCGAGACCCAAAGCAAAACCTTTAGCAAACGAAGTACCCACAAGCAACGAACCCATAAGTCCAGGACCACGCGTAAATGCCACTGCACTAATATCTTCACGAGCAACGCCTGCTTTTTTCAATGCTGCATCCACTACTGGAATAATATTTTGCTGATGAGCTCGAGATGCCAATTCTGGCACTACTCCACCATACATTTCATGCACAGCCTGCCCAGCTGTAACATTTGACAACAACACTCCGTCACGCAAAACTGCTGCTGATGTATCATCACACGATGACTCTATTCCTAAAATAACTACGCTCATAATTTTATAAAAATTTATAAATCATATAAAATTTTCCTTTTTTACGAAAATTATGAATTATGAATTATGAATTATGAATTAAATTAATTATCTTTGCAAATTAAAGTACAAAGTTATAAAAAAATCTACAAAAATAGCGCTAATCGTAATCATAACTTTAGTAGTTTTATTGATTACTCCTTTTATTTTGTTGAATAACAACAAAATACAGAATTATATTGTACACCAAATAACCGAATACTTCGAAAAAACTACAGGAGCTGAATTTGAAATAGAACACGTATCGCTAAAATTTTTCAACAAACTCAGCCTTCAATCAGTATATATTGAAGATTTATCAAACGAAAAAATACTTTCAATTGATAATCTTGATGCCAAAATCAACCTTTTATCACTCGCAAAAGGAAATATTCATGTAGAAACCATTACTGCTGACAATCTTTCAGCAAACCTATACTCCGACACTACAGGAACTCTCAACATTCAATTTCTAATTGATGCTTTCACTCCAAAAAAGAAAGCAGAAACACCAAACTTAATATTCCCCCTTATCACACTCAATAACGCTTCATTTGCTTACGTCAATCAATCAGCACCTCATAAGCAATTGAAACATTGGCAATTCGATGCTAACGATATTTACGTTGATAGCTTATACACCCAAATACAATTTTCACTACTTGAACAAACTAATCTTGATGCTAACATCAACTATTTGAAATTACAAGAAAAATCTGGATTCAAATTATCGCATCTTAGCACATACATCGAAATTACTGATTCGTCGTTCATTATTCCATACACTACCATTGATTTGCCAAATACTAATTTGGCAACCGATTCAACTATAATTATAATTACCCACAACGACGAAGAAAGAATAGATTGGGCAAAAACTCATTTCAGATTTAATATTTCAGAAGCAAATATCAATCTTTCGGACTTAAAACATTTTGTTCCCGAATTAGAAAAACTTAAACGTTCAGCATCTATTTCTGCAAAAATTGATGGTACACTCGACAATTTAAAAGCCACAAATCTACGCGCCACATACGGCAACACATTATCTATCAGTGCCGATATTGACGCAATTGGGTTACCTGACATAAAAAACACCTACTTTAAAGGCTCAATCAACCATATACGCTTCGACAAAGCGTCAGTGCAAGATATTATTGCAAATGTTGGCAAACAACCATTTATCTTACCTCAAGAAATAAACAATCTTGGACTATGCCAATACTCAGGCGAAATATCAGGTTATACATCTAATCTTGTACTATATGGCAATCTAAACACAGCTATTGGAAATATAAAAACAGATGTAAACTTAAAAATACGCGACAACTTCAATCTATTCTTAGTTAATGGTCGTATTGGTTCTAATGCACTAAATTTAGGCAAATTACTTCCTAAATCAGGACTTAATAACATCTCGTTCAATTCCAATTCCAATATAAAAGTAGGAACACACCAACCAATAGTAGCACAAACAAAAATCCAAATCAACACATTTGGTTTTCGCAACTATAACTATAAGAATATCAACATAGATGGATATTTCGACCCAACTCTATTCTCTGGCAAATTCCTTCTTGATGACCCTAACTGCTATTTAGATTTCGACGGAAAAATATCTCAAATTAATAAATTCAAACACTTTGATTTCAAAGCAAATCTTCGTAATTTGAATCTTAACAAACTAAATATCATAGATACACGTCCAGACTTAACAATATCGTTCGCTACCAAATCTGATTTTTCGGGTGAACGTTGGGCAACGATGGCTGGATATATCAACATCGACTCTTTACTATTAGTCAACGACAAAAAAGAATTCTTCTTAAATCAATTATCTCTGAAAGCAAAAAACGACTCCATAACTGCCGCATCAATAGAATCAGATATCATAAATGGCGGTATCACAGGACAATACACTCTATCCGCTTTAGCCGACAATTTTATTAACATTGCATCTAAATCAATGCCAATACTCTCACAATACAAAAAGGGAAACAACAAAACTAATGATATAACTTGCATACTGAGCATCGAACCTCTCAAACATTTGATGCAAACCATCGAAATACCTTGGTACACAACCGAGCAATCATCAATATATGCTCATCTCAATTCTGATATAAATGAGTTTGATGCTGAAATATATATTCCTAACTTATCAAACGGGAAAATCAATATTGATAGTATTGACTTAAAAACCAACAATAAAACCAATGAAGAAATAAACATAGCTTTATCTGCTGCCACAGACCTCAAACGTAGCCATCTCAACGTTTCACTCAATTTAGAGGCTCTTAATGATCAGATTACAACCATAATAAGTTGGGATAACAACAACTCACAAAAAACATTTGCAGGTGAATTTGCCGCTCAAACAGAACTTTCACTCATAACTCCAAACTCCTCACTCGTAACAAACACCACAATTCTTCCTACAGAACTTATGCTTCAAAACAAATCGTGGGTAATTGATGAAAGTACAATTTGGAGCGACCTAAACAAAATAATAATAGAAAATTTCAAAATACATAGTAATGACGACCAACTAATATCCATAAACGGCATTGCATCTAAAAGCGAAAATGAATTCATTGATATTCAACTAAAAGATATATCTCTTGATTATATTGATGAACTACTACCTGAAGAAACAGAAATATCCTTCGGCGGTGTGGTTAATGGCAAAGCATCTATAGCCAATACTCTCGTATTGCCCGAAATCAATGCCAATGTGATTTCAGAAAACTTCTTCTTCGATGAATCTTATTTCGGTACCACAATTGCTTCTTGCCAATTCGACCACAACACCACAAGTCTCCGCTTCGATGGTACTGTCGTCAACGACAACAACGATACCACTGCCATTCTTGGCGGTAACTACTTCATACCCAACGACTCGCTCGACATAAAAGGTAAAGCATACGGCATTGATATTTCATTTATTGACTACTATCTCGCCGAAATATTTGGTCGAGTCAAAGGCAATGCTTGGGGCGATGTGCATATTCACGGTTACACTAAGAAAAAAGAGGTTGCTGTTGATGTTGCAGCATACGCCGAAAATGCCTCTTTATATGTCGATTTCCTTAAAACCGCATTCTACTTCTCCGACTCTATCTATGTTGATAAAAACTCTATACGATTCGGACATATTGACCTACACGATGCGGAGGGACATACGGGTTATGTCGAAGGTGAAATTAAACACAATTACTTCAAAAACGTAAAACTTGATCTCAACATCAATGTCAATAACATGCTTGTAATGAACACTCAACGCGAAGACATGGAAAGTTTCTATGGTAAAGTATATGGCACAGGTACTGCACGTATTTATGGCGATGAAGAGACAATCAACATTACTTGCATAGCTCGTAGCAACCGTGGCACCAATGTAGTAATACCTATTGACAACTACTACGCAAGCGAAAACTCATTCATCATATTCCAAAACATTAACGAAATCATAAATCCCGAAAAAAACAATATTGAAGAAGAGCCTACCGAAACCAACATAATTCTTGACCTCATGCTCGACATCACACCTGACGCCCATCTCGACATGATTATCGACTCTAAAGCTGGCGATATGCTTACAGGTAGTGGCTCAGGTAACCTACGTGTAACGTACGATATCAACGCCGATGATATGAAAATTTATGGCACAGTACAAATCGAAGAAGGTAAATACCTATTCACCTTCCAAAATGTACTACGCAAAGAGTTCCATGTCAAAGAAGGCAGTTCGCTCGCTTGGACGGGCGACCCTCTCGGTGCCAATCTCAACATTGATGCCTACTACCAACTAACAGCCGACCTTGCCGAAATCCTCGACGAAGCCGTGCTCTCTAACACATCCCGCACCAGCGTACCCGTACAATGTTTGCTCAACCTAACAGGATTGCTCACTCAACCTAACATCAAGTTTAACCTCAACCTACCTAACTCTGAAGAGGAACTCAATCGCGCACTCCAAAACACAGTGAATACCGATGAACTGATGAATCGCCAAATCATCGCATTGCTCATTCTTGGCAAATTCATTCCACCCGAAAACCTACAAAATAGCAACGTATTCACTCAAAACGAACTCTACTCTGTAGTATCCTCTACCCTCTCAGCCCAACTCAACAACTGGGCGTCACAGATGTTCGACAATTGGGGATTCGGCGTCAACTTCCGTACAACAGGCGAAGGCGACACACGCACCAATGAATACGAATTCAACTTCGTCTATACCCCAACAAGTCGCATTATCATCAATGGCAATGTAGGTTATCGCGATGACGCACTCTCTGCAACCCCATTCATTGGTGACTTCGACTTCGAATACAAACTCAATCAATCGGGCAAACTTCGCGCTAAAGCATATACTCATACCAACGACTACCGCGAATTCAAAAAAGGACTCACTACACAAGGTATCGGTCTCGTCTATTCCGAAAACTTCAATAATCTTAAAGAACTTTGGAAAAGTTGGCAAGACAATATCAAAGAAAATAAAGAAGAACGTAAACTGCGCAAAGAAGAACGTAAACAACGCCGCGAAGAACGCAAACAACAAAAAACAGAACGAAAAACTCAAGAAAGCAAAAAATAAGATGGCATATTTCAAAAAGGTTCAATCGATAGGCGATTTACTCTCAGGTGATTTACGCAAAATCGTAGGTCCCGAATCAAGCAAAGCCCTTGACGCTGTACACGTAGTCAACACATGGCGAGAAATGCTTGGTCCAACCATGATACGTTATAGCGAAGGTGAAACATTTCAAGAAGGAGCATTAAAAGTACGCATCAAATCCGCAGTTCTTCGTAACGACCTATTCATGCAACGCACCGAGCTAATCAAAAAAATAAATGCACAACTCGGCCGCCAAATAGTTTTTGCTATAACGTTCTACTAAAAATTCATTTTATATCTTGTGTCTTGTGTCTAATATCTAAAAAAAAACTAACGAGGCGAAACCGAGTACAAAAAGTCTCACTACTCGCTACTAAAAATCTAATAATCTAAAATATGAAACAATTCGCAAAAGGCAGTATCGAATTCCTCACCGTAGCCGTAGAATTCTGCAAATTCATCGAACATATCTCTGCCGACAAAACAGATTTTCTTAACAAACTCTCAAAACTACTACCCCTTATATACCTCAAAGCTGCAATGGTCGAAACCAAATCGGCTATATATGACGAGGCTCCAGAAAAGTTTGTTGACGAAAACGACTACGAAGCTGTGCGTGGCGATGTACAAAATCTCCTTGGCGACAAAGACCAATATCTTACAGCCATACATCCCGACATTGCTCTAAGCGACAGTGTAATAGCTGCATCTATCTCGGAAGACATTGCCGATGTATATCAATCGCTCAAAGATTTCACCGAAGTAGCAAAAACAGGTAACGAAGACCTTATGAACGATGCTCTCATAATCTGTATCGAGGACTTCCGTGCTTTTTGGGGCACTCGCCTTCTCAGTGCCGAACTCGCTATACATCAAGTATTAGTAAACGGTTTCGATGAGGAAGAAGAACCCGAAATCAACACTAATCCACTATTACTATAAAATCCCGAATGACAATGACAAGCAAAGCGAGTCGTCTTCCGTGTATTCCATTTAGCGATTTTTGCAAAGCAAAAGAGCGTAATCCTAAATAAAAATAATTCCCGTGAACCAGCGGTTTTTGAACCTTTAGATAAAACAATCCGTGAATTCCGTGAGAGAAAAAACATTCTGTAAGAAATTTTTCTTCTCTTATCTTCTTGTCTAAAAAAATGTATCCCGATAAAATAGAAAAAAGTCAAATAGCCAATCTTCCTCCGTGCGACATCACGGGAGAAATCATTGTCATCGACCGTCCCGAAGATGTTACCGCTGCTATCGACGACCTAAAACAGTGTAAACTAATCGGTTTTGACACCGAAACTCGTCCATCTTTCCGACGTGGCGAGTCCAACACCATATCCCTCCTCCAACTCGCTACCGATAAACGCGCCTACCTATTCCGCCTAAAAAAAATAGGTCAAAACACTCTGCTCCGCGACCTCCTCGAAAGCGAAGAACAGATGAAAGTAGGGCTCTCTGTGCACGACGACTTCCACTCTCTCAACCGCTGGATGCCTTGCCGCCCCAAAAACTTCATCGAACTACAACGCTATGTCAAAGCCTTCGGCATCGAAGAGATGAGCCTACAAAAAATCTACGCCATCGTCTTTGGCAAACGAATCAGCAAACGCCAACAACTCTCCAACTGGGAAGCCGAAGAACTCACACCTGCACAACAACAATATGCAGCAATCGACGCATGGGCTTGCCGCGACATCTATTACAAATTGAGAATTGAGAGTTGAAAGTTGAGAGTTGAGAACTGAGAATTGAAAGTTAAACTTTAAAAAAAACAAACTCCGAATGGCAACAACAAGCAAAGCAAGTCGTTTTCCGTGTGTTCCGTGCATTCCGTGAGAGAAATTAATATCCGTGAGAAAAACATCTCATTATGTCATTCTGTCTAAAACAACAAAAAAATATGATTACAATCCAACTCAAACCAAAACGTGAAGAAAACATCCTCCGATTTCACCCATGGATTTTCTCTGGTGCAATCGCCAAAATAACAGGTAAACCCGAAGAAGGCGACCTCGTGCGCGTCATCAGTGCCAACCAAGAGTTCCTCGCCATCGGCCACTACCAAGTCGGTAGCATCATGGTGCGCATACTCTCGTTCACCGACCGCCCTATTGATCGCTCTTTCTGGCACGAACGCCTACAAGCAGCCTACGACATGCGCGTGGCACTCGGTCTTGCCGAATCTGCCAACACTAATGCTTACCGCCTCGTGCATGGCGAAGGCGACAACCTCCCTGGTCTTGTCATCGACATCTATGGCGACACAGCCGTCGTTCAAGCCCACTCCGTAGGCATGCACTATGCCAAAGACGTCATTGCCGAACTCCTCGTCGAAATCATCCCTGCTGTCAACAACGTATACTACAAATCCGAAGGTACTATGCCTTTCAAAGCCCCTGTCAAACCGGTCGACGGCTACCTCATTGGCGACAAAACCGAGACTATCGCTCTCGAAAACGGACTCAAATTCCACGCCAACTGGCTTGATGGTCAAAAAACTGGTTTCTTTGTCGACCAACGCGACAACCGCTCGCTTCTTGAACATTATGCCAAAGGACGCAACGTGCTAAATATGTTCTGCTACACAGGCGGATTCTCATTCTATGCTATGCGCGGTGGTGCCAATCTCGTCCACTCGGCCGACAGTTCAGCCAAGGCCATCGAACTCACCAACAAAAACATCGAACTCAACTCCCCTGGCGACCCTCGTCACGAAGCCTATGCTGTCGATGCCTTCAAATTCCTCGATGACATCAAGGACAAATACGACCTCATCATCCTCGACCCACCAGCATTTGCTAAGCATCGCGATGCCTTACGCAATGCACTCCGTGGCTACACACGCCTCAAT
>JAZRJN010000163.1:0-4468 GCA_045645785.1 Candidatus Aphodosoma sp. | reverse complement strand
AAAGTCGGTAGCAAAGCGGCGGAACAAGAGAGGGATATCCTCCTTGCGTTCGCGCAAAGGTGGAATGTGGATAGGCACAGCATTAAGACGATAGTAGAGGTCCTCACGGAAACGACCATCGGCAATGGCTTGTAGCATATCTACGTTGGTAGCAGCTACGACGCGCACATTGGTTTTCTGCACTTTAGACGAACCAATGCGCATAAATTCGCCAGTCTCCAACACACGCAATAGGCGCACTTGTGTTGAAAGAGGCAATTCGCCCACCTCGTCGAGGAAGATAGTACCACCATTAGCCTCTTCGAAGTAGCCTTTGCGGTCGGATGTAGCACTGGTGAAAGCACCTTTTTCGTGTCCAAAAAGTTCAGAGTCGATAGTGCCTTCGGGGATTGCACCACAGTTGACGGCAATGTATTTATTGTGTTTGCGAGCACTGTATTGATGAATGATTTGAGGAAAATTTTCTTTACCTACACCACTTTCGCCTTGAATGAGGACAGAGAGGTCGGTGTTGGCTACCTGTACGGCAGTGTCGATAGCTCGATTGAGTGCAGGTGATAGACCTATAATGCCAAATCGTTGTTTAACAGCTTGTATATCTTTTAAATCCATGATTTTATATTTTTTGTCAACAGTCAACGGTCAACAGTCAATGGTCGCCATTCGGTGTTAATTCTTAATTTTTTATTAGAGGGTTAAAGACCTTCCGGTTCTTAATTTTCAACTTTCAATTCTTAATTCTCAATTCTCAATTCTCAATTCTCAATTCTCTTCGGATTGGATAGTTGCTTCTGAAGTGTTCGAATTTGTGTGGTTCAGATTTTAGGGCGTCGCTATCGGCGAGGATGTTGTAGTTGTGGAGTAGTTGGTTTTTTAGTGTGTCGCCAGTAGCGGTTGTAGTTGATTTAGGTGGTAATCCTTCGACTGTGTCGGGTTGAATGTTGAAGAAAGAGGCTACTGCTTTTATTACTTGTTGAGATGCGTTGTGTTTTCCGTCGGAAGAGTAGCCTGCGATGTGAGGGGTGGCAATTAGAGCTCGGTTACGTAGTTCGGGATTTGTTTCTGGTTCGCCTTCCCAACAATCAATAGCGATATCAGTTAGGAGTGAGGAGTTAGGAGTTAGGAGTGAGTTTAGTAGTGCTTTTTCGTCGATGATTCCCCCTCGAGCTGCATTAATTATGAGGCGTGGCGATTTGTTGGGTAATTGTGCATTGTGCATTTTTCGCCACGGCTCAAGACCGTTGGTTATGCATTGTGCATTGAATAAGTGGTATGTAGCGAATTGACCTGTGCAAGTAAGCGGTGTGTGGAAGGTGATTACGTCGCACTGACGGGCAATGGTTTGTAAATCGACGTACTGTTCGGGGTTGTTGATTGCCAAAGGTGGGTCGTTGAGTAGGACTTTCATGCCTAATAGACGAGCCAAGTGTTCGACGCGTTTGCCCACATGGCCATGCCCTACGATGCCAATTGTTTTGCCCGACAGAGAGCAGTTGTGTTTATTAGACCATACAGCAAGTACCGAGCCAACCCATTGGGCAACAGATTCGGCATTGCAACCAGGAGCATTAGTCCACGCAATGTTATGGGCATTGCAATAGTCGGTGTCGATGTGGTCGGTGCCGATAGTGGCTGTGGCAATGAATTTTACTTGTGACCCTTCGAGTAAATCGGCGTTACATAGAGTACGGGTACGAATGATGAGAGCATCGGCTGATTTTACCTTTTCTGGGGTAATCTCCTTTGCGGTAAGGTATTCAACTTCTGCCACTTTGTCAAAAGTGCCTCGTATATATGGTATGTTTGCGTCGATTACTATTCTCGGTTTCATGGTGCAAAGTTACAAAAAAAATGTGTATAATACAATAGTTTATACACATTTTAAGATTTTTTATTTAAGTATTATACCTGAAAATATTCTTCCTGAGTTTATGCCAAATTGGCGCGCAGAAAAGAATTTGTGAGAGTTTTGGTAGGTGCAAATATCGGAGATTTCGATGTTTGTTTCTTTTATTCCGTTGGCGATGAGTTCGTAGTGAATGGCTGCGCGGAGGTCTAAATGAGATTTTTGCCATTCGGGGCGGTCGATAAATATTTGTTCGATAGGGAAGCCAGCTTGGGCAAATTGGGGTTTCAGTTCATCGCCTACTTCGTAGATATCGGCTGATATTGAGGGGCCTACGGCACAGATGAGGTCAGCGGGAGAAGAGTTGTATTTTTCTTGAATTAAGCGTATTGTGTTAGTTGCAATTCGTCCCACTAATCCGCGCCAACCAGCATGGATTGTGGCGGCTACGTGATGCGTTGGGTCGTAGATGAGTAGGGGTAGGCAGTCGGCAGTGTTGATGCCTATACATGAGCCTTTTATGTTACTTATTAACCCATCGGTGTCTTGAAAATCGTTGGTTTGTGTAATGTCCTTAACGTTGGCTGTGTGGGTTTGTCGGGGGATGAATAGGAGGTTAGGTTCGATGTTATGGTATTGGCAAAAAAGACTGCGGTTGTGGGCTATGTGTTCGGAGTTGTCGTTCACATAGTGGCATAGATTGAGTGAGCCGTATAGCCCTTGGCTGATGCCTTCGAGATTATTGAGAAAATAGCCTTCTCGTTCGGTTGAGAAGGCTATCATTTTGTCGTTGTATGGTTCAAAAATTTTGTATTTCATTGTATAGTTGTTCGGTTGATGATGTGTCGTAGAGATTGAGAATGAGGTGTTTGTTGTTGTAAATGATTACGATTACTGGAGCTTTAGTGTCGTGGATAAAGAGTTTGCATTTACCCCAATCGGTTAGACGGAAGTAGCCTTTAAGAATTTCACCATCAGAATAGCCGTTTACGCGCATTTCTATTTTTGGTAATTCGTTTAATTGGCACATATATGCGGTGTCAATATCGTTTAATGTTATAGTTTCGCTATACATACCGTTTATTATTAGGGTATTATCTGTAACGTGCATTTTAGTTTCAGTTTTGCCTCCAATGAATAGACCTACGACTAAGAATAGAGATACGGCAAGCACGGCGGCAGTGATAGTTTGTTTGTGACGTGAAGTTGGATTTTTGTCGAAACGGCGAGTGCGTGCAACCATGTAGCCTGACATGGCAAATATTATACCCATCATAGCATATAGAGGCCATGAACCTTTGATGAAATAACCGATAATGCCGACGATGATGAGAGCAGTCCCACTTACTACCATTGATTTGCATGAGAGAAATTGCAGAGCCTTAATGTCGATGTTTTTGCGCTGCTCTTCGCTAGCATAGCGCCAATTTTTTATTATCGAAGGGTATTTCAATGTTAGAAAACCGAGCACGATAAACATTATTCCGATAAAAACATTTGCCATTGTCATAGTCATAATTACCTCCTGTTTTTTTTTGTTATTGTGTATGCAAAGATACGAATTTATTTTTGAAATTGCAAGAGGGGAATAAAATAAAGGTTGATTTCTCACTCCGAGAAATCAACCTTTATTTTTATTGAGATATTCTTAATTATTTAAGAATGCCTGTTTCGTAAAGAACAGAGTTTGTTTTGCGAACTGCAGCTTCTGAAGCAGCGAATTTAGCTTTTTCGTCTTCTGTGAGTTCGATTTCAACGATGCGTTCGATACCATTTTTGCCAAGAACTACAGGTACACCAATCATAATGTCTTTCATGCCGTATTCGCCATCGAGGTAAGCAGCACAAGTAATCATTTTGCCTTGGTTTTTGATGATTGATTCAGCAACAGCAGAAGCAGCTGCACCTGGAGCCATCCATGCTGATGTGCCGAGAAGACCTGTAAGTCTAGCACCACCAACCCTTGTACATTTAACAACTTCTTCTACTTTTTCTTCGCTGAGGAAGTTGCAGATAGGCATGCCTTTGTAAGTAGCAAGACGTGGGAGAGGAATCATAGTTGTGTCGCCGTGGCCACCGATTACGATACCTTCTACTTCGTTAGCGTTGCAACCAATTGCTTGGCTGATGAAATATTTGAAGCGTGAGCTGTCGAGAGCACCACCCATACCGATTACGCGGTTACGTGGCAAACCGAGAGTTTTGTAAGTAAGGTATGCCATAGGGTCCATAGGGTTAGCTACGATAACGAGGATAGCGTCTGGAGAATATTTCAAGCAGTTTTCTGCTACGCTTTTCACGATACCTGCGTTAACACCGATGAGTTCTTCGCGAGTCATACCTGGTTTACGTGGAATACCAGAAGTGATGATAACAACGTCTGAACCTGCAGTTTGTGAATAGTCGTTAGTTACGCCTTTAACTACAGTATCAAAGCCCATGAGTTGAGCAGTTTGCATGATATCCATAGCTTTACCTTCAGCAAAACCTTCTTTGATATCGATCAATACAACTTCGTTGGCAACTTCGTTTACAGCCAATACATTAGCACAAGTAGCACCTACGTTACCTGCACCTACAACGGTCACTTTAGACATAATTTTGTTAGATTTTTAGTAGCGA
>JAZRJN010000162.1:0-4376 GCA_045645785.1 Candidatus Aphodosoma sp. | reverse complement strand
GTCGAGAGTAGCGGCAACCATGATGTCCATGTCGGCTTGTTCGAGTGCTTCGAAAGTTGGGTTGATGACGTATTCGCCGTTGATGCGAGCTACGCGAACTTCAGAGATAGGTCCGTTGAAAGGAACGTCAGATACTGCAAGGGCAGCAGATGCTGCGAGACCTGCGAGTGCGTCAGGCATGTCAACGCCATCGGCAGAGTATAGAGTTACGTTAACGAAAGTTTCAGCGTGATAATCATCTGGGAAGAGAGGACGGAGAGCGCGGTCAACAAGACGAGATACGAGGATTTCGTAGTCGCTTGAGCGACCTTCGCGGCGAGTAAAACCGCCAGGGAAGCGTCCGTTAGAAGCAAATTTTTCTTTATAGTCCACAGAGAGTGGCATGAAATCAGTGCCAGGAACGGCATCTTTTGCGCTACATACTGTAGCGAGGAGCATTGTTTTGCCCATTGTAAGCATCACTGCACCGTCGGCTTGTTTTGCCAATTTACCTGTTTCGAGGGTAATGGTGCGACCATCAGCGAGGGTGATGGTTTTTGTAACTACATTCATAAGTTTACAGTTTATTTTTTATACACTTAAAATTCGATGCAAAGTTACAAAAAATATTTGAAATGTGAAAGTTGAAAATGTAAAATAAATATGTGCGATTTTTTTGCTTTCAAATTGAAATTTTAAGAAAATTTTAAGACTGTATTTTGTGTGTAAAAATGGATTTTATTGGAAAAATAGGGTTTAAGGATTGTTGTGGAGTGAGGTTTTTAAAGTGTGTTTTTTGGAAATAAGGAAGTTGAATTTTAATTTGTAATGTGTTTATTTATTTGGTTTATAATATGTTATATTTTGTATTTTGTACGAAAAGAGTGGTTTGGGTTTTAATTTGAAATGGATTGTTGTAAAATATGTTTTATAATATGTTTTTTTTTAGTTGCTAATTGAAAAAAAAGTTGTTATTTTGCGGTGTAAAAATTTATGATGAAAATTGCTCAATCTTTTTACCTTAAAAAAACTAATACTAAGAAACGATGCAAAAGGGGACTTTGAGAAAAGTCTCCTTTTTTATTTGCGTATGTCGTAAATATTTGTTATTTTTGCAGAAATAAACATTAAGATTTTATGAAAGAGAAAAAAATTGTTACGAGTGTGTTGGTTTATTCGTATGATGAGTTGCCTGAGCAGTATAGAAAGTTGGTTGATGAGGCTAAGCGTGTTACGGGAGATGCGTATGCGCCGTACTCGAAATTCCATGTTGGTGCGGCTGTGTTGTTGGAAAATGGGGAGATTGTGAGTGGTACGAATCAGGAGAATGCGGCTTATCCTTCGGGTTTGTGCGCTGAGAGGGTTACGATGTTTTATGCTAATTCTAAGTATCCAAATGTTGCACCTAAGGCGTTGGCTATTGCGACGTTTGCGGATGGTGATTTTTTAGAAGAGCCGATTACACCGTGTGGGGCTTGTAGGCAGGTGTTGTTGGAGACAGAGGTGCGTTATGGGGTTGATATGGATGTGTTGTTGTATGGTAAGAAGGCAATTTATAAGCTTTCGAGTGTTAAGGCGTTGTTGCCGTTGTCGTTTGATAAGAGCGCGTTGAGATAATGAGGAATTAGGAATTAGGAATGAGGAGTTAGGAATTAGGAATGGATTTTTTATGTGATAGAAATATGGGAAAAGAGAAATTTGTAATGGAGTTTGTACTGAATTCGTGTTCGCATTCGGTATTGTGGAAGGCAGTTAGTATGCCTTCGGAGTTGGGTAATTGGTTTGCTGATGATGTGAAGTTGAAGGGGGATAAATGGGTGTTTGTGTGGGATGGAGTGGAGCAGGAGGCAACGAGATTGTCGTGTAGAGATATGAAATTGGTGAAGTTTAGATGGGATGGTGATGCGACTGATTGTTATTTTGAGTTGAAAATCAATGAGGATGCGTTGACTGGGAATGTTACGTTGGTTATTACGGATTTTGCAGATGCTGATGATGTGGATGATGCTAAGATGTTGTGGGAGGAGCAGGTGAGAATGTTAGGGCTTCATTTGGGAATCAGAATATAATGAGAAATTAGGAATGAGGAGTGAGAAATGTTGGGCGAGTGGATTATTTTTTGTAACTTTGCAGATTGAATGAGGAGTGAGAAGTTTGGGACGATGAATGATAGATTGGATTATAAAATTGTATAGATGAAACGAATAGATATATATGTTTTGAAGAATTTTTTGTTGCTGTTTTTTGCGACATTTTTCATCTGTTCGTTTATTCTGATAATGCAATTTTTGTGGTTGTATATCGGAGAAATGGTGGGTAAGGGTTTGCCTATTAAGGTGTTGATGGAGTTTTTGTTGTATTCGTGGTTGTCATTGGTTCCGTTGGCATTGCCGTTGGCAATATTGTTGGCATCGTTGATGTCATTTGGTGATATGGGGGAGAAGTTGGAGTTGTTGGCGATGAAGTCGGCTGGTGTGTCGTTGTTTAGAATAATGCGTTCGTTGATGGTGTTTATTGTGTTGATTTGTTTTGGGGCATTTTGGTTTTCGAATAATGTGATACCGATAGCACAGAAGAAACAGTGGGCTTTGTTGCATAGTTTTAGGAATAAATCGCCAGAATTGAATATTCCTGTTGGGGAGTTTTATTCGGAGATAAATAATTTGCGATTGTATGTAAGGACAAAGGATTATGATACAGGGGCGTTGTTGGATGTGATGGTGTATGATTTTTCGAAGGGGTTTGATAATGCTGCAGTAACTACAGCAGATACGGTGTATGTGAAGATGACGGAAGATAAATTGAATTTGAAGTTGTTGTTTAAGAATGGCGAGTCGTTTGAGAATTTGGAGAAGGGGGAAGGATTTGATTTAAAAAATGTTCCGTATAGGCGAGAGGTGTTTAGGCAGAAGGAGATGTTGGTGAATTTTGATGCTAACTTTAATGAGTTGGATGCGTCGTATTTGGATAATCAGCATGTGTCGAAGAATATTGTAAGATTGACCCATGACATAGATTCGGTGAATGTGGTGCGAGATTCTTTGAGGACGAATTTGTCGGTTCAAATGAGAGAAGAGAAGTTGTATGCAAATAGTTTTGAAGAGTTGGATACGGTGAATGAGTTGAAGGTAGATAAGGTGTATGATATTGATACATTGTTTGCTAAGACAACATATAGACAGGCGAAGAATGTAATGAATAATGCAATATCGCGAATAAATACGGTAAGTAATGATATTCTGTATAGTAAGACAGTTATCTCGGATTCGGATTGGTATTTTACGAAACATTCGTTGGAGTGGCATAGAAAATTTACGCTGTCGTTTGCTTGTTTGATATTCTTTTTTATTGGAGCACCGCTTGGTGCAATTATTAGAAAAGGAGGATTGGGTATGCCTGCAGTGGTCGCTGTGTTGATGTTTATTGTGTATTATATTATTGATACGATGGGAGTTAAGATGGCGCGTGAGGCAGTGTGGGAAGTGTGGCAAGGTATGTGGTTGAGTTCAGCAGTGTTGTTGCCGATAGGTATATTTTTGACATATAAAGCTGCTACGGATTCGACATTGTTTAATATAGACGGGTGGAAGTTGTTTTTTAAGAAACTTAAGAAAAGGAGTAGGGAGCAAGGAATAGGAATATAAAATAATAATATAAAATATGATTGAATGTTGTGAGATGAGGGTATTAACTTTCAACTTTCAACTTTCAACTTTCAACTTAATAAAAGATATGGAATTTAGAATTAACACAATTGAAGAGGCATTGGAGGATTTTCGTGAAGGAAAATTCTTGATTGTTGTAGATGACGAAGACAGAGAGAATGAAGGTGATTTTATTATTGCAGCAGAGAAGATAACTCCTGAGGCAGTGAATTTTATGTTGAAAAACGGACGTGGTGTGTTGTGTACTCCGCTGCCAATTAGTCGTTGCAAAGAGTTGGAACTTGAACGTCAAGTGAGCAATAATACGTCAATGTTGGGTACTCCATTTACCGTTACAGTGGATTATCTTGAGGGTTGTACGACAGGTGTTTCGATACATGATCGTGCTGCTACAATTCGTGCATTAGCAGATCCTAATGTGAAACCGGAGGCGTTTGGTCGTCCTGGTCATATTAATCCTCTTTATGCTCAAGAGCGTGGTGTATTGCGTCGTGCAGGACATACAGAGGCTTCTGTGGATTTGGCTCGTTTGGCAGGATTGTATCCAGCAGCTGCGCTCATTGAGATTATGAACGAAGATGGTACAATGGCTCGTATGCCAGACTTGCAATTGGTGGCTCAAAAATATGGTATCAAACTTATTACAATTAAAGATTTGATTGCTTATAGATTGAGAACAGAGTCGCTTGTTGAGAAAGGCGAAGAGGCGATGTTGCCAACACATTATGGTAA
>JAZRJN010000161.1:0-25117 GCA_045645785.1 Candidatus Aphodosoma sp. | reverse complement strand
AGACCGCTTGGCCTCCGACTTGGGTCGTCACCACCATTTTTGATGATAGTAAGACCAGCCACTTTACCTTGGATAAGACCCATAGGGTTGGCAGAAACACCTTGGTTGAAAGATTCTGCTTTCACTGAAGACACAGAACCTGTGATTTCTTTTTTAGTTTGAGTACCATAACCTACGGCTACAACTTCTTGAAGGAGTTGTGCATCGTCGGCCATAACTACGTTAACTACTTTTTTGCCTTTGATAGCTACTTCTTGAGTTTGATAACCTACGTAACTGATTACCAAAGTAGCATTGGCGTCAACTGAGATGGAGAAATTACCATCGAAGTCGGTGATTGTACCATTGCTTGTACCTTTTTCGAGGATACTTGCACCGATAACAACTTCACCAGTTTGATCTGTTACATTACCTGTAACTGTTACACTTTGTGCCATAACTGTTGCTGAAACGAACAACATCACAAGCATTAGTGCCAAGCCATAGATTTTCTTTAACATAATCTCACTTGTTGTTTAAGATTTAATAAATTATAGTTAATTATAAATAATGTGTATGTTCAATTATGAATACGAACTTTCTGTATATAATACAACATTATACACACAATGTGCAAAATTACACATATTTTGTCAATTAAACAAACAAAAATCTTGTTTTTTTATTTTTTTATTTTACATAGCACTAAGCAACACACAACAATCTAATACACAATAAAATAATAGGTATAGCTTCAAAGGTTACACCTATTATTTCTATAGTTTATCAAACAAAATTTTACTAAAATATAATTTTTTTCGCTCTTAAAATTATACTCTTTTATTCGTTTTTTTTCATTTTTTTACATCTTTTACGAAAAAACGTGTTGTAGAACATAAATTACAAGTAAAACATAAAAAATACCCCTGAGCGTAAAATTCAGGGGTATTTTATAAGTATTTATCTTTTAAATATTACAAATTTCAGGGTATAAAATCCCAAAAACTTAACTTCCACCAAGCATCTTGCCACCTTTCGAAGCTTCTTTATCTTCTTCTTGTTCGGCAAGATGAAGTTGCCACTTCCAAATTGAGCGAACTGTATCTTCAAGCGACACTTCTGCTTTCCATTTAAGCATCTTATTAGCATACGATGGGTCTGCCCACACTTGCTCTATATCACCTGCACGACGACCTACTATTTCGTGAGGTACTTTCACATCATTCACGGTTTCAAAAGCATTCAATATCTCAAGCACCGAAAGACCACGACCTGTACCTACATTATATGTCTCAACAGACTCAACTTCACCACCCAAAATACGACGCATTGCTGCAATATGTGCTTTAGCTAAATCTACCACATTGATATAATCACGAATACATGAACCATCAGGTGTATTGTAATCATTACCAAATACTTTAAGTTTTTTACGAATACCCGCTGCTGTTTGTGCAACAAATGGAAGAAGATTATTTGGCACGCCATTAGGCAATTCTCCAATCAATGCTGATGGATGTGCTCCAATTGGATTGAAATAACGCAAAAGAATACTCTTAATTGCTGGATTAGCTGCCACTGTATCACGAACTATATCTTCACAAATTTGTTTTGTATTGCCGTATGGCGAAAGTGCTTTTTGAAGTGGAGCCGATTCTGTTACTGGCAACACTTCTGGTTGACCATAAACTGTACAAGAAGAAGAGAATACAATACCTTCAATCTTGTGTATTGGCATCAATTCAAGAATATTTATAAGCGAAACCACATTGTTACGATAGTACATCAATGGTTTTTCTACCGACTCCCCTACTGCTTTCGATGCTGCAAAATGAATAACAGCACGAATACCCTCATTCTTAGCAAGAAATTTATTCATTGCCACGTAATCAGTACAATCAATATTTTCATAAATAGGTTTTACGCCTGTAATTTTTTCAATACCTTTGAGTACATCAATATTTGAATTCGAAAGGTTATCTACAATACAAATTTCATAACCTGCCTCTATAAGTTCTACAACTGTATGTGAACCTATGTAACCTAAACCTCCTGTAACAAGAATCTTATCTTTTGCAGTATTAGAAGATTTAAACAACTTTTTAATATGCTTTGTTACGCCCATAATATTATAATTGAGAATTGAGAATTGAGAATTGAGAATTGAGAGTTGAGAGTTGAGAACCGAAGGTCTTTGAGCCTTTGGCGAAAAAATTGAGAGTTGAAAATTAAAAATTAAGAATTGAGAATTAGCATGCAAATGTACAAAAAAAAATAGATATAGCCAAGAAAAAAAATATTTTTGTAAATTTACAAAACTATATTGCACATAAAAAAAAAATATCGTACCTTTGTCAAACAAATAAAATCAACTTATTTTTATTACTTAAGTGACCAATACCATACACTTAATCTTAAACTTATGAAACACACTATCGAGAATTTAGACAAAAAAATTCTAAAACTTATTTCGCAAAACGCACGTATTCCATTTTTGGAAGTAGCACGCGAATGTAATGTTTCAGGAGCAGCAATTCACCAACGTGTACAGAAATTAGCAAATGAAGGAGTTGTAAAAGGCTCTGAATTTGTAATCAATACTTACAAAGTAGGATTCCAAACTTGTGCTTACATCGGTATTTGCGTAAAGGACTTGAACCAATTAGAAGGAATTGTAAATGCTCTTCGCGACATTCCTGAAATAGTTGAATGCCACTATACTACTGGTAAATATGCTATTTTCGTTAAAGTATATGCTCGTGACAACCGCCACTTACTCGACATAACGCTCAACAAAATCAGTTCTATTCCAGGTATCGTTAGTGCAGAAACATTCTTAATGTCGCTCGACGAGGTATTTCATCGTCAATTAGCTGCTTTTGATATTAACGATGAAGAAGATGAAAGTGAAGAGTAAACCTAAATTATCTTTTTTATAAACATAAATTATCACAAACTAAAAATGGGTACAACCTTTAAAGTTGTACCCATTTTTTTAATTTGCAAAAACAATTTCATCTTCTGCAACATCAACACGAATTGGTTTATCGGTATTGATTGTTCCTGCTATGATTTGTTTTGAGAGTTCATTAAGCAACATTCGTTGTAACACTCGTTTCACTGGACGAGCACCAAATTGAGGGTCATAACCTTCACGGGCAAACAAATCGACTGCCGACTGAGTAACCTCGAGTTGCACTCCGTTACGTTCAAGGAGTTTTTGCACTTGTTTAATTTGCAACTCTACAATATCACGAATTTCTGATTCTTGCAATGGCGTAAACATTATGAGTTCGTCAATACGATTCAAAAACTCAGGACGAATGGTCTGTTTAAGCAATTCAAATACCTCATTTTTAGTATTTTCCAACACCTCTTCACGATTTTTTTCTGTAAGATTCTCACAATTTTCACGAATTAGTTGCGAACCGAGATTCGATGTCATAATAATAATAGTATTTTTGAAATTAACCACACGACCTTTATTGTCAGTAAGTCGCCCATCATCAAGCACTTGCAACAACACATTAAATACATCAGGGTGAGCTTTTTCTATTTCGTCAAAAAGTACCACTGAATATGGTTTACGACGAATAGCCTCTGTGAGCTGACCTCCTTCGTCATAACCCACATATCCCGGAGGTGCTCCAATAAGGCGTGTTGCAGCAAATTTCTCTTGATATTCAGACATATCAATACGAGTCATCATATTTTCGTCATCGAACAAATAGTCAGCCAATGCCTTAGCCAATTCGGTTTTACCAACACCTGTTGTTCCTAAGAAAATAAATGAACCGATAGGACGTTTTGGGTCTTGAAGTCCAGCACGACTACGACGAATAGCATCCGACACTGCCACAATTGCCTCATCCTGACCAATAACACGTTTATGCAATTCATCTTCGAGATGAAGGAGTTTGTCTTTTTCGCTCTGCATCATTTTACGCACAGGGATACCTGTCCAACGCGATACAATATCGGCAATATCATCAGCATCAATCTCTTCCTTAATCATCGCATGACCTTGTTGGAGTTCTGCAAGTCGAACTTTAGCCGTTTCGATTGCTTGTTCTGCTGCTTTGATTTTACCATAACGAATCTCTGCTACACGGCCATAATCGCCCTCACGTTCAGCTCGTTCTGCCTCGTATTTCAATTGCTCAATTTCAATCTTATTTTGTTGAATAGCATTGATTTGCTCCTTCTCACTACTCCACTTCGCACGCATTTTTTCACTTTCGGCTTTGAGTGAAGATATTTCCGTATTGAGTTGTTCGAGTTTTGCCTTATCATTTTCGCGTTTAATAGCAGCGCGTTCAATCTCCAATTGCTTGATATTACGCTCTATAGTATCCAACTCTTCTGGCACCGAATCCACTTCAAGACGCAATTTTGCAGCTGCCTCATCAATCAAGTCAATGGCTTTATCTGGCAAAAAACGATCTGTAATATAACGAGTTGAAAGTTCAACCGCCGCAATAATAGCATCGTCTTTGATACGCACTTTGTGGTGATTTTCGTAGCGTTCTTTCAAACCACGCAATATCGAAATAGTAGCTGCCTCATCTGGCTCATTGACCATAACCATTTGGAAACGACGTTCAAGAGCCTTATCTGTCTCGAAATATTTTTGGAATTCGTCAAGCGTAGTTGCTCCGACAGCACGCAATTCGCCACGAGCCAATGCTGGCTTCAAGATATTAGCTGCATCCATCGCACCCGACGATTTGCCTGCACCCACAAGGGTATGGATTTCGTCGATAAAGAGAATAATCTCGCCATCGGCTTTAATCACTTCGTTTACAACAGCTTTAAGCCGTTCTTCAAATTCGCCTTGATATTTAGCACCTGCAATAAGGGCACCCATATCGAGCGAAAAGATTTGTTTAGAACGAAGATTTTCAGGCACATCACCACGCACGATACGGTGAGCCAAACCTTCGGCAATAGCAGTTTTACCTGTACCTGGTTCACCCACAAGAATAGGATTGTTTTTTGTACGTCGCGAAAGAATTTGCAACACACGACGAATCTCATCATCACGCCCAATCACAGGGTCAAGTTTACCACTGCGAGCGCGTTCATTGAGATTGATAGCATATCTACTAAGAGCTTGATATGCATTTTCCGATTGATTATTTCTGTTTGTAGTCATAATTATTAAATTGAGAATTGAAAATTGAGAATTGAGAGTTATATAGATTCTATAAATTCTATAGATCCTATAAACTTTATAAATTCTATAAAACTCAATAAAATCTACTATTCAAGCATCAAATACCATGCAAAATAACAAAAAAATGTCATTTTGACTGAATATTAAATATTTATCAGTCAAAATGACATACACACAACTCTTTCATATATACACAAGAATTTATCTATTTTTTTTGGTATATTACCATTTTTTATATAACTTTGCATCGTATTTTTAAGGCAATGGTTCGCTCTCCGAGCGACTAAGAGGGAATCAGGTGAAAGTCCTGAACAGTCCCGCTGCTGTAAGTCTATATTTTAGTGAGGAATTAAAAGTTAGGAGTTAGGAATTAGGAATTACATACCCTTCCTGCATCTCCCCTAATTTAAAGAAATACAAAAAAACGTAATATTCGTTTAGATTTCTCGCTAATTATAACACAAAAACCACTGAATTGAGGCGCGAGAGTTCATCTCCACTCTAATTTGGGAAGGTGTGTTATAAAATTAGACAAGTCAGAAGACCTACCACTGTCCACTTATGTTTAATCCGTGCTTCGAGGAAAGGCACTAACATAAATCGTTAATGAAACACTCTTTCCACTTTGTATGTATTATGTTGATACTTATGCTTTTTGGTGTAGGTATGGAGTGTTATGGACAGAATTTGTCGGACGTGGCGGACTGGTCAGACTTGTCGGACGCGTCAGACAGTACAAAAACTCACGACCTCGAAGAAGTCATTGTTACCACCAACCTCAAAGGTAAAGAATCTCGCGCCACTGCTCCACTTCAAATACTTACAGGTAAAGCTCTTGAGGGATTAAATGCAATACAGGTAGCTGATGCTGTAAAACATTTCAGTGGTGTAATGGTAAAAGATTATGGCGGTATAGGCGGATTGAAAACTGTGTCGGTGCGTAGTCTTGGAGCAAACCACACGGCTGTGAGTTACGATGGTATTGCTGTGAGTGATGCCCAAAATGGACAGATAGATATTAGCCGTTTTTCACTTGACAATGTTGATATGGTGTCGCTCTCGAACGGACAAAGCGACCAAATTTTCCAACCTGCACGACAATACGCTTCGGCTGCTGTACTGAATATCACCACTTTGGCTCCTCGATTTGAGAAAAACGCAGTAAATGGCAAAGTACAAATGAAAGGTGGCTCGTTCGGATTGATAAACCCTACCTTATATATTGCAGGTCGATTAAACAAACGTCTCTCGATGACCGCAAGTGGCGAATGGATGTCGGCTCACGGACGATACCCATACGTAATGAATTATGGCGATAGCACCTCAATCGAAATGCGCGAGAATACTGATGTTAAGAATTTGCGTACCGAAATGGCACTATATGGCTCTGACTCAGTGCAAAGTGGCTATGTGAAAGGTTATTACTATCAATCAGAACGAGGATTGCCTGGTGCTACAATATTCTACAACACACTGAATTTCAGCAGTCAGCGCATTTGGGACCGCTCAGCTTTCATTCAAGGGCATTATGAGCGAAATTTTGATAATATAGTGGCATTACAACTTAATGCAAAATACAACTATTCGTTCACTCACTATCTCGACCCTATGTATCTTGGCTCAGAGGGTAAAGACGAAAGCAAATACACTCAAAACGAGTATTATTTAAGCGGTGCTATGATGTATCGCCCTTTGTCGTGCTTATCGTTCAACCTATCGCAAGACGCAATAATCAACACACTATCGGCTGATTTAGTGGATTTTGCAACTCCTACACGCTACCTTTCGCTGACCGCTATAGCTGGTAAATATGTAAACAACTGGGTTACTGCCACAGCCAGCATATTGCTCACTGCAATGGAAGATAAAGTAAAAAACGGCAATGACGCAGAACAAAGATTCAAGGCTTCGCCATACGCAAGTGTAGCATTCAAACCTATTGAGAGTGAAGACTTTCGCATCCGAGTATTCTATAAAAACATATTCCGTCTGCCTACATTCAACGACCTATACTATGGCAAAGTGGGCAATCGCGATTTGCTGCCCGAAACCACAAACCAATACAACATCGGCATCACCTATCAACGCGCGATAACTAAATACGTTCCGTTTCTATCTGTGGCATGCGATGTTTATCACAACGATGTACGCAATAAAATAGTGGCATACCCAACAAAAAATATCTACACATGGACTATGCTCAACTATGGACGTGTGTCAATTACAGGATTAGATTTTACGGGAGACTTAGAAATTGCACCTTGCGAAGAATTAGCCATAACTCTCGGTACTACATACACTTACAATCGTGCGCTGAACGTAACTAACCCCTCCGACCGCGACTATCGTCACCAAATACCATACACCCCTCGCATATCGGGCTCGGGCAAAGCAGGCATAAAAACTCCTTGGTTTTCATTGAACTATTCACTTGTATGGAGCGGACATCGATATGCTGTAAATCAAAATTATAAAGAGAATCGTGTAGAGGGATATTTCGACCATAGCCTATCTGCAAGTCACGAATTTAATACAAAAAACGAACACAAAATAGGAGTGAATATTGAGTGTTTAAATCTGACTAACGTGAATTACTGCGTTGTACGCTATTTCCCTATGCCTGGTCGCAGTTGGCGTGGAACTATATATTGGAAATTCTAAATCAATGCATAATTCATAATGCATAATTCATAATTACCATTCGGAATATGACTATATTCATAAAAAAATGAAGAATTACGTTATAATATTTATATCTATACTCTTTGTTAGTTGCAACGACATGTATGACGTGCCGCGTGAGCCAATGTGGAACGACTCGACAGAGACGACTTCGTTATTAGTGCTTAGCGAAGGGTTATTCAATATGAATAACAGCACATTAGCAAAAGTAAACTTGCAGACAGGAGAGATTGACTACGACTATTTCACAACCATAAACGGACGCGTAATTGGCGATACGGGCAACGATATGAAACAATATGGCTCAAAAATCTATATTCCTGTAAATATCTCAAGCCAATTGGAAATATTAGATGCAAACAGTTGTAAATCAATAAAACAGATACCTCTATTCAACGAAAATGGTGTTGCACGACAACCTCGATATGTAACTTTCTATCAAGACAAAGCATATTTGACCTGTTTCGATGGTTGGGTGGCACGCATCGACACTGCTTCGTTAGAGATAGATGGCTGGGCTCGATGCGGTAACAATCCAGATAACTTAGTTGTATGCAATAACAAATTATATGTCAGCAACTCAGGCGGATTAGATAATCCATTTTACGACAATTCGGTAAGTGTGGTTGATTTAGTGAGTTTCAAAGAGATACGCCGCATAGCAGTAGGTTTAAATCCTGGCTCAATAATAGCCGATAGCGAAGGTGATGTGTATGTTATCACTCGTGGCGACTATGATGAGGAGGATTATATGCTACACAAAATCGATAGCGAAATAGACACCGTAGTAGAAACATTCACCGACTTACACCCACTGCAAATGGTGATACATAACGACTTAGCGTATATGTATAGTTACAACTACAAAAGCGGAGAGCAATGGATTAAGATATTCGATTGCCTTACTGACCAAGTAGTGAATGACAATTTTATCACCGACGGAACAGAACTTAAAACTCCATTTGGTATGACCATAAATCCTGAAAATGGAGATTTATATATCATGGAAGCATACAACTATGTATTGTGGGGCGATGTGCTTTGCTTCAACCGCAATGGAGAATTAAAATTCCGCCTCAACGAAATCGGTCTAAACCCAAATTCAATAATAATTCAATAATAGAAAAACATAAGTACATAAGAATAAAATATTATTATTCATTAAGAACCTCGTTGCTCTGCAACATCGGTTTCAAAGTACAAAAGATGACACTAAATATTATTTTCTACATTATAAAATAATCTCTATATAAATAAATAACTATGAAACACATAATTACAGCATTATTATGCGCTTTATTCAGTACAATTTGTTTCGCCGAAAACAAAGTATCAGTAATTGAATATTCACCTGCTCCGGGACAATTTGTAAATACATTGCCTATCATTGAATTGGAAGACGATGTTCTTCAAAAAGCACAACAAAACCTCGAACGTGGCTCAATGATTAGTCTTGGAGCTTTTGGTGGTTATATGATAGTTAAATTCGATACGCCACTTGCCAACATAGATGGCAACGACTTCATAATACTCGGCAATGCCTTTGCTACAAGTGCCGAACCGGGTGTTGTGATGGTAAGTCGCGATGCCAACCAAAATGGTATTGCTGATGACCGCTGGTACGAAATCGCAGGTAGCGAATATACTCGCTCAACAAAAAACTACGAAATAACCTACTATCGTCCAAGTGCAGAAAACGATGCCTCGGAAGAAGCTATCGAAGAGTATATACGTTGGTCTGATAGTCAAGGCAATAGCGGTTGGCTCACAAAGAATACAACTCACAAACAACCTTACTACCCTACTTGGATTGATGCTGATAGCCTCACATTCCGCGGTACACTTTTACCTGACAATGCAATAGATGAAAAGGGCGATGGCTCATACTTCCGCCTTGCTCCATTCGAATGGGGTTATGCAGATAATCAACCTAATTCTGACGAAACAGGTTGCAGTTTCGATATAGATTGGACAGTTGATACAGAAGGCAATAAAGTTGATATTGAAGCAATTGACTTCATACGCATACATACAGGCACGATTGCTGTTGACCACGGACAAATAGGCGAAGCAAGTACCGAAATATCAGCTATTCGCGCTCTTCACAATAAGACAATCGAAGTAAGCAATGAGATTGTATTCGACCTAAACGGCATGATTTCAGACCAAAATATTCAATTCAACGAATCGGATGTATGGGATAAAACGCTCAACGATAGCACAGAATATCAATGGTTTGGCAATGGTACATTCTCGTTCTCGCACCTCCTCTCAGGCAATAGTTGGGATGGAACATCGTGGGAAGGGTTCACTATCTCACGTAGTCAAGATACTTTATTATCGCACGAATCTTTTTACCCTGACCACCAATGGGGTGTAATGGCAGGCGGTGGCGTTGCAGGCAAAGGCACACCATATATTCTTGGCTACTATGCTGAATACACTGAAAATTCGATTCAAGGCCATATTTGCGAAATTGAATTCACTCATGCCGATGAAATTGAAGCGGTTGGATGCTATATTTGCAACTCGCCATACACAACAAAATGTATTGTTGACGGATTTATGTATGCTCGCAAATTTACTCGTGGCGATTATTGTACACTTACGGCACACGGAGTTAATGCAGAGGGAGAAGATTGTGGCACAGTAGTTTACTACATGGCTGACTATCGCGATGAAGATTCAACCAAATGGTTTGTGAACAATGATTGGGCATGGATGGATTTGACAACACTAGGAGCAGTGAAAAGTATCTATTTCACAATGGAAACAACCGACATAGGCGATTGGGGGTCAAATACCACCTTCTATTTCGGACTCGACCAAATCACAATCCGCCCAATAAAAGAAGAAACCAGCATCGAATCACTCATCACTCCTAACTTCTCACTCCTCACTTATCCAAATCCTTGTCACGACATCCTTTACATTGAAGGTGTTGAAGAAGGCGAAGAAATCAACATCTACAATCTCCACGGACAACTACAACTCTCAACTCTTGTACAGACGCAATATATTGCGTCTCTACAACTTTCAACTTTCAACTTACCTTCTGGGATTTATATAATAAAATGCGGCAACAAAACGACAAAATTCATAAAAGAATAGAAAAAAATAACGGCTACATAAATTTAATTAAGTAGCCGTTTTTATTATTTTTTAACATCCCAAATTACAATATTTTATCTATATTTGCGTTATAAAATATCAACAAACAACACCAACATAATAACTCCTAACTGAAATATGCGTTTCATCCCCGTTCTAATCATAATAGTTGTAATGGCATTCCTGCCAAGTGTGCTATATTCGCGCCATGTGCTGAAACAAAAGCGTGCTGTAACTGGCGGTATTGTAGCAGCGTATGCTATTCCCACAATGCTGATATTACTATTCATTCTACTACAATTCGCAACACGCTCTGGAATGTTAGATTTCAAAGTAATGCAATGGGCTTTATGGAGTTTTATTCTCACTATCCTACCTGCTAATATATATGCGCTATTTTATATACTTGACAAAATAGTAAAACTATTCACTAAAAAGAATTGTAGAACTCTGCACTATATCGGTGCTATAATGGCTATAATTGTAACATTAGGACTCATTATAGGCATGGCTACTCGCCACTGTATCAAAGTGCGAGAAGTAACAATTTATTCAAAAAATCTACCTAAAGAATTTGACGGAATACGCATTGCACATATCACCGATTTGCATTTAGGCAATCTATCTCCACTAAATAGTTATCTCGAAAAAATAGTAGCTAAATTAAACGAAATCAATCCCGACATGCTCGTCTGCACTGGCGATATGATGAACTTAACAGCCAAAGAAGTTGATGGTTTAGATGGATTATTTACCTCAATAGAAGCCCCTCTCGGCCGCTATGCCGTAATGGGCAATCACGACTATGGCGATTATAGCAAATGGGAATCAGAAGAGGCTAAACACGCAAACCTTATGGCAGCATACGAAGCCTACAGACGTGTAGGATTTGTGCTTTTGAACGATAGCGCAAAACCCCTAACACCTAACTCCTCACTCCTAACCATATATGGTGTCGAGAATTGCGGTAAACCACCATTTCCATGTTATGGTGATTTAGCTGAAGCAACAGAAGGATTTGAGCCTGCGCAATTCAATATTCTATTATCTCACGACCCAAATCATTGGAAGGAAGAAGTGGTTAGCGACAAATACAAATATATTGACTTAACACTTTCAGGACATACTCATTCAGCACAAATGGGTATTGATTTAGGTAGATTCAAATGGTCTCCATCTCAATGGATTTTCGACCAATGGGATGGATTATATCAAGAAGGTAGTCAATACCTATTCGTATCACGTGGATTAGGATATGTAGGAATTCCATTCAGATTAGGCATGCCTGCAGAAATAAGCATAATTGAGTTGAGAATTGAGAATTGAGAGTTGAGAATTTGTCTGACACGTCCGACTAGTCCGACAGGTCCGACTATAACTAGTAACTACTAACTAGTAACTAAAATAAACGAGGATTACTAATATTGCTATTTGTAATCCTCGTTTATTTTATTGTAATGCGTCTATTCTTAGTGTGTTTCTTCTAAGATTTTTTGAGCCATTTCAAGAATAGTTGTATCATCCAATTGTACCATACCACCATCAGGACCTGGTTCAATATGAACGCCACAACCAGAACCATCTTGATAGTTGTGACCACCAAAATAATTACGTACTGTTTCTGCAGAAAGACCTAATTCGTCGGCAATACGTTGCATTGAACCATCTGGCAATGAATCTTTAATACGACGCAATTCGTTAAATGTGATTGTTTTAACCATAATAAATAAGTATTAGAGATTAGTATTAAGTTTAATTTATTTGATGTTGTAAATGTAAGACTTTTTTTTTATACTGCCAAATAATTTTACAATTATTTTTCAAAACATGCTATAAAACATGAAACGAGTTAAAATTTGAAAGTTGAAAATTGAAAGTTGAAAATTAAAAAATGTACTATAAAACGTTCATTATATAATATTCGGCATAAATTTATTTTCTCACAAATAAACACAAAACTAAATTTGTGAAAATTTGTGCAATTTGTAGAACAAAATTATACATTATAAAGTACCCCCTCCCCCTACGGGTACTCCCCCTAAAACAGGGGGAAAATATGTGCGCCCACAAAGTTTTGCATGTTAGATAACACGGATACCCTCCGTCATTTTATATTGAACTGACGTTAAATAAAAAAATGATTAGCAAAAATCTAATCACTCTTTTTTATTTTAACCCCTTACTTAATAATAGTTTCAATAGAAAAAATACTCCCATTCCCACCAACACACCTATTAATGCGCCACAAAGAACATCTCCTACATAATGTACTCCGAGATAGACGCGCGAATATGCTGTTAGGAATGTCCATAATGAGAGTAAAATAGTATAAATATTATTACGAAATATGAGTGCCGTAAATGTAACAAAAGTAGCGGCATTGGCGGCATGTGATGATACAAAACCATATAATCCGCCACGATAGCCATTAACGGTATGAATCATAGAGGCTATTTCGGGATTATGAGTTGGACGCAAACGTGCCACTAATGGTTTTAATAACGATGATGATATTTGGTCAGACAATAATATACACAAAGCAATACCTACCACAACATACAACGACCGCACACCCCACTTACGCCACATCCACACAAGCAAAACGACAATAGCAGGTAGCCACGTCCACGTTTGTGTATAGATATAGAAAAAGTTGTCAAAGAATGGACTATGACAACTATTTATTGCTAAAGTTAACGAGGTATCAAGAGTTGAAAGAAACATATAAGAGTTGAGAATTGAAAGTTGAGAGTTGAATGTTAAAATAAAAGAATTTTCACATTTAAAATTTCAACTTTCAAATTTCTTAAATTTTTTCGATTGTAGATGATTGAAGCCAACCTACATTGCCATCAGCAAGACGTACTTCTGACCAAGTAGAGAGTGTTGAAAGTACATTGACTTTGGTACCTTCATGAATAACAAACACCTCTGTACCACTATCATCGGGACTACTTTTTACTGAAACTGTGCCAGCAAGAACTATCGCTTCTGGATTATTCTCTACAAGATTCTTTATTTTGAAAGCATAAACCATTGTAACGATAGAAAACAATAACAAGAAGAAAGCAGAGAAAAATGCTGTTTTACGCAACCATACCTTGCGACCAAAAAGATAAAGCAATACCAAAACAAGCATGACAATGAAACTAATGATACTTGCGTATGCCCACTCGTTTGATGTGAACAATCGACCCAAGGCATCTAACCATTCTGACATGAAGAATTTTTCAAGTGGTTCTATCTTATCAGTCTTCATCTTGTTTACAAATTCAAGATTGAATTTTATATCCTCATTTGTAGGGTCAAGACGCAAAGCTCGTTCATAATTGAGAATAGCCAAACCTATTTGATTGGACTTGTAAAGCGCATTGGCATAGTTATAATATAGTGTAGCAGATTCTCCATATTGGAACATTTCGGCATACGCATCAGCAGCCTCAACATATTGTTTAGCAGCATATAACTCCTCTGCTCTTTTCCAACCACCATCGAGAGTGGTTTGAGCATTCAATGAAGAAAACCCAATGCACAATTTTTGCGATAAGCGAGAGCAATCAAGGTTGCTTGGATTGCCGAGCGAAGCAAAAATCACGACCGCAGGGAGTAATGCACAATGCACAATTAATAGTAAAAATATCTTTTTCATTCTATTTTATTTTTTTTGACAGGAAGACAAGAAAACATATTAAATTATCAATTTACTTCTTAATTGTATTTTCGAAGGTTGAAATAAATTTGATAGTTTCATTGAAGGCATGATCCATTGCCGATTGTTTGTCACCGATAGGCGCATAACGTTCAAACTCACAATCGTTGAGAAGCTTCATAAACTCAGTTATTACTTCCTCAGATACACCTCGTTGCGACAAACGAAGAGAGATATTATCTTTGTTAAGTTCGCTAACAGGGATTGACAATTTATCTGACAAATATCCCCAAAGTGCTTTAAGGATTTCATCGTAAAATACATCTTTATTACCTGCTTTATATTCTCGTTCTGCAACTTTAAGACGACGACGTGCTACTTTGTTTGCTTTCTTATTGCGCATCAAAGCGACATTGGCATTATCGCGAGCTTGCTTACGGAAAATAATAATAAGTCCTACTGTAACAACCAAAGAAACAATGTAAAACAACCAGAATAATAGCGTACCAGCAATAAAACGCTCAGCAGGACGAAGATTTGGAGTCATTGTACTGATATAACGAATATCAGTTGCCAAAACTTCAACCTTCTCTTGCCCAGTGAAATTGGTTACTACAGGCGAATTAGATACGGTTTGAGCACCTTTATTAACACGAATATTGATTGCGTCGGTAGATAAAGTTTTATAAGAGTCTGATGCTACGTCGAAATAACTAATTGTAGTTGCAGGTATAACAAAATCACCATCATGGCGAGGAATAACAAGATATTCAATAGTTTTTGAACCAGAGAGTCCTGTGTTACCTGTTGTAAAATTATTAGTAGCCTTAGGTTCGTATGTTTCGAAGTCTTGAGGAAATTGCAAAGTAGGATTTTTAAGCATTTTTAGATTGCCTGAACCTTGCAATTTTAGTGTAATTGTGATAGGCTGATTAGCCTCTACTTCGGTAGCAGAAACTTTAGTAGATAAAGACAACTTACCAACAACACCCGAGAAATCAACAGGTTTGGGCTGTGGAAGCGGTTCTACCGTAAGATTTACTTTTGATGTAGTAACAGTTTTAGCGACCTCTTGATAAGTATCAAAGAAATCATCGAAGAAACTACGAGGACGTTGTTGTGTAGAACGTACACGCACAATTACATCACACGTCATCGGCTCAATAGTAACTTTACCTGTTTCTTGAGGAAACAACAATACTTTACGCAAATCGTATGTATAATAATTTACACCCTCATAATTATCAGGTTGCATTGTGCGATCTTGTGGCAACTCAATTTCTTGCACTAAAAAGCCTTTAAAATCAGGAAATTTAGGAGATTGAATATTAGTTACATCAACACGAGCATACAATTTATAAGTAAGAAGTAAAGCCTCCTGCTCCTTTACCTTTGTACGAGAGACAATAGGACGAATAAAAAGATTATCAGCCGTAATTGATTGAGATTGACGTATTTGTCCTGATTGCGAGTTTCCTTGTTGTTGCGATTGAGAAGTTTTATCTTCTGGTAATACTTTTATATTAAGAACATTAGAATAATATTTCTCCTTTTTTACGACAATAGTCGCAGGTTGAATTTGATAATCACCCTCTTTTTGAGGCAATAAAGTATAGGTGTAACGAACCTCTTTAGAAGAAGTCATTTTACCATTTACCCACGATGTGCTACTACTTGTAGAAGTATATGGACCTGCGATAATTTCAAATCCTTTAACATCAGGCAAACGAAGGTCTTTACCATTCTCATTGATAGATAAGACCAATTGAAATGGTTGACCTACAATAACACGTTGCGGCGCAGATGCTGTAAAATTCACTTCATCAGCAAATAAGGCTAATGAGGTGAAAAGAATGATTGTTAATATTAATAATTTTTTTAAACTCATATTCATATTTTATTGTTCGCCCCCCTTGGGGACGTATTTTATTTAGTCATTCTCTATCCGCAGGTTCCTTCGTTTTAACTCAGTCACCAGCGGTTAAGCATAGTTGGACGTCTTCGACGCCATCAACTTTCAACTTTCAACACTCATATTACCAATCTTTTTCGACGCGGTAGCGTTTTGCTTTTTGAGCTTGTTGCTCTTTTACTTTTTCTTGTGTTTGTTTTTCGTCTTCTTGTAGAGCTTGAAGAATTTGTTCAGCATTTTCTTTCGACATACCTTGCTCTTGAGGTTGAGATTGTTGTTGCTCTTGCTGTTGTTGTTCTTCTTGCTGATTTTGTTGCTGTTGTTGATCTTGTTTCTGTTCTTCCTGCTTTTGCTCTTGTTGTTGATTTTGCTGCTGTTGTTGCTGCTGTTGTTGCTGTAATAATCTCTTTGCATAAGCAAGATTATAGCGAGTGTCGTGATCTTCAGGATTATGACGCAAAGCCTCTTTATAAGCATCTATTGCCTCTGCAAACTTTTGAGTTTGAAGCAACGAATTGCCTCTATTGTGATGAGCCGCAGCAATACGCTCTTTATTATCGCCAGCAAGCGCAGCTGCTTTTTCGAATTGCTCAGCTGCATCTTCATATTTTTCTTGACGATAAAGAGCATCACCGAGATTGAAATTAGCAGAAAAGCTTGAATTGTTTTGCTCTAAACCTTTACGATACTCTACTTCAGACTCAACAAACTTCTCTTTCTTATATTGTTTATTACCACTATTGACATTACGGCTCTCTTTTTGAGCAAATAATGCCAACATCGGTAAAAGCATAAATATCAAAATAATATATCTTTTCATTGCTTAAAACCACTTATATTTATTCAACTGTTTGTTTTGACGATTAAGGATAAAGAACTCTATAACAAGAATGAAGAATGCTATCCATGCAAAAATATAGAATTTATCGGCATAATCGGCAAAAGCAGTTGTTTGAATTTCACCTTTTTGTATTTGAGATAATTGTTTTGAAATAGTACGCAAAGCAATATTTGAATTATCGGCACGCACATATACACCATCGCCAGCTTGTGCTATTTGTTGCCCCATTTGCTCATTAAGTTTAGAAACTACAACATTACCCTCTTTATCTTTCCAAAACGACATTGTACCTTGCACTGGAATTGGCGCACCTTGAGGAGAACCAAAACCTACGACATTAACCATAATGCCTTTTTCACGAGCCAATTTTGCAGCTGCAATGGCATCATCTTCATGGTTTTCGCCATCGGTAAGCAAAATAATAGTACGTCCTTTGTCCTTATTCTCTTCACCAAAAGATTTGATTGCCAAATCGATAGCCGTACCAAGAGCAGTACCTGGATTAGGAACAGATTTGGTAGTTATATTGGATAAGAACATCTTAGCCGAGACACCATCGGCAGTAATAGGAAGTTGAACAAAAGCATCACCAGCAAAGACAATCAATCCAACCTTATTGTCAGGCATCTGGTCGATAAGTTTTGAAAGCATCATTTTGGCATTTTCGAGTCGAGACGGAGCCACATCGGTAGCCAACATAGAATTAGAAACGTCAAGCACAATCATCACTTCAATACCTTCGGTTTTTCTTTTTTCTAATTTAGAACCAATTTGTGGACGAGCCAATGCAAAAACAAGTAATATCAATGCCACTACCAACATATAAAACTTAACTTGAGGACGTATATATGAAACGTTAGGCATGAGAGTACTTAATAATTGAACATTACCAAAACGACGAAGTTTACGACGTTGAATGTAAACTCCGTAGATAAATATAGCAATCAGTGCAACAACTACTGCTATAAGCCAAAATATATGTGGATTTGCGAAACGCATACTTTTGTGAGTTGAAAGTTGAAAGTTGAGAATTTTAACCCCTCCCCCTTCGGGGACTCCCCCTAAAACATGGGGAGAACAGTGGGTTACCTTGCTTTCAATATATTTTTATCTGTTATCTATTATTCCCTATTCCTTGTTCCCTATTCCTTGTTCCCTATTTTAAGGTAAACGGCGAAGAATTGTGTTGCGAATTAGAATTTCTATTACAAGTAGTAAAAATGCAGTGAGTAAATAAGGGAAAAATTCTTCATTACGTTTTTTATATTCGCGTACTTGAAGTTTTGTTTTTTCCATTTGGTCAATTTCGCCATAAATAGCACCAAGAGAGGCATTATCAGTAGCACGGAAATAGCTACCTCCTGTCATTTTTGCAATTTGTTGCAATACACCTTCATCAATTTCAACAGGTACGTTTTGATATCTAATACCCATAGGAGTTTGGAATGGATATGGTGCCATACCTTGTTTACCAACACCAATAGTATATACTCTGACACCAAATTTCTTGGCAATTTCAGCCGCTGTGAGAGGGGCAATATCGCCACGATTGTTTGAACCGTCGGTAAGAAGAATGATTACTTTTGACTTTGCCTGACTATCTTTAATACGATTGACAGCATTGGCAAGTCCAAGTCCAATAGCTGTACCATCTTCAATAACACCAAACTGAACGGCATTCAAAAGATTGATGAGTACACCATGATCGGTAGTAAGCGGACATTGTGTAAAACTTTCGCCAGCAAATACAACCAAACCGATATTATCGTCAGGACGGTCGGCAATAAATTTAGTTGCCACCTCTTTTGCTGCCTCTAAACGATTAGGTTTCAAGTCTTCTGCTAACATAGTACCAGAAATATCGAGCGACAACATGATGTCGATACCTTCGGTAGATTCGCTACGAAAACTATTGGTAGATTGAGGACGTGCAATTGCAATTACAAGAAAAAACAATGCCGCACAACGAAGAGCAAACACAAGATGAAAAAGATAGTGTTTGCGTGTTTTAGGCATTTTATGAAATGGCTCGGTTGAAGATACTTGCAAACTTGCATCAGCTTGATATTGTTTAAAAACATACCAAGCAATCATCGGTACAAGCACCAATAATAACCAGAGATATTCGGGATTGTTAAAAAGCATATTTAAAAGTTGAAAGTTGAAAATTGAAAATTGAAAGCTATCTTTCTTATTCAAACTTTAAGCTTTATTATTTTCTTCGATAATAACTTCTTTTGTTTGGTCGATGAATTGAGTGACTTGGTGGAATGAACGTTCGCACTCGTCAGGGAGAGGTTGCCACTTAGCAAATTTGACTAAATCGGCAAGTTGCAATACATCAGCCAATAGTTTTATTTCTTCTTTTTTCTCACGAAGTTCTTTATTTTGACGAAATTCTGTCATTACCTCATCGGAGGTTTGCTCCATCGCATCAATGTCGTAACGATTTGATATATAGCGACGAAGAATTTCAGTAAGTTCTGTATAATAAGCCTTGAATTGTTGAGCTTGCCAAAGTTGCTTTTGCTTTAATAATTCCAATTCTTCGTATGCTATTTCGTGAGCTTTACGAGGATCGATTGGTTCAACGACCACTTCTTCTTTATTTTCGCGCGACTTAAGATATTTATTAACCAAATAAAGCACAAGTGCGATTAGAAGTAAAGCCAAGAGAATAGAACCTACAATTGTAAGGTAGAACATCCAATCAATCGGTGGATTATAGACATCTTTAATATCTGTAATAGCCTGTTGAGTAGTATCAATAGGCATATCTACTATTTTGATTGACAATGGATTAGTAGTATATACCTCTTCTCCTGCAAGGACGTCAAAACCTGACATATAGACCAATGCAGAATCAAACGATGTAACGATGTAACTATTAGTAACTTGCAATCGTTCATTGTCTAACTGCACAGTATCAGGTTTGAGAGTAGAAACTAACTCTAAATTAGAGACTACTGTATCAGAAAAAACAGGGAATTGCAAAGTATAATCCTGTGGTTGAATGGCTTGTATAGAGAGTTTTGCCTGCTGCCCGATGAACATTTGTACGGAGTCAATATCGGCAGAGACAACTACTTGAGATTTTATATCAATGCACAATGCACAATGCACGATGCATAATAATATTATTAGTAATCTTTTCATAAGTAAGAGAACTTAGGTACGCATCTTAAAGAGGCGCATTAGAGCTTTTACATAATCTTCGCTTGCTTCCATTGTAACGCTATCGACACCTGCTTTACTTATCATCTGCTGAAGACGAAGACGACGTTCGTCCCAAATATTTTTATACATCATTCTAACTTTTCGAGAGGATGTATCAACCCAAATACGTTCGCCTGTTTCGGCATCTTTCATCTTAATAAGCCCAACATCAGGAAGTTCGGCATCGCGACGGTCGTAAATTTGGAACGCAACTAAATCGTGTTTGCGATTGGCAATTGTAAGAGCATCTTGCGAAAGATTATCGTCGATAAAGTCGCTTATGAGAAAGGCTGTTGAACGTTTTTTGATTACGTTAGTGAAATATTGCAAAGCCTTTGTGATGTCGGTAGTAGAACTTTCGGGTTGAAAATCAATCAATTCACGAATTATGTAGAGAATGTGTTTACGTCCTTTTTGAGGTGGTATAAATTTTTCGATTTTATCGCTGAAAAAGATAACACCGATTTTATCGTTATTTTGAATAGCAGAGAAAGCAAGTGTTGCAGCGAGTTCGGTGATAACATCTTGCTTCATAGCAGATATTGTACCAAACTGACGCGATGCAGATACGTCGATGAGAAGCATTACAGTGAGTTCGCGTTCTTCTTCGAAGACCTTTACGAAAGGTTTTCGGAAGCGCGCTGTAACGTTCCAATCGATAGTACGTATTTCGTCACCATACTGATATTCACGCACTTCGGAGAATGTCATACCCTTACCTTTGAAGGCAGTGTGATATTCGCCTGCAAAGATATTATTTGACAATCCGCGAGTTTTAATCTCAATACGGCGTACTTTTTTTAATAATTCACTTGTTTCCAAAATAAATAGTAGCGAGTAATAAGTAGCGAGTAGCGAGACTTACTCGCTTCGCTCGTTTTATATTTTTTAATTTACCTTTAAATTGACCACTAAGGTACTTCGACTGCATTAAGGATTTCATTTATGATTTCCTCAGAAGTCATGTTGTTAGCCTCTGCCTCATAAGACAATCCTATACGATGGCGCAATACGTCATGACACACAGCACGAACATCCTCTGGAATTACATAACCACGACGTTTGATGAAAGCGTATGCACGAGCAGCCAACGCAAGATTAATAGATGCACGAGGAGATGCACCAAAAGAAATCATACCTTTGAGGTCTTTCAAACCGTATTCTTCAGGAAAACGTGTAGCATACACAAGGTCAACGATATAGCGTTCGATTTTTTCGTCCATATAGACTTCACGCACCACCTTACGAGCCTCAATGATGTCTTCAACTTTGAGAATTGGTTTCACAGGATTAAATCCACCACGAAGGTGGGCTGCTACGATTTGGCGTTCTTCTTCGCGTTGAGGGTATGTGATAATCACTTTGAGCATGAAACGGTCAACTTGCGCCTCAGGAAGTGGATATGTACCTTCTTGTTCGATAGGGTTTTGAGTAGCAAGCACAAGGAATGGTTCAGGAAGTTTGAATGTCTCTTCACCAATAGTCACTTGATGCTCTTGCATAGCTTCGAGAAGCGCACTTTGCACTTTAGCAGGAGCACGGTTAATCTCATCGGCAAGCACAAAATTGGCAAATACTGGACCTTTTTTAATGTCGAAATTTTCGTTTTTTTGACTATAAATCATTGTACCAACTACATCGGCTGGCAACAAGTCTGGCGTAAACTGAATACGACTATAGTCAGCATCTATGAGTTGTGCCAAAGTTTTAATTGCCAATGTTTTTGCCAAACCAGGTACACCCTCGAGAAGTACGTGACCATCAGACAAAAGCCCAATAAGAAGTGATTCTACAAGGTGTTTTTGTCCAACAATTGTTTGATTCATACCCATTACGAGGGCATCAACAAACGCACTTTGACGTTCGATACGTTCGTTTAATTCTCTAATATCAACGCTATTAAAACTCATAATATATTTTTGTTTAATTTTTAGACAATATATTTAAATCCAACTGCAAAATTAACATTTTAACTGCAAATAAATAGCATCAAATAAGTTAAAAAATGTTTGTTTTAGATTTATTTAACAAACGGGAACCTCAAAAGTTCCCGTTTTATTACTTTTTCACATAAATATCATGCAAATATCGTGCATATTCGATAGTTTCAGGATTAGTTGCATCAATTAATTCAGGTGCAAGTTTAGGAATACGAAGTTTTGTACCTATTTTAATCGCATTTGGATTTTTAACGATATCACGATTTGCCTCATAGATATATACCCAATAATCGCGATGACCGTATTGTTTGAGCGAAATCCATGTCAAACGACTACCTTCATTTAAAGTAACAGTATCAATAAATTCAGTGTATTCGCGTTTAATATTAAAGATATCCGAAAATTTATCAGAGTAGAGAGGGTTGTTGGAAAAATCGGACGAGTCTGACATGTCTGACATGTCAGATGGGTCAGATGTATCAGATGTATCAGATGCATCAGAAAAATCTATTTCACTTACTTCAGAAGATTCTTCTACCACTACTGCCTTCTCAAGAATTTCAACAACTTCCTCTGACGACACAAAGAAATCTCGATTTTGATAAACCAATAAACCAATTATTGAAAGTCCTAAAATAACTGCAATCCAGATCCAAAACTTTGATTTATTACTGATTGGCGCAATATCTTCACGATTAAGTTCTGCTATTACGTCACGAGCTGAGATTGGTTCTGGTTGCTTTGGAGTTTCTTGGATTGGAGTGGATTGGGCTGATTGGTTAGAATTATCAGACGAGCCAGACTGGTTGGACAAGTCGGATGAATCAGACTCGTCAGAAAGTACACTTTCAACAACAGATAATCCTTGTATATCTGCTAAAATATCTTTTAATTCAAGAGCCTGATTAGCTAACTTTTGTAGAGGATCGTCTTGTAATTGTTCTTTTTCTTCTTGAAGAGCAAAATAATCAGCAGACTGTTCAATTTTTAAAGATACTATATTTTGCATCTCTACTGTTAGAATTTCAAGAACATCAGCATCTAATTCTACAGTTTCGAGATGTGCAAGTGGCTCATTGACTTTATCTTTAAGTGATGTATCAGGAGTGAAAGTGAGTTTATAATGCCCTGCTATTTCAATCTCTTCACCTGTATTGATATTCACACTTTTACGAGATTCGACAGGGATTAACTTAAAAGTACCAAGGCCACCTATTTTCAATATTTTATCTCGTAAAAGAGCCTCTTCAAATATAGATTGAAAAGCTTCAGCAAAAGCCATTTCGTCAGCTTTAGATATACCGAGTTGCTTACGAAATACTGATAATATATTTGAATTTGTAATTTTAACCATAATATCCTCTCCTATTTCACTTCTTTACACTTATTTTTCAATGCCGATGATGGTTTGAAATTCAACACCAATTTTGGAGGCACAAGCATACGTTTTTTTGATGATGGATTAACAATAATACGCTGCTCTTTTTGTTTAACTTCAAACGTACCTATAGACAACAAAGGCAACTCATCGGCATCAGCCAATTGTTGCACTAATGTATCAACATAACCTTTTATCAATTCGGCAGAACGTTTTTGAGGCACCCCTAAACGTCGAGCCAACTCTATTTGAAACTCTTTATTATTCATAATACTTCTCCATAAAGGTCATACATATCTGATTCTGTAATTTTCACTTGATAAAAATCACCTATTTCCAACTGTTTATTTTTAATAATCAACACCTCTCCATCTACATCAGGTGAATCATATTCTGTGCGTCCTACATAAAAATCATCTTCTTCTCTATCAATTATCACTTTAAAAGTTTTCCCTACTTTCAGAGCATTTATCTCTTCTGAAATCTGCGCTTGAAGTTCCATCAAACTATCTACCCTTTCTTGCTTAATTTCAGCAGGAACATCATCATTATAGTTCAAATTAGAATAAGTACCCTCTTCGTCAGAATAAGCAAATGCACCCATACGCTCAAATCGCATATCACGAACGAATTGCATCAACTCATTAAAGTCCTCATCAGTCTCACCTGGATGCCCAACAAGAAGTGTTGTACGCAAATGTATTCCAGGCACCTCTTCACGCAAACGGCGCACAAAAGCATACGTCTCCTCTTTTGTTACATTACGTCGCATAAGAGTCAATACATTGTTAGAGATATGCTGCAATGCCACATCCATGTATGCACAAACATTTGCGTTATTGCGCATTACATCTAATATTTCGTATGGGAATTGGTTTGGATAACCATAATGAAGACGCAACCACTCTACTCCTGGAATATTAGCGATAGTTTGAACTAACTCTGCTAACTTATTAGTCTTATACAAATCGTAACCATAAAAAGTCAAGTCTTGTGCTATAAGTTGAAACTCTTTCACTCCATTAGCCACCAACATTTTAACTTCTTCAACAATAGACTCTATAGTTCGAGATTTATATTTACCAGTAATAATCGGAATTGCACAATATGAGCAAGTACGATTACAACCTTCAGCTATTTTAATATATGCATAATGAGAAGGCGTAGTAGTAATACGCTGATTTTCTGTAGATATATTATCTTGAAACAAGTCATTTGCCAAGTTAACCCAAT
>JAZRJN010000160.1:0-1945 GCA_045645785.1 Candidatus Aphodosoma sp. | reverse complement strand
TGTCCACAAGCAGGGCATTTGCCGTATGCTTTTGGGTAATCAGCTCCACACGCTGTACATACATATACTTTCTTATCTTTCGCCATATTGTCTCACAGATATTATTTTTCTCACGGAATACACGGAACACACGGAAGCAATATCGCTTCGCTTATTGCTATAATACTACACGTTTTATTGATTGTGTAATATCATTTGTATTAAAATTAACCAATAACCCTACACGTCTATTAGTTATTCTTAAATAGGTGAGTAGTTGTTTGAAATATACATCTTTTAATTCACTTACTGATTTCAACTCGACAATAACTTTATTTTCTACCAATAAATCTATTTTATAATCTACAGGTAAAATAACACCATCATAATACACTTTTAACTCTTTTTGTTGCTCAACACTCAATTCTCTTTTTCTCAATTCATAAACCAATGCAGCTTCATAAATTGATTCTAATAAACCTGGACCTAATTCTTTATAAACTGCAAATATAGCTCCTCTAATTTTATATGTTAAATCTTCTTATAACATAAATTCCGTGTGATCTGTCGAGCGACTTTGACATAGTCAAAGAGCGAGTTCCAAAATTAAATAATATTTTCCGTGTTATCAGTGAATTCCGTGAGAAAAAATATTCAGTAAGAGAAATAAATTAATCAATCATTTCAAATCCACAGTAAGGAACGAGGGCTTTAGGGATGCGAATACCTTCGGCTGTTTGATGATTTTCGAGCAATGCAGCCACGATACGAGGCAATGCCAATGCCGAACCATTCAATGTATGGCAAAGTTCAGTTTTACCTTCGGCTGTTTTATAACGACATTTCAAACGGTTAGCTTGATAACTTTCGAAGTTAGAAACAGAGCTGACCTCTAACCAACGTTGTTGTGCAGCCGAATATACTTCGAAGTCGAATGTGATAGAAGAAGTGAAGCTCATATCGCCTCCACAAAGACGAAGAATACGATAAGGCAATTCGAGTTTCTTAACCAAATTCTCTACGTGAGCAATCATCTCATCAAGACTTTCGTATGAGTGTTCGGGTTTGTCGATACGTACGATTTCCACTTTATTAAATTGGTGCAAACGGTTCAAACCACGCACATCTTTACCATACGAACCAGCTTCGCGACGGAAACAAGCTGAGTAAGCACACATTTTTTGAGGCAACTCTTTCTCACTCAAAATCACATCACGGAAAATATTTGTTACAGGCACCTCTGCTGTTGGGATAAGATATAGATTATCAGCTGTAGCGTGATACATTTGACCCTCTTTATCTGGCAATTGACCTGTACCATAACCACTTGCTTCGTTTACAACGTATGGAGGTTCTACTTCAAGATAACCAGCTTCGCGAGCTTCATCGAGGAAGAAGTTAATCAAAGCACGTTGAAGACGAGCGCCTTTACCTTTATAGATAGGGAAACCCGCACCTGTGATTTTTACGCCCATTTCGAAGTCGATAAGGTCGTATTTTTTTGCCAACTCCCAGTGAGGAAGTGGTTCGAAACCTTCAAACACAGGATTTTCGCCACCTTGACGCTCTACGATATTATCTTCGGCAGTACGACCTTCTGGCACTGAGTCATTTGGCACGTTAGGAATTTGCAATAAGAGGTTGCGTACTTCATTTTCTGCCTCTTCCATTGCGGTTTTCAATTGAGCACTTTTCTCTTTCAATTTTGCCACTTCGGCTTTAGCTGCTTCGGCTTCTTCTTTTTTACCCTCTTTCATCAAACCTCCAATACTTTTTGCGTATTGATTCATCTGAGCCTGCATAGCATCCGATTCTTGTTGTGCTGCACGACGACGAGCATCTGCCGCAATTACGTTATCAATCATCTCTGCCGCAGCAGCAAAATGTTTTTTCTCCAAACGACGAACCACATCTTCGCGGTTCTCCAAAATCATTTTTAGTGTAAGCATATTTTCTTAATTGAGAA
>JAZRJN010000159.1:0-5662 GCA_045645785.1 Candidatus Aphodosoma sp. | reverse complement strand
TAATTATTGTTTTAGGCACGTTTATACTGCTTTGTTTTATTTTGATTTTGCGCTTCGCGATCTTGCGATGTAGCACAAGTTATTCCGCGATCTTTTAGTGCCTTATTACCTCCAATATGTATATTTGGAAATCTTTTTTTTAAAAAAAGAGGACGAAAAGCCATAGCCAATATAGCAATAAGCAATATCAACAACGACATACCCAATGTCAACAATGTAGTTTTTAGCACTTTAACAAGTTTAAACGCAACATAATAAATTTATCGCAAAGATAATTAATTTAATTTATAATTCATGATTCACAATTCATAATTTTTGTTAAATAAGCAAATAAAGAATGGAGAATGAATATTTGAGAATAGGATTAGCAATTTTTACATTTCAATTTTTACATTTCAAATATTTTTTGTACCTTTGCACTTTATAGAATTAAACAAATATAAAATTACAAACTATATCTAACTTTCGACAACAATCAACAATTAATCATTAATAACTAACACTATGAGTATTAGAACACTTCAACCAGAACGTCTCTGGAAAGAATTCTATGAGATTTGTCAAATTCCTCACCCATCGAAAAAAGAGGAGAAAATGATTGCTTATTTGCAAGAATTTGGTAAACGTCATAACCTTGAAACTCGCACTGATGCTGCTGGTAACGTCTTGATTTGCAAACCTGCAACTCCTGGTTATGAAAACCGCAAAAAAGTGATTCTTCAATCACACATGGACATGGTGTGTGAGAAAAACAACGATACACAACACAACTTCGACACTGACCCTATTCAACCATATATCGACGGCGAATGGGTAAAAGCTAAAGGTACAACTCTCGGTGCAGACAATGGTATCGGTATGGCTACTGAATTGGCTATCCTCGCAAGCAACGACTTGAAACACCCTGCATTGGAATGTCTTTTCACTGTTGATGAAGAAACAGGTTTGACTGGTGCTTTTGCTATTGACCCACAATTGCTTAAAGGCGAAGTATTGCTCAACCTCGACTCAGAAGATGATGGCGAATTCTTTATCGGTTGCGCTGGTGGTATCGATACTACTGTAACATTCGACTACAAAGAAGAGGCTATGCCAGAGGGATTGTTCTATTTCACAATCACAGTGAATGGTCTTCAAGGCGGTCACTCAGGTGGCGACATCCACTCAAACCGTGGTAATGCAAATAAGATTTTGAACCGCTTCATGTGGCAAATCGCTAAAGCTACAGACTTGAAAGTGGCTTCTATCACAGGTGGTAACCTCCGCAATGCTATCGCTCGCGAGGCAAGTGCAGTATGTGCTGTTCCTGCAGACTTCAAACACGAATTGACAGTGCGTGCCAACACATTTGCTGCCGAAATCGAAGCTGAATACGCAATTTCTGATGCTGGCGTGAAAGTAGCAATCGACAGCTGCGAACGCCCTGCTACAATGATTGATGCAGATACTACTCACCGCCTCATCTATGCTCTCTATGCTTGCCCTCACGGAGTATTACGCATGAGCGACGATATGCTAGGTTTGGTTGAGACATCGACTAACCTCGCTGCAGTGAAAATGATTGAAAATAACCAAATCCTCATCACAACAAGCCAACGTAGCTCGACTGAATCAAGCAAAAAAGATGCTGCTTACATGGTAGAAAGCGTATTCGTATTGGCAGGTGCTAAAGCTACACACGGCGATGGTTATCCAGGTTGGAAACCAAATCCAAAATCGCCAATTGCTAACGTAGTGGCTGAAACTTACGAAAAATTGTTCGGTAAAAAAGCTAAAATTACAGCTATCCACGCAGGTTTGGAATGTGGTTTGTTCCTCGAAAAATATCCACACCTCGACATGGTGAGCGTTGGTCCTACTATGCGTGGCGTACACTCTCCTGACGAACGTCTCCACATTGCCGACACAGAAAAATTCTGGAAACTTATCACACACGTGTTGGAAAACATTTAATTCAATGAGTAATGAGTAGTGAGTAATGAGTAACGAGAGCCTGTCGGCATCAAATTACTATACTTCACAAAACATTCCATACATTTTTAATAAAATTTAGCGGTATAGGTTATGCTTATACCGCTATTTTTTTGTAACTTTGCATGATTTATAGTAGCGAGTAATTTAGTAACGAGTAGCGAGAGCCATTCGGTATTAAAATAATAAATAAAAAAACATAGCGAGTAACTCTCGCTACTCGCTACTAAAATACTAAATATCTAACCTTATGATTCGTAAATTTGATTTTTTAGTCGTTGGTAGTGGTATAGCTGGTATGAGTTTCGCACTCAAAGTTGCCAACAAAGGCAAAGTGGCTATCCTCTGCAAGAGCACCCTCGACGAGGCTAATACGGCTCTCGCCCAAGGCGGAATTTCATCTGTAACTAATCCAGTATTAGATAATTACGAAAAACATATACAAGACACGCTGATTGCTGGCGATGGTATGTGCGACCTCAAGGCAGTAGAAAAAGTGGTGATGAACGCACCAAAACAGATTGAGCAATTGCTCGAATGGGGCGTTGATTTCGACAAAGCACCTGACGGCTCGTTCGACCTCCACCGCGAAGGCGGACACTCGGAGCATCGCATATTGCACCACAAAGATTCGACTGGCGCAGAAATCCAACGTTCACTCATCGCACGCATCAAACAACACAAAAATATCGAGGTGTTTGAACACTATTTTGCAATCGACATCCTCACACAACACCACCTCGGTCAGATAGTAACTCGCAAAACTCCAGACATTGAGTGCTACGGCATCTATGCCCTCAACACTCGTAGCAACCGCATCACCACATTTTTGAGCAAAATAACCATGCTCTCGACTGGTGGTATCGGCAATGTTTACAACACAACGACTAATCCACTCGTGGCAACAGGCGACGGCATTGCTATGATGCATCGCGCACGTGGTGTGATACGCGATATGGAATTTGTGCAATTCCACCCTACTGCATTCTACCACCCTGGCGTGCGCCCTTCATTCCTCATCACAGAGGCTATGCGTGGATATGGTGCAGTGCTACGCACAATCAAAGGCAAAGAATTTATGCACAAATACGACAAACGAGGCTCACTTGCGCCTCGCGACATCGTAGCTCGCGCAATCGACAACGAAATGAAAGTGTCGGGGTCAGAACATGTTTATCTCGACGTAACACACAAACCAGCAGATGAAACTCGCGAGCACTTCCCTATGATTTACGAAAAATGCCTCTCTTACGGCATCGACATTACAAAACAATATATTCCTGTGGCACCTGCGGCTCACTACCTCTGCGGTGGTATCGTAGTGAACGAAAATGCCGAAACCAGCATTCATCGTCTCTATGCAACAGGCGAATGCTCATGCACAGGTCTTCACGGAGCTAATCGTTTAGCATCTAACTCGCTCATCGAAGCCATAGTATATGCCGATGCAGCAGCCGAACACGCTATTCCACTTCTCGATAGTTTAACCATCAACGAAGCTATTCCACAGTGGAACGACGAAGGTACTCGATTGCCAGAAGAGATGATTCTTATCACTCAATCGCTCAAAGAGGTACAACAAATTATGAGTTCGTATGTAGGTATCGTACGCTCTAACCTCCGTTTGAAACGTGCCATGTCACGCCTCGAAATATTGTTCCGCGAAACAGAGAGCCTCTTCGAACGCTCGGTAGTTAGCCGCGATATATGCGAACTTCGCAACTGTATATCAGTGGCATACCTCATCATTAAACAAGCCACTGCACGCAAGGAGAGTCGCGGATTGCACTATACGATTGACTATCCTAGTAATGAGGAATGAGGAATGAGGAATGAGGAATTGAGAGTTGAGAACCGAAGGTCTTTGAGCCTTTGGCGATAAAATTGAGAGTTGAGAATTAAATAATCTTACTCTAATGTTCTAAAACAAATAAAAACGAAGCGAAGCTGAGTAAGTCTCGTTACTCGCTACTAGCTACTAACATTCTAAAATATGAAAAATTTTAAGCTTTACAACAACATCGTAGGTTGGTTGTCTTTTGCCATCGCTACAGTAACCTACCTACTCACAATCGAGCCTACTGCATCGTTCTGGGATTGCGGTGAGTTCATCGCTTCAGCATTCAAACTCGAAGTTGGTCACCCACCTGGAGCACCATTCTTCATGATGACAGGTCGCCTCTTCTCACTTTTTGCATCCGACCCAACTCAAGTAGCAGCAATGGTCAATGCTATGTCGGCTTTGTGTAGTTCGTTCACTATATTATTCTTATTTTGGACCATCACTCACATTGCTCGCAAAATCACACTCAAAGATGGCGACGAAATGACCCTTGGCAAAGGCATCGCTATCCTTGGCGCAGGTCTTGTTGGTTCATTAGCTTACACATTCTCAGACACTTTCTGGTTCTCGGCTGTCGAGGGTGAAGTTTATGCCTATTCTTCGCTCTTTACTGCAGTAGTCTTCTGGTGTATTCTCAAATGGGAAGACGTTGCAGATGAGCCACATGCAGCACGTTGGCTTATCCTGATTGCCTACCTCATGGGCTTGAGTATCGGTGTCCACTTGCTCAACCTTTTGACTATCCCTGCAATCGTACTTGTATATTATTTCAAAAAATACGAAGTCAATGTCAAAAACACTATAATTGCTCTCGGAATTTCAGTCGTAATCCTTGCTGCCGTACTTTATGGTATGATTCCAGGATTTGTGAAAGTGGCATCTTGGTTCGAACTTTTCTTCGTAAACACTTGTGGTTTAGGTTTCAATAGTGGCGTTGTCATATACCTCATCGTCACAGCAGCAATTCTTATTTGGGCTGTTTACGAAACTCAAACCATTAAAAACGAAATCCGCGCACGCATCTCATTCATTGCGGCTCTCACTATGCTCGGTATCCCATTCCTCGGTAGCGGAGTAATACTTGGCATTTTGATTATTGCAGCAATGTCGGTCCTTCTCTTTGTTAAAAAAGAGTGGAACTACCACTGGCTCAACACAATAGTGCTTTGTGCGATGGTAATGCTCATCGGCTATTCTACTTACACAATGATTGTGATTCGCTCAATGGCAAATACACCTATGGACCAAAACTCACCAGAAGATGTATTCACATTGCAATCATACCTCAACCGCGAACAATATGGCGACCGTCCATTGTTCTACGGAGCGATGTATTCAGCACCTGAAATTCTTGACATCCAAGGCAACATGTGTGTGCCTCGCGCTAAATATGGCAAGACCATATGGCAACAAAAAGTAAAAACTTCTGCCGATGAAAAAGATACATACGAAAATCTTGGCAAACGCCAAACTGGCTACGAAATGGACTCTCGATTCAAAATGCTATTCCCTCGTATGTATTCTGGTCAATCACATCATGTTTCTGCTTATAAAACATGGGGTAACGTAAAAGGCAAACGCATCACTGTTGACCGTTGTGGTCGTCAAGAGACTCTCGTTATGCCAACTATGGGCGAAAACCTTCGTTTCTTCTTCTCATACCAAGTCAATTTCATGTATTGGCGCTACTTTATGTGGAACTTTGCTGGTCGCCAAAACGACCTACAAGGTCATGGAGAATTAGACAAAGGTAACTGGATTTCAGGTATCTCATTCCTCGATAACCACCGTCTTGGCAATCAAGACACATTGCCTGATTCACTCAAAAACAACAAAGGACGCAATCGC
>JAZRJN010000158.1:0-4782 GCA_045645785.1 Candidatus Aphodosoma sp. | reverse complement strand
TAAAGAACGCGGTATGGTAGGTATCAAAGGTCACCGTTCAGTAGGTGGTTTCCGTGCTTCTATCTACAACGCATGTCCAGTTGAATCAGTTAAAGCTCTCGTAGCTTGCATGCAAGAATTCGAAGCTGCTAACAAATAATCACAAATTATTTAATAGCATATCACAATAAGACCGACTAAATCAGTCGGTCTTATTTTTTATACCATAAAATCAAAACTACAAACCCTTTAAACTATAATTTCTATTATCATTTATTGGTGTCCGGTAAAAAATAATATAATAGCAGAAAGTCTTAATAAACAAAGGAGATGTAAGTATATTTCGTTAGAGGGGCTTGCTTTTTATGTTGAGTAGTATTACAAGGCCCAAAGGGACGAAAGAACATAGGCAGGGGTGTAAACCCCTGATAAGAGTATCCATTTATTAATAAACCTCGGAGGGGTGATAGAATATATATGGTTATATATTAGCAATTTAACGTTGTTCTCTCTGTCGCACCTACGGCGCTAATTTACAAATATAACATCTCATCAGGGGTTTACACCCCTGCCTGTGATATACCACTCCTACGGAGTTTATTTTTACCGGACACCAATATAAATAAATAGACATTTTTCCTAAAAATATAGACATTATTCTAAAAAAAATAGACGTTTAAGATTAACAACCTTTCCACCGTCATCCCCTAAAACGATAGACACTCTACAAACTACAAATTCTAAAATTCAATAATTCAAAGCACAATTTACTTTTCTAAGAACTTTTACTATAAATATAGCCTTTCTACAGTGAAAATGCACAAATTCACGATTTTTTAGAACCAAAAATAAAGCGCAAAAAAGATAATTCAGCGATTTTCAAACATTCACAGCTCATTTCTCAAACTACCACAAAAACAAAATACTCTGATAATCAATATAATTAACAAACAAATAAAAATATTTACAAAAATATTTGGTCATATCAAAAAAAAGCAGTAACTTTGCATCCGCAAATGAGAGTTAAACCTCACACGCAACCAAGCGGAATTTTTGCAACAAGCGAAAACAATCAAGTTCACTTGAATTGTTGAGCAAAGCAAAAATCTCGCAAAATTCAAAGAATTTTGCGGAAATAGCTCAGTTGGTAGAGCACAACCTTGCCAAGGTTGGGGTCGCGGGTTCGAGTCCCGTTTTCCGCTCAACAAATTTAATAGTCCCTGCGCAGGTGGTGAAATTGGTATACACGCTACTTTGAGGGGGTAGTGGTCGCAAGGCCGTGTGAGTTCGAGTCTCATCCTGCGCACAAAATCTTTTAGAGATGCAATTTTTTAGTTGCATCTCTTTTTTTGTTATTCAAAAAGCATCTAGCAAATCTAAATATCCAAGACAATCTAAGATATAAATACCTTAAATATTCAAGAGGGGTAGATATCAATAGTTTTATAAAAAATCATATAAATTTATTATGGTTTTTAAATATTTTTTTGTAACTTTGCGAGTTGATAGACATAAAGGTGCCTATTAAATGGATAAATAGTTTTTTTAAGTAAAAAGATAGATATTATGTCAACTAAATCAGACGTTAAAGAAGAAAAAAAGAATTTGAATTTCATCGAACAAATTGTGATGGGCGATGTAGAAAAAGGGTTGAATGGAGGTAGAGTGCAAACTCGTTTCCCACCTGAACCAAATGGTTATCTACATATTGGTCACGCTAAAGCTATCTGCTTGGACTTTGGTATTGCTGAACGTTTCGGTGGAAAATGTAACCTTCGTTTTGATGACACTAACCCTGTGAAAGAGGATGTTGAATATGTAGATTCAATCCAAGAGGACATCAAATGGTTGGGCTATCAATGGGAAAATATTTATTACGCATCGGATTATTTCCAACAATTATATGATTTGGCTATTCGCTTCATCAAAGAGGGGAAAGCATATGTTGATGAACAATCGGCTGAAGAGATTGCAAAACAAAAAGGTACGCCTACTACTCCTGGTACAAATAGTCCTTACCGCGACCGCTCAATCGAAGAAAACCTTGACCTCTTCGAACGCATGAGCAAAGGCGAGTTCCCTGACGGTTCGATGATTTTGCGTGCAAAAATTGATATGGCTCACCCAAATATGCACTTCCGTGACCCTATCATGTATCGCATCATTACATCGCACCCACACCACCGCACTGGCAATCAATGGAAAGTGTATCCAATGTATGACTTTGCGCATGGTCAATCAGACTACTTTGAAGGCGTAACACACTCGTTATGTACACTCGAATTTGAGGTGCACCGTCCACTATACGACTACTATCTCGACCAATTTGCAACAGACGAATATCGTCCTAAACAAAGAGAGTTTAACCGTTTGAATATCACTTATACAGTGATGAGTAAACGTAAGATGTTGCAACTGGTACAAGAGGGATTAGTTCGTGGTTGGGATGACCCTCGTATGCCAACTATCTGCGGCCTTCGCCGTCGTGGTTATACTCCTGAAAGTATCCGCGCATTCATCAACAAAATTGGTTATACAAAATATGAGGCATTGAACGACGTATCTCTTCTCGAAGCAGCTGCTCGCGAAGACCTTAAACCACGTGCTACTCGCGTATGTGCTATACTCGACCCTATCAAATTGGTCATCACTAATTATCCAGAGGGCACAACAGAGGACCTCGTTATGGAAAACAACCCTGACAACGAAACAGCAGGAACACGTGTAGTGCCATTTGGTCGTGAAGTATATATCGAACGTGGCGACTTCCGTGAAGAAGCAGACAAAGACTTCTATCGTTTAAGTCCTGGTGGTCGTGAAGTACGTTTGAAAGGTGCTTATATCATTCAAGCAACTGGTTGTGAAAAAGATGCTGAAGGTAATGTAACAACAGTATATGCTACTTACGACCCTAATACTAAATCAGGTACAGAAGGTGGTAACAAGAAAGTGAAGAGTACAATCAACTGGGTAGATGTGAATTCGAGCGTTGAAGCAGAAATTCGCCTTTACGACAGATTGTTTGCTGTTGAAAATCCTTCGGCAGAAGAAGGTGACTTCCGCGACTTGTTGAACCCAGAATCAATGAAAGTTATCACAGGTGCTCGCGTTGAAAAATCGTTGGCAGATGCTAAACCTGGCGATAAATACCAATTCTTGAAAATCGGTTATTTCAACACTGACCTTGACACTAAAGATGGTAAGTTGGTATTCAACAGAACTGTATCGCTTAAAGGATAATCTTTGAATTGAGAATTGAGAATTGAGAGTTGAGAGTTGAGAATTGAGAATTGAGAGTTGAGAATTGAGAGTTGAGAATTGAGAATTGAGAGTTGAGAATTAATAAGCTAGAGATTCGAGATATTCTAGTAGTTATAAATTATAAATCTCATTCCAAAACTCTAAATTACCAAATAAAAGTAACTAATACACTAATAACTAATCCATAAAACACGAATCTATTATGAAACTTTCAAAGAATGTTGAGGCTTTTCGCCCAAGTCCAATCCGTGCAATGTTGCGCGTTGTAGCAAATCCTAATATTATTTCTTTTGCAGGTGGTATGCCAGGCGAAGATTTGTTTCCAATCGATGATGTACGCGAAATGGTGCAAGTTGTACCTCGTAAAATGATGGAAATCGGTTTGCAATATGGTACTACTGACGGTCTTGGTTTGCTCATTGAAGAAATTAAAAAAGTATCAGAGGCTCAAGGTTTTGACATGACTAAAAACAAAGTCATCATCACTACAGGTTCAACTCAAGTAATGAACATTGTAGCAAAATTGATGCTTGACCCTAACGATATTATGTTGACAGAAGACCCTGTATTCGTGGGTAGTCTTGGAGCTTTCTGCTCATACAACGCACAAGTAATCGGTATTCCATTGGACAATGAAGGTATTGTGATTGAAGAACTTGAACGTGCATTGAAACTTCACCCTAAATTTATCTACATCACTCCAACATTCCACAACCCTGCAGGCTTGACATATAGCGAAAAACGTCGTCAAGAATTCATTGAAATGATGGCTAAATATCCTGATACAATGGTACTTGAAGATGATGCTTACGGACGTTTGTATTTCGATGAAGAGACAGCTAAACTCATCAAACCAATGAAAGCATACGCTCCAAATGAACAACAATTCATCTATTGTAGCTCATTCTCAAAAATCTTTGGCCCAGGTCTCCGTATCGGTTGGATGATTGTTCCTAACGAACTCTATGATTTTGCAGAAATTGCAAAACAATCAATGGACGCTTGTACACCTGTATTCTCACAAATTTTGGCATACGAATTTATCCGTTCAGGACGTATGGACAAATATGTAGTTTATCTTCGTGATACATACAAAATTCGTCGCGATGCTATGGTTGCAGCAATCAGAAAATATTGCCCAGCAGAAGCAACATTTGTTGAACCAAAAGGTGGTTTCTTTGTATGGCTCAGATTGCCAGACGGCGTAGATACAGATGCTTTGTTTGACGAATGTAGCAAAAATGGGGTTGTATTCGTAAAAGGTTCAGCCTTCACACCTGACGGACATGATAACCGCCACATTCGCGTTTCATTCTGTAACGTAAACCCTGAAATTATAGAAAAAGGTGTAAAAATACTTGGCGATGCTATGCATTCTTTAATGAAAAAATAATAACTAAGTAGTTAGTAACTAGTAGCGAGTAGCGAGAGCCTATTGGCATAAATAATTACGCAAAAGCTAAAGTCTTGTTACTCGCTACTCGCTACTAATAGTCTAAAAAAAATGAATATTTCGTACAATTGGCTTAAACGCTATCTTAA
>JAZRJN010000157.1:0-2235 GCA_045645785.1 Candidatus Aphodosoma sp. | reverse complement strand
GCAAATAAGGTAAGTACGGCACCAGATATGAATGAGGAATTAGGAATGGGGAATGAGGAGTTAGATGAAGATGGGAATCCTATTGTATCTGATGAGCTGAAGATAGACGATGGTGTGCCAGCGCATCATAAACCAGAATATTACCTATCGCAAATACCAAAAGATAGTGCCGCTATTGCAGCATCGAATGTGGCTATAGCAGATGCACTATATGCAATGGCAGGGATTTATGACGAGAAATTGGCAGACTATCCGATGTCGCTTGAAACATATCAGGAGTTTCAACGCCGATTTGCTAAGGATGCGAGAGAGTTAGAGGGGTATTATTCAAGTTATCGCGTGTGTGGTAAGTTGGAAGATAAAGAGGGTCAAGAAACTTATCGTCAGAAGATTGTGACAGAATATCCAGAAAGTAAATATGCTGCGGTGTTGTCGCAACCCGACTATTTGGAACGTACAAAAGAGATGTTGGCAATGCAGGATTCGCTCTATGCCGATACGTACGTAGCGTATAGTAAAGGGGAATTCAATCGTGTGTTTGTCAATTATGATAACATGGCTAAGAATTATTCGATGAGTTCGTTGATGCCAAAATTTGCGTTCTTGAATGCGTTGAGCATAGGCAAGACACAGGCGGAAGAGCCATTCTATCAGGCATTGACAGAGTTGGTTGAGAAATATCCGCAGGCGGATGTGACGCCAATGTGTAAAGATATATTGGCATTGATGAGTCAGGGACGTGAGGCGCAACAAGGAACGACACATGGTTCGATACTCGAAAAACGTGAGGAATTGGCACAAGAGGAGATGGTGGACGAGGAGTTGAAAAATGCGACATTCTCGGCTGATAAGAAAACGACACACTATTTGTTGTTAATACCACGCAACGAGTCGGTGAACCTTAATGCATTGTTGTATGATTTGGCGGCATTCAACTTTACTAAATTTATGATTAAAGACTACGATTTGGCGAAACGCAGTGCTGGTGGATTGACATATATTTCGATAACAACCGAGTCGTATGAAGAAACAGAGTGGTATGAGCGCACAATGCTTGCCGAGCCTACATTGCAGGGCAAAATCACTCTCGACCAAGTGGAACGTGTAATAATTTCGGAAGAGAATTTGAAGTTGATTGAACAAGGAAAAACGTGGGAAGAGTATAAAGAATTCATAATTCATAATTCATAATTCATAATTATTTGCCTAATAGCTTATGATATTCGGTTCATAATTATAAAAAATCTTCATTTTGCTATTGCAGGGTGGAGATTTTTTTATACCTTTGCAGTGTGTAAAATTTAAAATACAACTTTAAATTTGTCAAAGTTATGGATAACATTTTAATCGACAGGCAATTATTGTCATCAATTAAAAATATTTTTCAATATTTTTCTGTACTTACGCTCACTGGACCACGTCAATCGGGTAAAACTACACTTTGTAGAAAGCTATTTGCCGAACTGCCATATTACAATTTTGAGGATGCCTCTACATTATCAGCTGTAAAATACGATCCTAAAGCGTTTCTAACAAAGCATAAAGAGGGGATGATTATTGATGAAGCACAACGTTTCCCTGAAATTTTTTCATATCTACAAGTTCTTGTTGATGAACAAAATTTTGCGGAAACAGAGAAAAAGAAATACATAGTAACAGGTAGTGCTAATTTTGCTCTTATGCAAAAAGCTTCCCAATCAATGGCTGGTCGTACTGCGATTTTAACTCTTTTGCCTTTGTCGTCACAAGAAATTAGTAATGTTTTTCCTGAGGCTACAACTAATTTGCGTATTCTTAATGGTGGCTATCCTGCTATTTGGAAAGCAGACGACGAGGGGCGCAATCTGTTATTGAGCAACTATTATACTACTTATGTAGAGCGCGACTTGCGCAGTATGATTAATATTAAAGACCTCACACAATTTAATACATTCATTCGACTTTGTGCAGGACGAATAGGCTCAGAATGTAATGCTTCGACCCTAGCAGTTGAGGTAGGTGTCAGTGTGCCAACTATTCAATCGTGGTTTAGTATTTTAGAGGCATCATATATTATCTATCGTTTGTCTCCTTATTATTCTAACATAGCCAAGGGATTGGTTAAAACACCTAAATTATATTTTTATGATACAGGATTGGCATCATGGCTGATGGGTATTCGTTCGGAAGAGCAATTGGCAATACATCCTTTGCGAGGAAATTTGTTTGAAAATATGGTTATAAATGACTTTTATA
>JAZRJN010000156.1:0-8380 GCA_045645785.1 Candidatus Aphodosoma sp. | reverse complement strand
GCAGCCGAACCATTCACAGTAACCAACATAGGGAGGCTACCTTTCACCACCTCAACACCACGTTCGAGACGACGTTTCACTGTGATTGTATCGTTTTCAACTGCGAGAATCTCTTCAGCGTATGTAATTTGCGGAATACCGAGTTTCTCTGCCACTTGAGGACCAACTTGAGCTGTATCACCATCAATAGCTTGACGACCACAAATAACTACATCTATTTTACCCAATTTGCGCAAAGCACAAGAGAGAGCGTATGATGTAGCCAAAGTGTCAGAACCAGCAAATTCGCGACCACTCAACAAATAGCCACCATCTGCACCACGGAACATACTCTCACGAATCACCTCAGCCGCACGCGACGGACCCATTGTCAATACGTGAACAGTAGAACCCGGATGTATCTCTTTCAAACGCAACGCTTGTTCAAGCGCATTCAAATCTTCAGGATTGTAAATTGCAGGCAATGCAGCACGATTCACCGTACCATCTGCTTTCATCGCATCCTTGCCCACATTTCGTGTGTCAGGCACTTGCTTAGCAAGCACAACAATTCTTAAACTCATATTGTTTAGACTTTTAGTAACGAGTAGCGAGATATGAGACTTACTCGCTCCGCTCGTTTTGTTTTATTATTCAAAATTCGTCTTTCTTCTAACGCCGAAAGGCTAATTATGCATTATGCATTATACATTATGAATTAAATTAGCACTATTCAGTTGCAAATTTACACAAAAAATCCGAATTACAATAGTTTTTTTCAGAAAATATCACTTCTTACACCTCTTTTTTGTTGATTTTCAACCCCAAACCCACTAAATCCTAAAACCTCCAAAATAGGCACATCTTTTTTGATTTTTGTGCAATCACTCCACAAGAAAACTATATAAAACAACCTATTTTTTCTTAAATCCCATAAATTCTATATAAAATCAATATTTAAAGTCCTCGACGGGGACGAATAAAAAAAACGCCACACAATCAGCAATAATTGTGTGGCGTAAAATATACATCATTATTAAAAACTTAAAATACAACCAACTTGATTAGGTACAACTCCAAAATTAAGCGTTATATTTAGATTTTTCTTTGAACATAGACTACTATAATAATTAACAACCTTTTGCTTCCTTTGATAACCGACTATCAATGTAGGAATACAAACAATTCCAAATAACCCACCAATTACCCCTGTATAATAAGTAGCTACAACATTACCACTTATATAAGCTATAATAAATACCAAGTCAAAGCGTTATATAACGCCTTATATATAAAATATGTCTTGTAAACACCCCACCCTCAACGACAAACCATCGCAAACCCTACGCGTGGGCTTATTTACACCGCAAAGTTACAAAAATAAATTTACCCACCAAACAATATCTAAAAAATATTATCTCGATATCCAATAAAATAGTAAGACGTCAATAAGTCACATAATTTTCAAACTTACGAAGTTGCAAAGTTCATTTAAATATAAACACACTTTTTTCAAACTCTTTTTATTGTGATTCAAAGAAAAATAACTACCTTTGTACTATCAACTCAACACCATATACACAATATGAAACTACTAATATCAGCCATCACAAAATACCTCATGGGCATAACCCTCATGGGCGCACTAATATTTCTCCCCGCAGGCACTCTCCATTGGAGCAACGCATGGCTACTCATGGCAATACTCTTCATCCCAATGTTCCTTATGGGTATCGTGATGTATGTCAAATCACCTAAATTACTCACCAAACGCCTCAACAACAAAGAAAAACGCTCTACGCAAAAGAGTGTCGTAGCTCTATCTGGACTAATATTCATCGGTGGTTTCATTATCGCAGGTCTTAACTATCGATTCGGTTGGCATACTCTACCTAACTACATCTCATACCTCTTCGCTACAATATTTATTATAGGCTACGCCCTATATGCAGAAGTTATGCGCGAAAACTCATACCTCTCTCGCACCATCGAAATACAAGAAAATCAAACCGTTATATCAACTGGCCTATATGGCATCGTGCGTCACCCAATGTATATAGCAACCATCCTGATGTACCTCTCCATCCCACTCATACTCGGTTCAATCCTCTCACTTGCCATATTCCTACTCTACCTACCCATCATCGCACGCCGCATCAACGACGAAGAGCAACTCCTCAAATCCGAACTCCAAGGCTACACCGAATATTGCCAAAAAGTCCGCTGGCGATTGATACCTTTTATATATTAAACTTTAAAAGACAGAAGAACATAATTACATAAAAATTTTTGTTATTATGTTATTATCGTCTTATAAAAAAAACTACAATCATGCAAAAAACAAAAGAATACATAAAGCAACACCGCAACGACGACATCTACCGCCTCGCCCTTACCAAAGCACCCGAAGGCGTGGACCTACAATATGCTCTCAATCAAATATCTGCCTACCAAACACTATCGAAAAAAGTACCCTCATGGGCTGAATGCGATGAACTAATATTCCCTCGACAACTATCACTCGAACAATCATCAAGCGAACTCACAGCCTGCTACAAAGCCGAACTCATCCGCGAATTTATGGACTCTGACGACTACCACCACATCGACCTCACAGGCGGTATGGGCATCGACTGCTACTTCATTGCGCAATATGCCTCTCAATCCCACTACATAGAACAAAACCCTGAACTTTGCACCATAGCGCAACACAACTTCGCATACCTAAATCCCAATATATCAGTCCACAACACCACAGCCGAAAATTTCATTAGTGAACAGACAACAGTCAACAGTCAACAGTCACCTCAACTCTCAACTCTCAACTCTCAACTCTCAACTCTAATCTATTTAGATCCCGCTCGCCGTGGCGACCACGGACAAAAACTTGTATCCATCTCCGACTGCCAACCTAACGTTATAGAACTATTACCACAAATGTTCGGATTAACCAACAAAATAGTGGTCAAACTATCCCCTATGCTCGACATCACACGAGCAATCAACGAACTCTCTCACATCGAAAAACTCTACGTCATATCAGTAGGCAACGAATGCAAAGAGTTGCTACTGCTAATCAACAAAGAGTGTGAAACCGACACCGAAATCTATGCCGTAAACATCGACAACAAAGGCAATAAATCGGATATACTAAAAGGAACTATCCCCTCAGAAAGTCAAATCGGCATATCGCATGCGCGCGAAGTAGGCTCATACCTCTACGAGCCATTTGCCGCACACCTCAAGAGCGGACTCTACAAAACAATAGCACAACAATATGGTGTAGAAAAACTACATCAACACTCTCACCTCTACACCTCTAACACGCTAAACAACAACTTCCCTGGACGCAAATTCCAAGTCAAAGAGGTAATCCCATTCGACAAAAAAAATGCTAAAACACTCTTCAAATCACTCCAAAAAACCAACATCACAACTCGCAACTTCCCTCTCACCGTCAGCGAACTACGCACCCAATACAAAATAAAAGATGGTGGCGAGACCTACATCTTCGCCACCACCCTATATGATGATTCAAAAGTTCTAATCGTGTGCCAAAAGGCTTAATTCTTGATATTTATCAACTCAATCTCAAACACAAGAGTTGAATAGGCTGGAATATCTTTGCCGCAATCGCGTGAGCCATAGCCCAATTTGTATGGTATCCACACTATCCAACGCGAGCCTATGCTCATGGCTTTGAGTGCATCTTGAAATCCTTTAATGAGTTCGTTTACACGAAATACCTCTGGTTTCTTGCGTTTAAACGAATTGTCAAACTCTTTTCCATTCAACAATTTACCACAATAATGTACCGTTACCTTACTCTTACCCGTAGGGCGAGGACCATTTGTGCGCGTAATAACCTTATATTGCACTCCTGACGACAATACCTCTACACCCTGAGCATGAGCATTCTCTTCGAGAAAACGCTCGTTCTTCTCACGATACGCATTTATTTCTTGATATGTTTGAGCCATAGTTTATTTAATGCATAATGCATAATGCATAATTCATAATTCATAATTATTCCCTATTCCTTATTCCTCATTCCCTACTTCTTGCTCCTTATTCAAAATTTTGACCATAACTGTTTTTACAGAGTCAAATTCGGCACGAGCATTTGTAGGGATTGGTTCGGTAGGAGGGGAATCCATTTTGAGAGGGTCGATTGGTGTACCGTTTTTCCAAATACGGAAGTCAAGGTGTGGACCTGTAGATGTACCCGAACTACCCACATAACCAATCACTTGTCCTTGTGTTACACGCACCCCTTCGGCAATACCTTTGCCATATTTCGACAAATGAAGATATGCCGATGTATAAGTAGAATTATGCTTAATCTTAACTGTGTGACCACCACCGCCTTTATAGCCTTTGAATGTAACCACACCATCGCCAATAGCCATAACAGGCGTACCCATAGGTGCTGCATAATCGACACCTGTATGAGGGCGAACTGTTTTATATACAGGATGTTTACGTGCGTAAGTAAACTTACTTGAAACACGAGAGAAACTAAGTGGAGCTTTCAAAAATGCCTTCTTCACATTGTTTCCTTCCAAATCCCAATAACCACTCACGTCATCATTTTCGTAAAAAACAGCATATATATCTTTTTCACCACGAGTATAGCACGCCGCGTGTATCTTACTGATACCGATAGAGACAGTATCAACAAACAACTCATCATAATAAACACGGAATCGGTCGCCCTTTTGCAAACCAAAGAAATCGACTGTCCACGCATAAATATCAGATAATTGCAAAGCCAACACCATATTCATATCAGCATCAATAATAGCATTCCAAAGCGAAGTTTCAACAACAAATTCGCCTTGACGAGTTTTCACTGTAGTTGGCTTAGTATATTGCTCTACATGCAACGAATCTTCGAAATGAAATACAATAAAATCAGTTACAGAGTGTTGATATACAAGATAAACCAATTGAGGTACAGAATCTTGAGTGTAATAAGCCGAATAGCGTTGCCCTGCCTTCATACGACGCACATCAAATACCGAATCAGGAATGAATGCCGCTTGTGTAATAGCTTTTTTATCGGCTCCAAGATTACGCAAGAGAGATGTAATAATCTGTCCGTTAGCAACTTTACCCTGCACTACATCCAAATCAGTAACATCCACACCATACTCAATATGGCGAGGCTCCTCTACTACAACATGAGTGGAATCATTAGCATCACCCTCATTTGCAGCACCATTGCCCTTACAACCAGCAAAAGCAAATGCCACAAAAAGAATTATACTTGCAAATATATACTTAATACAATTACGCATTATGAATTATAAATTAATTACATGATTTTCTGACCATTGATTTCTAAAGCAAATTGCATTTTGAAGAAATTAGCAGCCTTACGACACAACAACATACGCTCCATAAAGATTTCGAAATAGTCCATAACAGCACATATTTCAGTGTTGATTTCTAATTTCAACACTATTTGTCGATTCTCTTTATCTGTGACCAAATCAGCCTTTTCTACTGCATAGTTCACACGGTCGTGAATATCAAACGCAATAGAACGAGGATTGCGCACACGTGAACGGCGCACATCACACTTATCAGCCAATATCAAAGCCGCAGCAATAGCATTTACTGGATAGGCAGTATGCTCATCGTGATTGCCAATAGCCGTAATCACAGCCGAAATATCAGAAGCTGGCATACCTAATTTATCAAGGATACGGAATGCCATAACTGCCCCACTCTGTGCATGGTCGGCACGATTGATTACGTTGCCTATGTCGTGCATATAAGCAGCAATTTTGGTAAGTTCGATAGTATGCTCATCATACCCTAAAGTTGACAAAATCTCAGCCGCCACAAAAGCACATTTGGTTACATGAGCAAAACTATGCTCAGTGTAACCTAATGCCACAAGCGACGTATCTGCCTGCTTGATATAAACTTTTATCTCTTCGTTTTTACGAATATCTTCAAAAGTCATAATTACTCACTTTGTTCGTGTTGAGGACTCCCTTCGGTCGTGTCAATGGTCAATGGTCTATGGTCGATAGTCAACCCCCTCCCCTTCGGGACTCCCCCTAAAACAGGGGGAGAATATTAGGGCTATCTCACTTTAGTGCATAACCCTAAAATAGAGGAAGAATAGATTATTTTGTCCAAGATTCGACTGCCTCTTTAGTTGGGTTTGTGAGGCCGAGTTTGTTTTTCTTGTTGTAGCCACAAAGGTCTTGATGCAATTTGTTTACGTTAGCATCTTTGAGTTTTGCCACCATGTCGAAACCAAGTTTTTGCAATGGTTCAACCCACTCAGCAGGTACACCAATTTCGGCATATTTTTCAGGGCCGTCTTTGACCACTTTTTTCTCTGGTTTCATTTGAGGGAAGAACAATACCTCTTGGATTGCGCTATTACCTGTCATCAACATAACAAGACGGTCGATACCAATACCGATACCTGATGTAGGAGGCATACCATATTGCAAAGCACGCAAGAAGTCTTGGTCGATAACCATCGCCTCATCATCGCCTTTATCAGCCAAGCGCATTTGCTCTTTGAAGCGTTCTTCTTGGTCGATTGGGTCATTAAGCTCTGAATAAGCATTAGCCAACTCTTTACCATTCACCATCAATTCGAAACGCTCAGTCAAACCAGGTTTAGAGCGATGCATTTTTGTAAGTGGCGACATCTCAACAGGATAGTCGGTGATGAAAGTAGGTTGGATGAAGTTACCTTCGCAGAATTCACCAAAGATTTCGTCGATGAGTTTACCTTTACCCATTGTTTCATCGATTTCCATATTGAGTTTTTTGCACACTTCGCGGATTTCATCTTCCGATTTGCCTTCGAGGTCGTAGCCTGTAAACTCTTTGATTGCTTCGAGAATAGGGAGACGACGATATGGTGCTTTGAACGAGATAGTTTTACCATCGATTTCAGTTTCGGTGCAACCATTCACAGCAATACAGATACGCTCTAACATCTTCTCAGTGAAAGACATCATCCAGTTGTAGTCTTTGTATTGAACATAAAGTTCCATACAAGTGAACTCTGGGTTGTGAGTGCGGTCCATACCTTCGTTACGGAAGTTTTTACCAATCTCATAAACACCTTCGAAACCACCTACGATAAGACGTTTCAAATACAACTCAGTAGCGATACGCATATAGAGGTCGATGTTGAGTGAGTTATGGTGCGAGATGAACGGACGAGCCGAAGCACCACCAGCGATAGACTGAAGGATAGGAGTTTCCACCTCAGTATAGCCTGCTTCGTCCATCACAGCACGCATAGTTTTGATGATAGTTGAGCGTTTCAAGAATGTCTCTTTCACACCTTCGTTCACTACCAAGTCAACGTAGCGTTGACGATAGCGCATCTCTTCATCATCGAAAGCATCGTAAGCCACACCATCTTTATATTTCACGATAGGGAGCGGACGCAATGATTTGCTCAACACAGTGAGTTCTTGTGCGTGTACAGAGATTTCGCCCATTTGAGTGCGGAACACGAAACCACGAATACCTACGAAGTCGCCTATATCAAGCAATTTTTTGAATACAGTGTTATACATTTCAGGTTGCGCTTCAGTGTTGATATCGTCGCGTGATACATACACTTGAATACGACCTTTTGAGTCTTGCAATTCGATGAACGATGCTTTACCCATGATACGACGGCTCATGATACGACCTGCGATGCACACAGGACGACCGCTCTCTTCATCTTTAAACTCTGCTTTTATATCTGTTGAGAATGCGTTGGTTGGATACTCTGCAGCAGGATATGGGTCAATACCCATTTGTCGCAACGTGTCTAACGATTGACGACGAATTACTTCTTGTTCTGATAATTCCATCTTTATATTAGTGTTTAGTTATTAGTTAGTAGTTAGTAGTGATTTATATAGAATCTATAAAACCGATAGAGTCTATAAAATCTATAATTGATTAAAATCCTCGTAAAGTGCGGCGTAGTTTGTCGAGTGTTTCTTCCATTGATTGTGAGCTTTCGCCACCAGCAGCGTTTTTGTGGCCACCACCGCCGAATTTCTCAGCCATAGTGTTTACAGGTACATCGCCTTGCGAACGGAACGAGAGTTTAATCTGAGTTTTATCTTCGCGAACCAAAACCGACTTATTTACATTTTCGATTTGTAGCGGGATGTTCACAATACCTTCAGTGTCGCCCACTTTGTAGTTGAATTTTTGCAACTCTTCTTGTGTCAAAACAATAATTGCAGCATTGCAATCAGCCAACACTTCCATCTTATTCAAGCAGTAACCCATCAAGCGCAAGCGGTCTTCTGAATAAGTGTGGAACACCTTATTATAGATAGCATCTTTATCAACGCCTTTTTCGAGCAATGCTTTGATGATGATATAGATTTCAGGGTTGTTAGAGTTGTAA
>JAZRJN010000155.1:0-2939 GCA_045645785.1 Candidatus Aphodosoma sp. | reverse complement strand
ATTAAATCTATTATTTTTATTATGAAAAAGACATTTTTTTATCTGTTCGCAGTGTTATTTTTAGGTTCTTTGTTTTTAGCTTCTTGTGAGCCAAAACCAGATGTTGATTCTAATAAAGACCAAACAGAACAACCTAAAGATACAACTGGTAATGATGATGATCCTGTTGTTCTTCCTGAAGGTACAATTCGTTTGCAAGCTTTGAATTCAGAGTATAGTACTGGTGCTGATATGGGTTATAGTAGTGCTGTTTCTCACAGTTTTTTGTTGATGTTTGCAACAGAGGAGTGTGAGGTGGTTATGGGTCAGCCATTTGGAACTGGTGAGATTGTTGTACTTGAATTATGTTCTGAGTCAGCTGATGATTTGTTGCCTGCTGAGGGTACTTATAAAATAGGTGATGAGATTAAGGATGGTTGTATTGTTGCTGGTTTCGATTTTAGTGGAACTCCGATAGGAACTTATACCCGTCAGTTGGTTGATGATGAGATTGCAGGGTCAGCTTATATTGTAGATGGTGCTGTTGAGGTTAAAAAAGTTTCAGAAGATGGTGAAATGGAGTTCTTTATTTACGCTATTTTTGAAGATGGTAAAGAGGCGTATTATTATTACAAAGGAAAGTTGTTGATTGAAGAGATTACTGCTGGAATGTGATTTTTAATGATAACAAAAAATGGACGGCTAAGTTTGATTAGTCGTCCATTTTTTTGTTATGATTAGATTTTAAGTTGTCGAGTATTTTCGTCGATGACGGTGATTTCGATTTTTATGGTGTCATCGGGGAGGAGAGGTTCGATGCATTCGGGCCACTCCATAAGGCATGGGTTGCCTGAGTCGAAATAGTCGTAGAGTCCGAAGTCAAGGGCTTCTTCGGGGCGGTTGATGCGATAGAAGTCGAAGTGGTAGATTGCGCCTTTGTGGCCTTCGTATTCGTTGACGATAGCGAATGTTGGACTATTGACCTCTTCGGTGACGCCAAGCTCTTGGCAGATGGCTTTGATGAGGGTGGTTTTGCCAGCTCCCATTTGTCCGTAGAAGGCGAATAGTTGGTTGCCTTGCATTGCTTTAACTACTGCACAGGCAGTCTCTTCAATTTGATTTAGTGTATATTTTAGTTCCACGATATTAATTAATAATGAAAAATTAATAATTTCTTTATTAAATGTTTGTTTTGCAAAGATACGAATTTTTTGTGGAATATGGGTGTTATAGTAGTGATTTATTTTTATTGTTTTGGATTTTAGATATTCAAGTTTTATTTGTAACTTTGCAAAAATGTTGAGGGTTACATCTAAACTCTAAACTTTAAACTCTAAACTTTAAAAATATGTTATTTAGTGATATTATTATCGGGCCTATTAAGAGTCGTCGTTTGGGACGCTCGTTGGGTGTTAATCTTTTGCATCAGACAGCTAAGATTTGTTCGTTTGATTGTATTTATTGTGAGTGTGGATTGAATTTTCGCGCAGAGAGTCATCAACCTTCGCGCGATGAGGTGCAAAGGGCTGTTGAGCAGAAAATGATTGAACTTACCGAAAAGGGTGAGGGTATTGATGTGATTACGTTTGCTGGCAATGGCGAGCCTACTACACATAGGGATTTTCCGGCAATTATTGATGATATTGTGGCGTTGAGAGACAAGTATTTTCCTGAGGCAAAGATTTCGGTGTTGAGTAATGCTACGATGATTTGGAAGGATGAGGTGAGTGCGGCTTTGGCGAAGGTAGATAATAATATTCAGAAGTTGGATTCGGCAAAGGATGAGACTGTGCGTATTATCAATCAGCCTCAAGGGCGTTATTCGGTGGCGAAGGTGATTGAGGATATGCGTAGGTTTGAGGGTGAGGTGATTGTGCAGACGTTGTTTTTGCGTGGCGAGGTGAATGGTGTGAAGGTGGATAATACTACGGAAGATGAGGTGGCGGCTTGGCTCGAGGCGTTGAATGTGATTAGACCTAAGGAGGTTATGTTGTATTCGTTGGATAGAAAGACGCCATATGATACGTTGTACAAGGTGGAGGCTGATGAGTTGCAGGTGATTGCGGATAGGGTTGAGGCTCTTGGAATCAAAACTCAAGTGACTAAATAATGAGGAATGAGGAATGGGGAATGAGGAATGGGAAATTAGGAATGAAGAATGAAAAATATGTAAATTTCACTCCTCATTTCTCACTCCTCATTCCTCATTCTTCAAGGGTTTTGGTGGCTCCGTTGAATTGGGGTTTGGGGCATGCGACGCGATGTGTGCCGATAATCAGGGGGTTGTTGGCAGAGGGATATGAGGTGGTGATTGCGGCGGATGGGTATCCGCTTAAGTTTTTGAGACGGGAGTTTCCTCTCTTGGAGTGGGTTGAGTTTGAGGGGTTGAAGGTGAGGTATGCAGATGGGCAGTCGCAAGTGGGTGCGATGTTGCGTCAGTTGCCGGGATTTTTGCGTGGTATATGGAGTGAACATAGAGAGTTGAGACGGATTGTGGAGGCGTATGATATTCAGGTGGTAATTTCGGATAATAGGTTTGGCTTGTGGTGTAAGGATGCGTATTCGGTGTACGTGACGCATCAGTTGATGGTGAAGATGCCGCGTGGGCTACGATGGATGGAGTGGGGAGTGTGGCGATTACATCGTTGGTTTATACGGCATTATGATGAGTGCTGGGTGCCAGATGTAGAGGGAGAGGATAATTTGTCGGGCGATTTGTCGCATAAGTATCCGTTATTGAAAAATACACGATTTATTGGTCCGTTGTCGAGATTTTCTACCACGCCGATAAGATGGGAGGATGTGCGAGTAGAGGCGGAGGCGTTGGATTTGAAGGAGAGGTATGATGTGGTGGCGGTGATTTCGGGACCGGAGCCGCATCGTAGCAATCTCGAAAGAGAGATTGCTTCAATTCATAATTCACAACCAACGGTCTTGAGCAATAGCGAGAAATTCATAAT
>JAZRJN010000154.1:0-22609 GCA_045645785.1 Candidatus Aphodosoma sp. | reverse complement strand
TTCAATAGAAGAGTATAATATTAAGCGTGCGTATGTGCTTTCAAATGCTCAGAAAGTTTATACACAAAAAGGCATTACCTATATTCCGATTTATTATGTGATGTTTTTTAATAACGAATCACATGAGGTTGGTATATTAGCTTAAGTTTTATATGGAAAAACTTCGTGGCGCACGTAGAGTCTTGTAATGACTAGAGCGAAATAATTATACAGATTAAATATATATAGCATAGGGGATGCACTTTTATGGTGCATCCCTTTATTTTTTATTAAAATCGTTGTTTAATCCAGTAAGGCGAAAATAGGTCAGAGAGCATGTATTGTCTGTTGCTTTTTTCGTCGGCATAATGTTATAGGGTATTGATTTTTATCTATTTGTTTTCAGATATTGATGTGCGATTTGGCAACGGAGGCAGTCTTTGCGGAGGCAGGAGTTGTCGTGCAGTTGGATGAGGGCCTGCGATGTGTAGGCGTCGGGGCATGGGAAGTTGAGAGAGGTGAGTTTGCTGACTTTGTGGTTGCGCTCGGCACGGAGCAGGCGTAGTAGGTCGAGGGTTTGCTCTTGGAGGTCGGGGTCGTGACTGGTTTGTGCATAAAGGAAAAGGAATGGCACGACGGTATTGATAATCAGTAGGTCGATGCTCGAGCGCGAGAGTTGACAGCCATGCTGCTCGGTGCGAACGCCGATACGATAGTGATTTTGCCAATATGGTGATGCTTTGACTGTGAAGATTTCGCGCAGAGATTTTATGTTGAGATTGTTGAGCGTCTGGCTGAATAGGTGTTCGTGGCGGTGAAGAAGCATAGCAAATTGAGCAAGGCGCATAGTAGGGAAGCCCGATGGACGCATGCGGAGGAATTTGAAATAGACGCCATCGGTAGGTTTGAGCGAGAATTTGTTGCTTAGGAACTTGTATTCTCGTTGCCAAATAGCAGTTTCGGCATCGGGATTTTCGATGTTGTTGAGCAGTCCTGCTTGTCCGAGCATGAGGGCTTCGATTTGTTCGATAGAGTCGCGATGGTGCATTATGATATTGAGAGGTAATGATTTAGCCACTTGTTGCATAGCTTCGGAGTTGACACCAAAGCCAAAAGCACGGCAGAGAGTGACGTAGAAGGCTTGCTCCCAATTGTTTTGATTATCGTGGAGGATTTGGGCGATGCGCTCGGTTTTGGACTGTAGGCGTTCGATGAGAAGACGGTCAATCCATTGATTTAGACGGAATGAGTCGATTTCGTCGAAGCGAATAGGGCAGAATAGGGCGTTTTGCGTGAGGGTTTGATATTTTTTGAGAATAGATGCGGGATAGCGAAGTACGATGGTGGGTATGGGGGTGTCGGATTGAGAAAATATTTGTTCATCGGCCTCAAAAACTACGTGGAGAATGATGTTGTCGTAGTCGTGTTTGCCATCGTGATTGTGGCGGTGCCAATCGCTTGCACGGACATGAAACTCCACATTGCCTGCCCATTGACGACCGTCGATTTCTATTTTGGCATTGAACACATCGGGTCCGGCATCGGAGTTGGGGATGCCAGGCGAGATGATGCGGACGCTTTCGCCGAGTAGGGTTTGTTGTTCTTCGAAATATAGGCGGTTGAACCAGATGTAACTTAGGAGTTTTTCGGTCATAGAATATGAATGAGGAATTAGAAGTGAGGAATGAGGAATTTTTTTGCAAAGTTAATGATTTTTTTTGCTGGAGAGGGCTTTTAATGTGAAATTTTTGTGTTTTTTATCGTTTTTCGATAAAAATATTTGGTCAAGTGAAAATTTATTTGTTACTTTGCAAGTTGAAATAGTGTTTATTTTCGATTTCTAAGTTTTGTTATTAATCCATTAGTACGTAGTATATCATGGAAAGATTAATATTTTTTATTCCGCTATTTTTGTTCATGTTAGTAGGATGTGAAAAAAAACGAAGTGAAAATAATTCAAATCCAATAGAAAAACCAATTGAATACGAACGAACCGTGTGGATAAATCCAGATGTGGAGTGTTGTGGAGTGAAAGATCCACTTAATAATTTGGAGTGGCTGAAAGAACTATATAAAGTGTATAAAGATTCTTACTTTTCTACAGCTACGGGATTAAAAGAGCCAGAATTTATTTTTTTATTTCAAAATGATATTACTCAAGAAAATTTTGTAGTAATTGATCTTAACGGAGAATATAGTTCTTGGATAACAATTTATGATTGTAGTGGTAATAAAATAGATGGGGGAGTATACGATGGAGGCGTATATAGTTATCATCAAAATAAAAATTCAGAACATATAATTCTCAACAATATAAATGCAACTCCTCCTGCACCATGTTCTATTTGTGAGGAATTTTTTAAAACTCATACCTTGATAGATACTATCGCTTATTTTATTGTTGAACCTAAAAATAAGATATTATGAAAAGATTAATTGTTTTATTGTTATTGAGTATAAATATTTCTGCTTTAATATTTGCTTCACCAGCAGATCCGACACCTCGTAAAGTGATACAACCAAATGGAGATTCAATTTGGGTTTCTTTGCATGTTGAAATATAAAAATTTTTAGTTTGTGAATTTTGTCGTTTTATCAACTTGTTAAAAATGCAGGGAGCCATGAAAGCGCTTAAATTTTTATTATTCTTATTTTTTTTTGTTTTTGTTGCGTGCGAAAAGAATAAAAATTCAAGTCAAACGGATCAGTCAGATGTGCCACCTGTTGTTTATGAAAGAACTGTTTGGGTGAATGAAGATGTGGAGTGTTGTGGAGTGAAAGATCCACTGAATAATTTGGGATGGTTGAAAGAAGCATCTGAATTTGATGAATATAAAACGATTTTACAATCTTGTTCTAAATACCTACTTTTATATAAAAATAATACAACACAAGAAAATATTATAGTAATAAGTTCAGAAAATGAAAAAGCAACTCATGTTTTGAGATTGAACTGCAACGGAGATAAAATGTGTGATCATATTATATGGGAAAAAACGAATGTAAGTATGACAGAATGTTTTATTTGCATGAAATTTTATGAGACACACACAGAAATTGATACTGTTGCATATTATATTGTTAAACCTAAAAAATAGGGTATTATGAAAAGATTCAAAATATTGTGTGTTTTGTTGCTAACGGTGTTCTTTGCATCGGTGGTGACTGATTTTGTTCTTGACTTTATGTCAGGAGCGAGAATGGGATATAATATTGTGGAGTATCTTATTGATAATGAAGTGGAAAGTCGTGAGCATTTGTATGTGGATGTGGTTATGGATGGTGGTGAAAATATGCTTGAACCAAATGCGGTAAATAAACTTTCGGGAGATTCGGTAGTCATATTAAGAAACAATATTTCTATTGTTGAATATGCGGAGTCGTTTGATGAAGATAGCGAAAAACATAATGCTTGGTATCATGCGTTGACATGGTTGAACCGTCTGATTATAGTGATTTTTGTGTATGTGATTGTAGTTTTTGTGAAAATAATGCGTCTGTTTATGCGTACGCAGGTGTTTGAACGTAAGATTATATCTTTGCTCAATCATATAGGATTTGCGTTTTTGGTGTTGGCAGTGGTATCTACAGCATGGAACTTTGGTCGTACTTATCTTGCTGGACATTTGATTGATATAGAGGGGTTGGCGGTGAGTTATCGTCACTGTATAGAGTGGAGTGATTTTGTGTTAGGTTTGGTTATTTTGGTTATTACAGAGATATTGAGCCAAGCAACAGCGATTAAAGAAGAACAAGATTTGACTATTTGAAAGTTGAAAGTTGAAAATTGAAAATTGTTTTAAGTAATGGCGATTATAGTTAATTTGGATGTGATGATGGCAAAGCGTAAGATGTCGCTGACTGAATTGTCAGAGAGAATAGATATTACGCCTGCGAACTTGTCTATTTTGAAAACAGGCAAGGCTAAGGCTATACGCTTTTCTACGCTTGAGGCGATATGTAAAGAGCTTGATTGTCAGCCGGGAGAGATATTGGAGTACAGATGATAGATTATAGAGTACAGATAATATATTATAGATAACAATTAACAACTAATTTTTTTAATATGAAAAACAAAATTTTTGCAACGCTTGTAGTGCTTCTTGCTGCAACTGCAAGTATTTTTGCTCAGACTATCAATCATGGTCACGGGCTTCAAGAGTACAAGCTTGATAATGGCTTGACAGTGTTCCTTTGGGAAGACAAAGATGCAACTGATGTACACGGACGTGTAGTTTGTCGTGCTGGTGCAGTAGATGAACCATCTGACTATTCAGGTCTTGCTCACTACCTCGAACACATGTTGTTCAAAGGTACAGACAAAATTGGTGCTATTGATTGGGAAAAAGAGAAACCTCTTTATGAACAAATCATTACGCTTTACAATGAATTTAATGCAGAAACAGACGAAGCTAAACGTCTTGAATTAATCAAAAAAATCAATGAAGTATCGTTGGAAGCAGCTCAATATGGTGCAACAGACGATTTCTCTAACCTTACAGAAAGCTATGGTGGTGACAATTTGAATGCGTTTACATCATACGACCTTACTGCTTATTTCAATACATTCCCAGCAGGTGCATTGGAAAAATGGTTGGAAATCAACTCAGAACGTCTTTTGAACCCAGTGTTCCGTTCGTTCCAAGCTGAGCTTGAAAACGTATATGAAGAGTTTAATATGTATCAAGATGATCTTGGAACTCACCAACGTCAATTCTTGTTTGGTAATATCTACAAAGGTACTCCATACGAACGTGACGTTATCGGTTTCCAACATCACTTGAAAAACCCTTCACTCTCAAAACTTATTGAATTCTTCCAAACATGGTATGTGCCTAATAACATGTGTTTGATGCTTGTAGGTAACTTCGATGCAGAATCAGCAAAACCACTTATTGCTGAAAAATTCGGTCGTCTTCAACCAAAAGAATTGCCTGCTCGTGCAAAATTCGAAGATACTAAAATTGTAGGTAACGAAAAATTCAAAGCAAAATTGGGCTATTCACCACAAGTATATTGGGTGTATCCAGGTATCAAAAAAGGAGATAAAGACGAATTGGCTCTTAGCATCGCATGTCAACTTCTGAACAATGGTCACAACACAGGTCTTCTTGATAAATTGATGCTTGACAACACATTGTCAACTGCATACGTTTCTCTTGACTCACGTCGCGAAGCTGGTCGTATCATGATTGTTGGTGTTCCTTACTATGATGTACAACAACGTACATTCGAAACTTTTGGTCAAACTCAACGTTATATCACAAAAGAGATTGATAAACTTCGTAACGAACAAACAATTCCTGATTGGTTGTTCAAATCAGTAAAAGACCAATTGTTGCAAGGTTATACAACTCAATTTGAGTCGAATGATGCTCGCGTGAATATGGTGACTTATTCATTCGCATACGGAGAAGGCATTGATGCTTATTTGAAAGAAGACGAAGCAATTCGTGCAATCACAAAAGCTGATGTTGTTCGCGTAATCAATAAATATCTTCCTGCTGATGCAAAATGTATGACTCTCGAAATGACAGAGGGTGATCCTAAAAAGAATAAATTGGCTAAACCAGCTATTAAACCTCTTGACCCACCTAAAGGCGTAGAAACTCCATACGCTAAAATGTTTAAACAAATTCCTGTAACTCCACAAGTTGAGATATTTAATAACTTTGCTGATGTAACAGAACGCGAACTTTACAAAAACGTAAAATTATTCTACACACCTAATACTAAAAACAATGTATTCTCTCTTACATTGAAATATGGTGTTGGTACACACGAAATGCCAAAACTTCAATATGCAGCATCGTTGATGAATACAGCAGGTATGATGCCTAACCTTGATGCTCAAACTGTTCGTCGTCAATATTCAGAACTTGGTGCAACATTTAGCTTTGGTGTGTCTGATAGTTACTTCTATATTACTGTTTATGGTGATGAGAAAAACTTGGATAAAATTCTTGCTCTTCTTTCTAAACATGTTATGATGCCTAACCTTGATGACAAACAAATCAAATCGGTGGTTTCTAATGCTTATTGGAGCCGTTATTCAGAAAAACGTAATCCTAATACTGTAGCTTCTGCATTGCTCGAGTATGTTCTTTATGGTGAAAATTCTCGCTATATTGACCGTATTCCAATGGAAGAACTCTATAAATATTCTTTTGACCCTGAAGGTAATTTGATTGAAACTTATTTGGTTAACAAAACTAACCTTACTACTACAATCCAAGAAGCATTTGGTTATGCTGTAGATATTCACTATTGCGGTCAAAAACCAATTGATGAAGTAGCAAAATCAATGAACGCTATTCCTATGAAAGAGCGTATGATGGATACTAAATCACCATTCTTCCGTGACCGTCAAACATACGATAAAACTAATGTTATGTTCCTTGCTGATAGCAAAGTACAACAAGCAAAAGTTTATTTCTATGTAAATTCTAACCCATACGATATCAAAGAAGATGTTGGTTACGACGCATTCAACCAATATTTCTCAGGTGGTTTCAGTGGTCTTGTTATGAATGAAATTCGTGAAAAACGTTCAATGGCTTATACTGCATACGGTTATGTTTCTACACCAGCTCTTCCTGGTAAAGATTCTTATCTCTTTGGTTATGTAGGTACACAAGGTGATAAAGTGGCAGATGCTGTAGATGTATTTATGGGCTTGTTGTCAGATATGCCAGCTCCTGAAAATGAAGCAGAACGTATGGAAAATATCCGTACATATCTTCACCAATCAGCATTGACTGCTAAACCTGATATGCGTGATAAGAGTCAAGTATTCGAACAATGGAAAAAACTTGGTTATACAGAAGATCCTGCTAAAGTAAATATGACTGCGGTTGATAATCTTACATACGATGAAATTAAAGCGTTCTATGAAAAGAATATCAAAGGAAAACCAGTTACTATTGTAATCGTTGGTGACCCTAAAACAGTTGACCAAAAGGCTCTTAAAGCTAAATGGGGCAAAATTACAAAAGTATCTCCAAGTAAATTGTTTAAAGGAGGTCTTTAATTAAAGTACAGATAACATAGTACAGATAATAGGCAGAGGCACAAAAATATTTTGTGCCTCTGTTTTTTTATGAGTTTTTAATAATTTTGGTATGGTAGTATAAAAATAAATTTGTATATTTGCAAATTGTAAAATTGTGTCTTTATGAAAGGAAAAATTATATCATTGAATATACGATATGTGGTTTATGCAGTCAGTTTTATATTGGCTGTAGTAGCTATATATTTTATGTTACCAAAGGAGGTTGAATTTGATCGCTATTTTGAAATTGGTAAACCTTGGACTTATGAAACGGTGATGGCTCCGAAAGATTTTGCTATTTATAAGTCTGATGAACAACTTGAGAAAGAGCAGTCTGAAGCATTGAAAGCATTAGAACCATACGTTTCTAAGATTACAGATTATAGATTACAAATTACAAATGTTAAGAACTCTAGAATAAGTGATTGGTTGAAAGATAGATTGATTGAGGTTTACGAGGTTGGGGTTATTTCTTTGCAAGATAAGCAAGAATTTGAACGTTTGGGTGTTGAAAAGGTCGTTATATTAGAGGGTAATAGTGTTAGAGGGAAAGAGTTGTTGAGTTTTATTTTTACCCCTAAGACTGCGTATGATTATATTTTGGAGAAAGCGAGTGTGGAAGCTTGGATTGATGATAATTTGTTGAAAGCGTCTAATATTGAGGAGTATATAGAACCTAATGTGTCGATTGATAGAGTAAAAACTGATCAGGCGATACAGATAATTGTTGATGGTGTGATGTTGACCTCGGGTATGGTGCAGAGAGGGGAGAAGATTATTGATAAAGGTGAGGTGGTCACAGAGGAAACTTATCAGATATTGAAGTCGTTGCAACGTGCTGTTGATGGTGATAAATTAAATCAAGGTGAAGATGTATGGAAAATTATTGGAGATGTGGTGTTGATTGTGGTTTTGATGGTTTTGTTTGTTGCTTATTTTGTGTTGTTTAGACCAAAAGTACTTGAGTCAATTCGTGCTACTGAGTTTATGATATTGATGGTGTTGGGTATGTTGGGACTTTTGGCTTTGGTTACTCAATATCTTGAATTGAATGAATATATTGTGCCATTTGCAATGTTGGCGCTTGTGGTGCGAGTGTTTTTTGATTCACGTACGGCGTTGTATGTGCATATTATTGCGGTGTTGTTAGCTGGACAGATGGTGCCAGATGCCACGGAATTTGTATTTTTACAAATATTGGTGGGTATGGTTGCTGTGTCGAGTTTGAAAGATATGAATTCGCGAGCGCAATTGGTTAAGTCGGCTTTGTTGATATTTGTGGTTTATAGTGTTTCGTTCGTGGCAATGGAGTTGGCTCGTGGGGTTGATATTGAAAGTGTTGATTGGTTAATGTTGTTTGTGTTTGCATTGAATTCAGTTGCTTTGTTATTTGCATACGGTTTGATATTTATTATAGAGAAGTTGTTTGGCTTTTTGAGTGAGGTGACTTTGGTGGAATTGTCGAATATCAATAGTCCGTTGTTGATGGAGTTTAGTGAGAAATGTCCAGGTACGTTTCAACATGTGTTGCAAGTGAGTAATTTAGCTGTTGAGGTAGCGAAGAAGATTGGTGCGAATGCTTTGCTTGTGCGTACGGGTGCGTTGTATCACGACTTGGGTAAGATGGTGAATCCTATGTACTATACTGAAAATCAAACAGGCGTGAATCCGTTGAATGAGTTGCCATACGAGGAGGCAGCACAAGTGATTATATCGCACGTGCAAGAGGGGGTGAAGATTGCAGAAAAACATAATTTGCCATATCAAATTATAGAGTTTATTTCGATGCATCATGGTTGTAGTAAGGTGAAGTATTTCTATAATTCATTTAAAAATAAGTATCCTGATAAGGAGATTGATGAGCGTAAGTTTACTTATCCAGGTCCATTGCCAGCAACGAAAGAGACTGCGATATTGATGATGTCTGATGCAGTAGAAGCGGCATCGCGCAGTTTGAAATCGTATGATGAAGAGTCGATTGCGAAATTAGTAGAAGGTGTGGTGAATGGGCAAATTGCAGATGGTCAGTTTAGAAATTCGCCTATATCGTTTAAGGATGTTGAGGTGGCTAAACTTGTGTTTGTTGAGAAATTGAAAAATATTTATCATACTCGTATTCAGTATCCTGAATTGAAAAATAAAAGTGAAGATAAGAGTACGTTGGGTGAGATAAATAAAACATTGAAGCGAGTGCGCTCGCCATATAGATTTCAGAAAAAATAAGATTTGTGTTATGTCGTATCTCGTATCTCGTGTCTTGAGTCTCGTGTCTTTGATAATAGTTTTGGTGTTGGTATTCACTAAGACGTTATTTTTTCGTGTTGATTTAACTGAGGAGGGTCGTTATTCTTTGTCGGATGCGTCGAAAGATTTGGTGGCAGAGATGTATGAGCCGTTGACCGTGAAAATATATCTTGATGGTGATTTGGATGCTAATATGCTTCGTCTTCGTCGTGCTGCGGAGGATATGGTGCGCGAACTTAATATGTATTCGGCAGAACAAATTGTGGTAGAGAAGTATAATCCTAATAGTGCGACAACTGATGAGGAACGATATGCTGAATATGCCAAGTTAGAAAATCGTGGTTTGCGAGGTATGAGTGTTACGGTGCGTGAACGTGGTGGTAAGATGTCGGAGCAAGTGATATTTCCTTGGGCAGAGGTGTGTGGGAGTAGAGATACGATGGCTATTTGTTTGATGCAACCGTCTGCTCAAAAGTCGGGAGAGGTTGCTGTGAATAGCGCAATTGTTGATTTAGAATATTTGTTTGTAGATGCAATACGCATTCTCAATCGGAAGGAAATACGTAAAGTAGCTTTTATTGAGGGACATGGCGAGTTGTGTGAGGAGTATACTTACGATGCAAGTGATGCGTTGAGTAGATATTTTCAGGTTGATAGAGGTGTGATAGGTACAGATGCTTCGATATTAGATGGTTATGATGCTATTATAGTGGCAAAACCATTGGAAAAATATAGTGAAACGGATAAATTTATTATTGACCAATATGTAATGCGAGGTGGTAGGGTGTTGTGGTTGTTGGATGGTGCGCAAATGTCGAATGATATGCTGTCAGAGGGGGGGGCAACTCCATTGATTGCGTTAGATGTGAATTTGCAAGATATGTTGTTTCGTTATGGCGTGAGATTGACTCCAACAATAGTAGAAGATATGCAGTGTGCGTATATGCCAGTGAATGTTGCTCGTCCTGGAGAAGAACCTCGATTTGAGCCAATACCTTGGTTTTATATGCCATTGTTGCAGGGTTCTCCATATCATCCGATCACTAAAACATTACAAGCTGTGAAAGCAGATTTTGTGTCAGGTATTGAAATTGTGGGCGATACTGTGGGCGTGCGTAAAGAGGTATTGTTAATTACAAGTAATGCAAGTCATGTGCATGTTGCTCCGACCGAGATAGATGTGATGGGTGCTATAAATGTTGAGCCTAAAGAGTATTTTACTACGCAATATGTGCCTGTGGCAGTGGCGATGGAAGGTAGATTTGAGTCAATTTATAAGCATCGTATGGCTCCAGTAGGTATTAATGTTGGTAAAATAATAGATAAGAGTGAGCCTACTCGTATGGTTGTTGTGGCTGATGGGGATATTATTCGCAATGATGTAGAGCAACATAAAGAGGGATTGATGCTTGTGCCTCTTGGTTATGATAGAGTGACACGACAAACTCATGGAAATAGAGATTTTATTGTGAACACGATGTTGTATTTAACTGATGATGAGGGGGTAATGCAGTTGCGTAATCGTCGCGTTGATTTACGATTGTTAAACCGTGCTGTAGTTGATTCGCAACGTAGTATGTGGATGTGGATAAATACTTTGTTGCCTGTGGTATTATTGGTTGTTTTCGGAGGAATATTCTTTTGGATTAGAAAACGAAAATACGTTGGATAGTGAATAGGGAACAAAGGACAGAATTTTCCTATTAAAAATTAAGAATTATGAATTATAATAAGTATATAGGAGCGCATGTAAGTGCGTCGGGTGGAGTGGAGAATGCTCCATTGAATGCGCATAATATAGGGGCAACCGCATTTGCTTTGTTTACTAAAAATCAACGACAATGGTTTTCGCCTGCTTTGTCAGAGAAATCTATAGAATTGTTTAAATCTCGTTGTGCAGAATACGGATATACTGCAGCGCAAATATTGCCTCATGATAGTTATTTGATAAATCTTGGTTCGCCAGATGCAGAATCGTTAGATAAAAGTCGTAAATCATTTATAGAGGAGATGCATCGTTGTGAGCAATTAGGATTAGATAGATTGAATTTTCATCCAGGTTCGCATCTCAAGAAAATATCGGAAGAGGATTGCTTGAAAACGATTGCTGAGAGCATAAATATTGCTTTGGATAAGACTCAAGGCGTCACGGCTGTATTGGAAAATACTGCGGGTCAGGGTACAAATATGGGATATCGTTTTGAGCATTTACGTACGATAATTGATTTGGTTGATGATAAGTCGCGTGTAGGTGTTTGTATTGATACTCAACATGCTTTTGCTGCAGGCTATGATTTGTTGTCGGAAGCGGGATTTAATGAGGTTTGGCGTCATTTTGATGAAGTGATTGGATTTGAGTATTTGCGTGGTATGCACCTTAATGATTCGAAAAAAGAATTAGCTTCGCGGGTTGACCGTCACGAAACATTGCGTAATGGATTGTTGGGTGCAAATCCGTTCATTCGAATTATGAAAGATACTCGTTTTGATAATATACCGTTAATTCTTGAAACTCCAGATGAATCGCTTTGGGCAGAAGAAATAGAGTGGCTTAAATATGGACAGATATAAATTTGTATTACAGTTAGTTTGGAATATCCTTTCGAAACCAGACGAAACATTGAGGTATGAGGCTTTGTTAAATAAGTTTTATGGAAAAAGTGTGTTTAAGCATTTTGTTATGCCTCTTGCAGAAGTTTTGTTTGTTGTGGTTTTTATCGCTTCATTGCTTTCTTTTGAGATGAATTTTGTAACTATTTTTGTTAAATCATTTTTTTTTGTTTTATCTTTTGTAGTTGCTTATGGTGCTTTGTTTTTTTTAGTTCGTTGGGTTACTTTACGTTTTTTTGTTGATTCGATAAGTGATCGTAATATTGCAATGTTTGTTGGAGGATTGATTTCTTTGGTTTTCTCAGTTAATTTATTGCAATCGATTTTTCCTAATTTGTTTTTTGTTAGCTTTTTATATGTGTATGTGTTTTATTTAGTTTGGGTTATGTCGGAAGGAGTAATTGATATTAGTGAAGAGATGCGTAATAAATATATGTGTTTTATTTCTTTATTAGTTTTTTTAACGCCTTTTGTTATAGAAAAGTTATTAATGCAAATGGTGCCTAATTTATAAAAATTTCAATTATATGAAAAAAATATTATTTTTGTTTTTAGTGGTGTTAATGCTTTTCGGTTGTGATGAGCGTTTCATGTCGTGGAAAGATTATAATGAAGAGTGGCTTGTCGCTCAGCGCGATAAATTGGGTGTAGATACAAATGTTGTTGAGGTGGAAATTTTGCCTTCTGGTGTGTTGATTGAAAAATATCATACCGGTTATGGTGCTATACCTAAACCATCAATTGATCCAGTAACAGGTGTGTCAAGTGGTGTAAGAGTAAAATATACAGGGTGGTTGGTAGATGGCACTCGTTTTGATTATACCGATAGTCTTGGTGTATCATTTTATTTGTCAGACGTAATCGAAGGATGGAAAGAGGCAATGTCTCGTATGCCACAAGGTTCGCATTGGAAGATTTATATTCCGCAAGAAAAAGCCTATGGTGAAACAGGTAGTAAGGGGTTGTATAGTAATTTTTCAGTACCTCCATATAGTACTTTAATTTTTGATATTGATTTGATTGATGTATTGAATTATTGATGCGTAAGTGTTTATTGATATTATTTACTTTTTTTGTAACTTTTGTAAGTGCTGAAAAATTGAATGTTTCGCAGGTTTATAATCCAAAAAATGCGGGGCAAGATAGTTATGTGAGTGATGTTGAGGGTGTTTTATCTTCTCAGGCTCGGATTAATTTGAATAATATATGTGTCTTAATTGAGCATGAGGTTGGAGTGGAAATAGCGATAGTAATTCTTCCTGGTATAAAAGGTGATGATGAGTACGATTTTGCTTATGATTTGTTTAATTTGTGGCGTATTGGTAAAGAGGGTAAAAATAATGGTTTGTTATGGCTTTATGTGGTTGATATTCGTGCGATGAAGTTCGAAACAGGTTATGGTCTTGAGGGATTGTTGCCTGATGCATACCTCAATTCGTTGCTTGATGAAGGTATATTTCCATTGATGCGTGAAGGTCGTGTTGATGAAGCTTTTTTGTTAGGACTCAGAGATATTGAAAGTAGATTGACGACAGATGATGCACGAGAGGAATTGTTGTTGAATACCGAATCGTCTCGCGTTATTGTGGTTGATATATTGACTCTATATTTTTGTCTTGCATTTGTGTTGTTGATAGTTTTTGCTGTGTGGTATTACAAAAAATCGCAAAATCTGCGAGGAGAGAACAATGTGCAATATTATCAAGTTAGTGGCGTGGTAGATTCGATGAAAATATTAGCTTTTGTTTTTCCTCTACCATTGTATTTTTTCTATATTTATGCAAAACGTCTTCGCCGTTCTCTTCGTGAGAAACAATTGAGATGTGAATGTTGTGGAGGCACAATGCGCTTACTTTCTGAAGCTGAAGAAGATCAATATCTTGATTTTAAACAACAGGCAGAAGAACGAGTGAAAAGTATAGATTATGATGTGTGGAAATGCAATGTATGCGACAATTATAAGGTGTTGGCATATGAAAAAATGACAACAAAATATAAAGTTTGTCCGCAGTGTGGAGCAAAAACATATAGCCTTGTCAGTGACAGAATAATAACACCTGCAACATCGTTGGCATCAGGAAGAGGTGAGAAAGTGCACGAATGTGCTAATTGCCATTGTCGCAAGGTGATACCATATATCATCCCTATTATCATAGTTTCTCGAGGCAGTGGTAGTCGTGGTGGATTTTCGGGGGGCGGTAGTTTTGGTGGAGGATTTTCTGGCGGAGGTGGTGCTGGTGGAAGGTTTTAAGTAAGGAATAAGGAATAGGGAATAAGGAATAAGGAACAAGGTGAGGCAATTTATTGTGTCTAATATTTAATAATTTAATAATATGCTTAATCGAACAAAATTATTATTAATTATTGTCACTGCAGTTGTGGCAATAGCAGTTTTATGGGTTATAAACACTTATAATCGTATGGTTACGGCGCAAGAGGCTGTTACTACAGAGTGGTCAAATGTAGAGAGTCAATATCAACGTCGTGCAGATTTGATTCCAAATCTTGTGGCTACTGTGAAAGGTTATGCAGCTCATGAAAGTGAAACACTTGAAGCGGTTGTGGCAGCACGAGCGAAAGCAACACAAACTGTTGTGGATGTTAATAATTTTTCGCGTGAAGAATTTGAAAAATATCAAGCTGCTCAAGGTGAATTAAATTCCGCATTAGGTCGTTTGATGATGATTACTGAAAATTATCCTGATTTGAAAGCAAATCAAAACTTCCGTGACCTTCAAGAACAGTTGGAAGGTACTGAGAATCGTATTCAAGTTACGCGTCAATCATATAATAATACTGCTCGTGCTTATAATACTATGATTCGTCGTTTCCCAAATAACATCTTCAGTCGAATGTTCGGTTTTGAAATAGTTACATATTTTAAAGCAGATGCAGAAGCATCTAAAGCGCCACAAGTTACTTTTTAAGATTACAGATTATAGATTACAGATAATTTTAATATGATAAAAATAAAATCAATAGTATTTAGTTTGGCGTCTCGCATCTCGTGTTTCGCTACTATAATGCTTTGTGTTTTGTGTACTGATTTAAGTGCACAAAAATTAGGTTTCATTGGGGGACCTTCTATGTCGTATGGTATCATCACGCAGGTTGATAAATCGGCATCATTTATGATGATTCCTGGTGGAGGACTTCATGTTGGTATGTTATTTGAAATGGATGTAACTAACCGTTGGGGCTTTGATGCCGCTGTGATGTACGAATTACGTACAATGCGTTGGGATGTAGGTTGTGTTAATGATAGCACTGGTATTGATATTTCTAATCGATTTAAACGTCAGTTAGGTTATCTTAATGTGCCATTCCATTTTTATGTCAATTTCCCAATACAGAATAAGTATGTATTGTCATTGTTTGGTGGTCCTGTTTTTGCGTGCGGACTTCATGGTGAAGATTGGGCTTGGGAGAATTATTCAGAGAATGTGCCAATGGGTGTGCATAAACCTGTGACATACGAAAAAGAGAATGTTTTTGGTGAAGACGGACGTATTGTTCGTTGTGAAATCGCAGCAGAGGTTGGTTTTGCTCTTAAGTGGAAAGGATTGCAAGGTAGGTTATCTTATCAACATGGCTTTAATAATGATAATTTTAATAAATATACATTTACTTTGCCAATTTCTGGTATGAAGCCATATTTTACACAAGGTACAGTAAAATTATCAGTAGCATACGTATTTGATTTACGAAAATAACTTTAGAGTGATAAATTTCAACTTTCAACTTTCAACTTTCAACTTTTTTTTGTATCTTTGCAAAACAAAATTTAATAAATCATAAGCGGTAGGGTGTCTAAGTCTTGCTACTCGCTACTCGCTACTAATAGTCTAAAAAAATGGTAAGTTATAAAGAATTAGGCCTTGTGAACACTAAAGAGATGTTCAAAGCCGCAGTAGAAGGTGGTTATGCAATTCCTGCATTTAACTTCAATAACATGGAACAAATGCAAGCAATTATTCAAGCTTGTGCAGAAACAAAATCTCCAGTAATCCTTCAAGTGTCAAGTGGTGCGCGTAAATATGCTAATCAAACACTTCTTCGTTATATGGCACAAGGTGCGGTTGAGTATGCAAAAGAACTTGGTTGGGAAAAACCACAAATCTGTCTTCACCTCGACCATGGTGATACTTTTGAACTTTGCAAATCTTGCGTAGATATGGGTTTCTCTTCAGTTATGATTGATGGTTCACACCACTCATACGAAGAAAACATCGAACTCACTAAAAAAGTAGTAGAGTATGCTCATCAATATGGCGTAACTGTAGAAGGTGAACTTGGTGTATTGGCAGGTATCGAAGATGATGTAGTTGCTGAACACCACACATATACTCGTCCAGAAGAGGTAGTTGATTTCGTAAAACGTACAGGTGTTGACTCTTTGGCTATTTCAATTGGTACATCTCATGGTGCAAACAAATTTACTCCTGCACAATGTACTCGTGATGAAAATGGTAAACTCGTACCACCTCCATTGCGTTTCGACATTCTTCACGAAATTGAAAAACAAATTCCAGGTTTCCCTATCGTACTTCATGGTTCTTCTTCAGTTCCACAAGAATATGTTGAAACAATCAACTCTAACGGTGGTAAATTGAAAGATGCTATCGGTATTCCAGAAGAACAACTTCGTGAAGCAGCTAAATCTGCAGTATGTAAAATCAATATCGACTCAGATGGTCGTCTTGCAATGACTGCTACAGTACGTAAATTTATGGTTGATAATCCAGATAAATTTGACCCACGTCAATATCTTGGTCCAGCTCGTGAAGAACTCAAAAAACTTTATATGCACAAAGTAAATAATGTACTTGGTTCAGCTGGTAAAGCATAATTGTTATATTACAGATAAAAAAAGTAGAGACGCAATGTTTTGCGTCTCTACTTTTTTTGTGATGTGGTAATAAATAAAAAAGAGACGCAAATTATTGCGTCTCTACTTAGTTGCGGAGGCAGGACTCGAACCTACGACCTTCGGGTTATGAGCCCGACGAGCTACCACTGCTCCACTCCGCGATGTTTTTACGAATGCAAAGGTACAATTTTTTTTGAAAATAGCAAAATTTTTAGTGAATATTTTATAAGATTTTTTGTTTATTGCTGATTATTAGTATATTGCGGGTATGGAATATTGATAAAATTATGTTGTAAAACATATTTTTAATGAAAAAGAGACGCAAATTATTGCGTCTCTCTTATATAAAAAAGCACATTTTTGCGTTAAATTGATAAAATTTGCAATACATTTACCTTTTCGAGGTTCACTTGTTTGTCATCTTTTATAGCTTTTGAGAAAGGTACATGCACGATTTCGTCGTTTACAATACCGATCATAATAGAGCGTTGTTCGTCCATTAGAGCCTCTATGGCAGCTACACCCATGCGAGAGGCAAGTATGCGGTCGTAGGCAGTAGGGGAGCCACCGCGTTGTAGGTGACCGAGAATAGATACGCGGATGTCGTATTCAGGATATTGTTGGTGGATGCGGTCTGCCATTGCTTGTGCACCACCACCGCCTTCAGCAACGATTACAATACTGCTATTTTTGGATTTTCGGAATCCGTTATTGATGAGTTCGTCGAGTTGGGCAACTGAAGTCTCTTTTTCGGGGATGATAGCCGCTTCGGAGCCAGATGCGATGGCAGAGTTGAGGGCAAGGAAGCCTGCATCACGTCCCATAACTTCTACAAAGAAAAGGCGTTCGTGTGAGGTGGCTGTATCGCGTATTTTGTCGATACATTCCATAATGGTGTTGAGGGCTGTGTCGTAGCCAACGGTAGAGTCTGTGCCCCAAAGGTCATTGTCGATAGTGCCTGGAATACCAACGATAGGCATATTAAATTCTTGTGCAAAAGCACGTGCACCTGTAAAAGTGCCATCGCCACCAATTACTACAAGAGCGTCAATGTTTTCGCGTTTTATTGTTTCGTAAGCTTGTTGGCGGCCTTCTTTTGTTCGAAATTCTTCACAACGAGCGGATTTAAGTATTGTTCCGCCTTGTTTGATAATATTGCTTACATTTTGGGTTTGAAATTCTTTGATTTCGCCAGTGATGAGGCCTTTGTAACCACGATATATGGCTTTGACTTTTATGCCATTGTAGATTGCTGCGCGGGTGACGGCGCGCACTGCAGCATTCATTCCTGGAGCATCACCGCCTGAGGTGAGTACTCCTATACATTTTAATTCGTATTGCATTTTTATTTATTAGTTGGTGGTTACTTGTTGTTAGTTAAGCTTTGTTTTTGCAACTCTAAACTTTCAATTTTTCGTTTGACTGCTTCCATTAGCCATTTTGGGGTGCTTGTTGCGCCACAAATGCCTATGGATTCGGTATTTTCGAGCCATTGGGGTTGTAGTTCATCGGGCGAAGAGAGTAGGTAGGTGCGTGGATTGACTGAGCGACATTCGTTGAATAGCACCTTTCCATTGCTACTTTTGGCTCCTGCTACAAATAGTATTAAATCGAATTGTGTTGCAAAATGTTTGATGTTGGGGATGCGATTGGCTACATTTCGGCATATAGTGTCGTGATATTCAAAATGTATGCCATTGTCAAGTTTAGAGTTTAGAGTTGAAAGTTGAGTATTGTTTTGATTAATTTTTGTTTTGATTGTATCTACTAATTGGTTGAAGCCTTCGACTGATTTTGTGGTTTGAGAAAATAGTATGATTGGACGGTTGAAATCTATTTTGTTTAAGTCGTTTTTGTCTTCAATTACTATGGCGTTTCCTTCGGTTTGTCCTTCGAGTCCGATGACTTCTGCATGCCCGATTTTGCCATATATGACGATTTGTGCTTCGGGATGAGAGGTGTAGGCTTGTTTGATTTTTTGTTGTAGTTTTAGTACTACTGGGCATGTGGCGTCAATAATTGTTATATTATTTTTGTTTGCTATTTTGTAGGTGTGAGGCGGTTCGCCGTGAGCACGTAGCAATACTCGTGCATTATGCAAGTTTTCTAATTGTGTATGGTCTATTGTGATAAGTCCAAGTTTAGTCAATCGTTCCACTTCTTGTCCGTTATGTACAATGTCGCCTAAACAATATAGTGGTTGTTCTTTTGCTAATTCCGTTTCAGCTGTTGTAGTAGCTCGCATTACGCCAAAACAGAATCCAGAATTATTGTCTATTTCTATTTTCATATTTTAGATATTAATATACGAGATGTGAGATACGAGAAATGATAAAGGGCTCTTATTAAAAGTCTAATCCGATACGCCATTTAATACCGAAGTTTTGAGCGTCGGGACTTGTGCTGTTGCGATGTGTTAGACGCCAAACGAATGCAATATCGCCAATTTTAAGAATGTTTGAGAATCCGAATCCACATTCTATATATGGCATTTTGTTCCAACCTTCGTTGCTATTGTATAGATTGGCTGGTAGTGCCAAAATGTTGTCGCCATTATATTTGTCGCTTAGGTATCCGTAGCCGATGTTGAAAATGAGGTCTTCGCGTATGCCGAGTTTTTTGACATAAGGTATGTATCCGAAGATGTATCCACGAGTTTGATAGCGGATATTGAGCGCAACATAGTAGTCGCTCATAAGTTCCATTGAGCCGAGGAGCATAAAGTCTGTGTCGTGGCGGTAAGATGAGCGTGATGAGCGTGCCATGATGAGAGCTGGGAATGGTGCATTCCCTATTATTGCATTTGCTTGTAGCATCCAATGTATTTTGCCGAATCCAAGAGCTGTGTGTTGTTGGGCGTAGATGCCAAATTTGCCGAATAGACTATGGTAAGGTTCGTTTAATGCTGAACCTGGTATTTTTAAGTAGCCACCTTCGGCTGTGAGGTGTACGACTGGATATTTGCTGGCAAGATATATGCGATGGAAGAAATAGTCGAGAGAACTTTGTTGCCACGATAATCGGAAATCGGTGCGTAGTCCGATTTGGCTATAATATGGAATTTCGGCTCCTTTATGTATTAACGGAATAAATCGGTTGCCATAATAATTTTGAGTGAATGCGTTTAGTTTGAATTTGAAACCAGGTTTTTCGTATTGATATTGTGCTCCGATGCGACTGCGCATAAGCACGGATACGGGACGATATATCATGACCCATGAGTTTACGAGGTTTTCGATGTCGTGTACTCTACTTTCGGCATATATATCAATATCGTCAAAACCAATTCGTTCTGTTTTGTGGTCGTATGTTAAAGAGAGAATGTTTCGTTTGGTTGGTCCAAAACGCCATTGTATATTGCCTCCGTATGAGTGTAGTCCATTGCTGATGAGTTCGCCGTTTTGATATTGTTTTTTGAAGCCATAGCCATAATAACCTCCAAATGTAAAGTATTTGGCAAATGATTCACCTGAGCGCAAAGTCAATCGTGGTGATGCTCCTTCTAATTGGTTGAAATGAAATAGATTTAAGATTGGTCCGACATCAATTTTCCATATATGGAGGTATTGGTTGAGAATGATATCTACCAACCAAGAGGAGAACTTTTGGATGCGAGTTTGATTGAGTGAGTCGATTTTGTTCCATGTTGCTTCGATTTTGTTGTCGATAGGGATTTCTACTATAGTCTCTTCGGCTCTAATGCTTAATGTGTCGGTGGTAGATGTGGTGTTTATATATGAGCGTTCTTCGCTTAATAGAGCACCGAAATATTGCATGTTTTTGTTTGGATATAGGTTGACGTTCAAACCTAAACCTTGTTTTTCGTTGTTTGGGAATATTGTGTTTCCTAAAGGAGATGTAGTGAATCCGTAATTGAGACTATTCAAGTAGTTAACCGATGTATGTGACGGAATAGTCATATTGGTTTTTGTGATGGCGTATGTTTCTGCATCAATCCACATATCGCCTTTGAAAAGTAAACCTTGATTGTGTTTTGGAGAAAAGCGTATCTGGTAATTTTTATGTCCATTTATGTCGATGCTATCTGCCAAATAGAGATTGTAGTATAATTTAGCATTGGGCGCAACCGGACTCATGAAGTTGCGACCTAATATGGTGGAATATGGTTTGTATGGATTTATGTCTGGAGTGTATGCAGCAATTATTTGTTGCCAATGTTCTGCAGGAAAAATATTTAACGCATTTTGTTTAGAGTTTAGTAGGGTAGAGTGACTACTATCTGTGCCTAAATTTAAGTCATAGATTGATTGATTTATATATACAGGCAATGAAAAAGTTGTATCTGTTTGTTCTATAGCACCACTCATCAAGTCTTTGAATAATTTGCGTTGTAAAGCTTTTTGTTTGATATTAGTTAGGTTGATGGCAGTAACATTGTTCATTGTTGTTGTTACATTTACTACATTTTCAGGGTTGTTGTTATGGCGATTTTCATATACTTTTTTTAATAAAACTATAGCTTCGTTTTGTTTTGGTAAAGCAATTACTTCATCCAATATAGATATATCTTCTTTAAGATATATTCGTATCATTTGGTCTTTCCCATAGTCAAGTTTTATTTGGCGTTGTTTGTAGCCTACAACGCTGGCTATTAGTGTACGTTGAGGCTCATTGCTGCGGAGTATAAAGAATCCTTCTTCATTTGTAGTACATCCTATATTTGTGCCTTTAAACCATACGCTTGCTGCTTCTAATGGTTGTGAGTCTTCTGCAGATAATACTTGTCCAACTACGACAATATCTTGTGCAGTTATGAATTGAGCAAGTAAAAAAGCTAATATAAGTGTACTGATTTTCTTTATCATAATGAGTAAATATTTTATAAATAACGAAAAAAGGAGATAGAATTAGAAAATTCTCATCTCCTTTTTTTATACTACTTATTTTTGTTTCGATATTCGCGTGGTGTCATATTTTGACGCTTGCGAAAGAAGGTACTGAACTGGGCCGTGTCTGAAAAACCAAGATTTTCTGCAATTTTTGCTATAGAATGGTTTGTCGTGGTTAATAGTTCTTGTGCTTTCTTTTGTCGTATATTCATTTGGTATTGGGCTGGAGATATGCCCATTTTTTCTCTAAAAATACGACGGAATAGGGAATAACTTATTCCTATATGTTGAGCTATTTCTTCTGGGCTGATTTTAGCTGTTATATCATGGCGTAGCATTTCTACCGCGGTATTGATTTTTTCTATATTTGGGTCCTCTTTTTCGTGACAATTTAGTAATTTGTAATTTGCAATACTTAAAGCAAGCATCAAAGAGGTGTTTAAGACAGCTTGTGAGCCGCTTTTGTTCTCTTTGAGTATTTGTATCATGTTGTCAAATATATTTTCAATTATCACATTTTGCCCTATATTGATTATAGGAGACTTTTGAAATAAATCAATTTTTTCAAGGAATAATGTATATTGTATACAAACTACCGATGCGTGAAAAAATGAAGTTTGTTTTCCTATTGTTGGTATAATTTCAGCCTTTTCGCCAGATTTAACTAAAATAATATGACCTGCTTGTATTTCTTGGGTAATACTATATGTGCGATACGTACCACCGCCTTCTGTTATATATACAAAATCGTAACTATTTATGTTTGTATCTGTTTCGATTATGTACGATTGGTTATTTTCTGTTTTTATTGTTCGGTATGCTACCGATTTGCACTTGCAATTATAGGTATCACTTTTTTTAATTTCACGTGAATATGGTGTGATGTCGGCATTGTTTGTAGAATCAAAAAAATACATTTTATAAATTTGCTAATAGTTTGAGTAAAAAGATTTGTTTGTTGTTGCAAATTTATAAATTATTGTTGATATTAACAACTTTTTTGTG
>JAZRJN010000153.1:0-5428 GCA_045645785.1 Candidatus Aphodosoma sp. | reverse complement strand
TCAGTCCCTGATGCTAAATATACGGTGCGTCACTCTGCTGGTGAAACGACTTATCGTGTCAATCAACAAATGGGAGGTGGTACATGGATTTATCTTGGTCAGTTTTATTTTCGCAAAGGGACTGATGCAGAGCATGCCTCTGTGGTGTTGAGTAATGAAAGCGATCATAAAGGTGTAGTGGTGGCTGATGCAGTGCGCTTTGGAGGTGGAATGGGCAATGTGGCTCGTCGTCCTGCAACGGATGAGGAGATTGCACGTCTTGAAGATGAAAAAGATCGTGAACGCAAAATATCTATTTTCGAGAAAGAGGAGTATGAAACAAGTGGACGTGCTCGATTTTGGGAGGCATCGCGCTATTGGCTTCAATGGGCAGGTGCACCTGATAGCGTAATATCTTATACTAAGGGGCTTAATGATTATACCGATGATTATACATGTCGTGCACAATGGGTTAATTGGCTTAATCAAGGTTCGGTGAATGCGCCTGACTCGGTAGGTTTGGGTATTCCACTTGATCTTTCGTTTGCCTTCCACTCTGATGCAGGATGTAAACTTGATACAGTTATAGGTACGCTTTGTATTTATACAACTCCTTTTGATGTCAACGAAAATGAATATAAATATGATTTTCCTTCAGGGCAAAGTCGTTTTGTGTCGCGCGATTTTACTGATTTTGCGATGATGCAAATAGTGAGTGATATTCGTGCTACGGCAAATCCGCGTTGGACACAGCGTTGGATGTGGGACCGTTCGTATAGTGAGAGCCGTCGTCCAGAAGTGCCCGCCATGTTGCTCGAATTGCTTTCGCATCAAAATTTCGAGGATATGCGATATGGATTAGATCCACGATTTAAATTCATAGTTTCGCGTGCCATTTACAAGGCAATGACTAAGTTTATTGCCACTCAAAATGGAGAAGATTATGTAATAGCACCGCTCCCAATCAATAGTTTTGCACTTCGATTAATTGGCGACAATAAAGTACGTCTTACATGGCGACCAACTATTGATTCGCTTGAATCGACAGCCGTGTCGGAACGTTATGTCGTTTATACACGACGTGATGGTGAAGGTTGGGATAATGGAATTTTGGTTGATGATACAATTGCAGTATTACCGATCGGCGTTGATGAAATGATGAGTTATAAGGTAGTGGCAGTCAATGCAGGTGGTGCAAGTATGGATAGCGAAATATTGTCGGCATATTCAGCTCGCAATGCAAAAGGGGAAGTGCTTGTTGTTAATGGTTTTGACCGTGTGGCAGGTCCCGAAGGATTTCAATCTGCACCGTACGCTGGTTTTCCTGAGTGGCTCGATCGTGGAGTAGGCGATGGGGTAGAGTTGCAATATGTAGGACGTCAGCATGATTTCGACTCACGCCGACCATGGATTTCGGATGACGATTCGGGTTGGGGACAAACCAATAGCGACTATGAGCAGATGCTCGTAGCAGGTAATACTCACGATTTTCCTTTTGTGCACGGCAGAGCAATAGTCAAAGCAGGTTATAGTTTTGTGTCATGTTCGCGCGATGCTGTTGAATGTGGCGATGTTGATGTTGCTGATTACAAATTAATAGACCTTATACTTGGTGAACAAAAAGAAACATTGTGGGGTAATGACACAAATAGTTGCAAATACCGAACTTTTTCTGTAAATTTGCAACGAGAACTGCGCCGTTATGTTGCTAATGGCGGAGCGTTGTTTGTTTCGGGTGCATACGTTGCGTCGGACAATTGGTTGTCGGTGAATGCAACAAAGGCTGATAAACAGTTTGTTAAGGATGTGCTTAAGGTGGAATGGCGTGCTGATAGAGCAACACAAAATGGGGAATTAAAGGCAGTTTATGCTCCTAATAATGCAACATTTGAGGGTGAATATCGATTTGTACAACACCTCAATGAAGATATTTATGCGGTAGAAAGTCCTGATGCCATAGTGCCTGTTTGTAAAAATGCTTATACCGTGATGCGTTATTCGCAAAATAATAATAGTGCAGTGGTGGCGTATTCGGGAGAAGATTATCGTGTAGTTACTTGTGGTTTTCCATTTGAGACATTGCTCACCGAGGAGATGCGCGATGAATTTATGGTACAGATTCTAGAGTTTTTAACGAAAACTAATTAAAAACGAGCGGAGCGAGTAGGTCTTGTTACTCGTTATTCGCTACTAAAAATCTATAATATGAAAAAAATCAATTGTTTTATTCCTGCTCAATCTGTAGAACAAATCAAAATTACAGTAGAAGGCCTTAAGGCTTCGAAATTAGTGGCAGACATCTATCTTTTGGCAAATGAGCCAATTGAGTATGAAGGTTGCAAATGTTTAGTTGTAGATTCGCTTAATAGCTCTGCAACAGTGGCTAAAATCGCAGAACATAGCGATGCTGAGTTCTCTTTGATTTACACTAAATACACAACTCTTGAATTCGGTCAATATGGAATAGAGCGTTTCTATAACCTTGCAGCTGGTGCAGGCGTAGGTATGATTTATAGTGACTACTATCAAATCGTTGATGGCGAACGTAAAAATGCTCCTACTATCGATTATCAAGTGGGTAGTCTTCGCGATGATTTCAACTTTGGTTCTGTATTGTTTTATAATGGAGAGGCATTGAAACGTGCGGTTAAGGAAACTACTGCTGAATATCAATTCGCTGGTATATATAACCTCCGCCTCAAAGTGAGCCAACACTACACTATCGTTCGCATTAATGAATATCTCTATTCTGAAATCGAACTTGATACTCGTAAGAGTGGCGAAAAACAATTTGACTATGTTGATCCAAAAAATCGTCAAGTGCAAATCGAAATGGAACTCGCTTGTACCGACCACTTGAAAGCTATCGGAGGTTATCTTGTTCCTAACTTCGAGTCGGTAAATTTCGACGAAGGCGAATTTGCTAACGAAGCATCTGTCATCATCCCAGTGCGCAACCGTGCTCGTACTATCGAAGATGCAATCCGCTCGGTATTAGCTCAAAAAACAACATTCCCATTCAACCTTATCATTATCGATAACTATTCTACAGATGGTACTTCTGATATCATCCGTAAATATGCCGAACAAGACAATCGTGTAGTGCACCTTGTACCAGAGCGTACTGACCTCGGTATCGGTGGTTGCTGGAATGCAGGTGTTGACCACGAAACTTGCGGTAAATTTGCTGTTCAACTCGACTCAGACGATGTTTATCAAGATGAAAATACTCTCCAAACTATCGTTAATGCGTTCTATGAACAAAATTGTGCAATGGTAGTTGGTTCATATACAATGACTAATGGCGATATGCAACCAATTCCACCAGGATTGATTGACCACAAAGAGTGGACACCAGACAATGGCCGCAACAATGCACTTCGCATCAATGGTCTCGGTGCACCACGTGCATTCTACACTCCAATGCTTCGTCGCGTAAAAGTGCCTAACACTTCATACGGTGAGGATTATGCTCTCGGTCTCCGTTTCAGCCGCCAATATCAAATCGGACGTATCTACACTTCATTGTATCTTTGTCGTCGTTGGGATGGCAACTCGGATGCAGCACTCAGCATCGAAAAAATCAATGCCAACAATCTATACAAAGACAAAATCCGTACAATGGAGCTCCTCGCTCGTATTGAAATGAATAAAAAATAAATAATTTGTCGACAGGTAACAGTCAAAGGAAATACGATTTTTAGACAGAATGACATAATGACAAAATATTTATTTTTTTCGAACAAAAGCATCGCTAAAAACAAAAGTTTTTATCTCTGCTAAAAATGACATATTTTGATGCCGGTAGGTCTGTCATTTTTTCGCTAAGATATACCGCAGGTATAGCGAAGCGTATGTAAAAAGAAAATAATATGTTCTTCTGTCATTATGTCTAAATAAATAATTAATTAATGTCAACCGATAGCCATAGATTGTAGACCGTTGACCTTTAACCTTTAATAAATCATGCAAAAAAAACTTATCGAATGCGTACCTAATTTCTCAGAAGGTCGCGATTTAGCTGTAATCAAACAAATTACAGACGTAATTGAAAAAATTGATGGTATCAAACTTCTTGATGTTGATCCAGGTGAAGCAACTAACCGTACTGTTGTTACTTTCGTAGGCGAACCAGAACAAGTAATGGAAGCTGCATTCCAAGCCGTTCGCAAAGCAGCAGAACTTATCGACATGCGTAATCACCATGGCGCTCACCCACGTATGGGAGCAACTGACGTGTGTCCACTTGTTCCAGTGGCTGGTGTAACACTTGAAGAGTGCGCAGAATATGCTCGTCAACTCGGTAAACGTATCGGTGACGAACTTGGTGTTCCTGTATATGCTTACGAAGCTGCTGCTTTCACTCCTGCACGTCGTAACCTCGCAGTTTGCCGTAAAGGTGAATACGAAGCTCTTAGTCAACGCTTTGGTGTAGCTGAAGAAAACCCAGATTTTGGTCCAACTGTTTGGGACGAAAATACAGCTCGCACAGGTGCTACTGCAGTAGGTGCTCGTGATTTCCTCATCGCAGTTAACTATAACCTCAACTCTACATCTACTCGTCGTGCTAATGCTATCGCATTTGACGTTCGCGAAAAAGGTCGTCCTATGCGCGAAGGAGGTTCTCCAGTAGGTAAAGTGATGAAAGACGAAAACGGCAAAGATATCATGATTCCTGGTACTCTCAAAGGTACTAAAGCTATTGGTTGGTTCATCGACGAATACGGCATTGCTCAAGTGTCAATGAACATCACTGATATCAAAACTACTCCTCTCCATGTTGCATTTGACGAAGTATGCCGTTGTGCTGCTAACCGTGGTTTGCGTGTAACTGGTGCCGAAATTGTAGGTCTTGTTCCTAAATCTACTCTCATCGAAGCAGGTAAATATTTCTTGCGTAAACAACAACGTTCTGTTGGTCTTCACGATGAAGAAATCATCAAAATCGCTGTTAAATCTATGGGCTTGGACGACCTCAAACCATTCAACCCAGAAGAAAAAGTTATTGAATATCTCATCGAAGACAAAACTAAGAAAAAACTTGTCGATATGACATGTACAGGTTTTGCTCAAGAAACTGCAAGCGAAAGTCCAGCTCCTGGTGGTGGTTCTATCTCTGCTTACATGGGTTCTCTCGCTGCCGCTTTGGCTACTATGGTGGCTAACCTCTCTTCACACAAAGCAGGTTGGGATGCTCGTTGGGAGTTCTTCTCAGAATGGGCTGACAAAGGTCAAGCAATGATGAGCCGTCTCCTTTGGTTGGTTGACGAAGACACAGAAGCCTTCAACAAAATTATGGCAGTATTTGCAATGCCAAAATCAACTGATGAAGAAAAAGCAGCTCGTGCTGCAGCCATGCAAGAGGCTACACTTTATGCAACACAAGTGCCATTGGAAACAATCAAGGCTACAATGGAAACATTCCCACTTATCAAAGCTATGGCTGAAG
>JAZRJN010000152.1:0-2673 GCA_045645785.1 Candidatus Aphodosoma sp. | reverse complement strand
CAATTGCAAAGTGAGAGCAAACCGAGGGTAATCAAAATTTATTTTAGATTACCGAGGTGCAGCCTCACTTCGTAAATTTAATTTGCAAAGTTGCAAAGTTACTAACATCCTGATTTTCTTATCATTAAAAAAAACCTATTTTTTAACTTTGCAAGTACTAAAACAGCAAATACCACTAATAATCAAGATATTACACCCAACTTTGCAAACTTTGCAACTTTGCAAGTCCTTATTTATTTACAAAGTCAGCGCCTCTGCCGAACAAGACATCTCTATAAATCAAGTGATTAGCGCTCAACCAGTCCATCCAGAATCATAATAATTCGCCCAATTTTCCTAAAAAAAGCGACAAAATCCACCTCAAAAATCACCCAAAACCCTCACAAAAGGGCACAAAAAAAACGTGGAACTCGACTGTTGTAGTTCCACGTGATGAGGTCTTCGCATTACCCTGATGTCGGAACTGACAACGCGAAGCCCACGTCGATATAAGTTATAATGATGACTACATTATATGCGCCAAAAGTGTGCCAAACCAAAGAAGGCACAATCATGGGTACTTACATCCCATAGGACATCTATCGTTGTTAGGTTCATGACATCAATATGAAAGTTGCGAAGTTTCATCACGTCAGAACAAAACGCTGTATAAACGTCTATCTAATATGTCTGTCAACCCACCTCCAGAAAGACATACTCCCCGACGTGAGTTCACAGATGCAAAGGTATAAAAAAAACTTCATTCCGCAACCAACAGAATGAAGTTTTTTATAAATAATTTTCAACCTATAAAACTACTTTTAATTTCTCTATAACTTCGAACAAGCCACAAACTGTAACATTATTTTTTATATCATACTCACCTTCAATAGGTGCAACTATATAAGTATAATCTGGTTTTATATCATCAATAGCATTCCAAAAACCTTTTGTTACTTGAGGCGCAGTTGATGATTTACATTCTATCGCTATAGTTTTATCTCCATATTGTAATACCAAATCCATTTCATCACCAGCAGAACTACGATAAAACGAAAAATCAACATTTCTAAATGATGAACATATATTTTCAACGACAAGCCCCTCCCACGAAGAACCAAATACTGGATTGCTTAACAATGAATTAAAGTCAGTTATACGCAACAACTGATGCAAAACACCAGAATCACGGACATATATTTTAGGCGATTTTACCAAACGCTTTTTGGTATTAGAAAAATATGGGCGCAATGTCCTCAATATATACGTTTGCTCTAATATGTCTATATGACTTTTAATTGTTGGATGAGTGACACCTAAAGCTTCTCCTAGTTTTGATGCATTCAAAATTTGTCCTTGATTATGTGCACACATTATCAACAAACGCAATATCTGCATTGCTGTTATTTGAAATCCAAACTGTGGTATATCTCGCTCTACATAAGTACGAATAAAGTTTTCGCGCCATAAAGCACTCTCTTCATCTGACGAAGCTTTATAACTATCTGGGTATCCACCACGCAACCAAAATTTTGATAACGAATAATTTTCTAAATCACGTATTTCATCAATAACAAATGGCGTAAGATCTATTAAACCTATTCGCCCTGCTAAGGATTCAGAAGTATGCTGGATAATATTACGCGAAGCCGATCCCAACAATATAAATCTTCCATTACGCCTATCCCTATCTATTTCTGAACGTAAATAAGAAAATAACTCTGGCTGTAATTGTATTTCATCAAAACAGATAACTTTATCTTTGTTATTTTGAAAAAACAACGTTGGCTCATTTAATTTAACTAAATCATCACGATTTTGCAAGTCGAGATACATAAAATCTCTCATCTGTTCTGACATCATTTTTACTAAAGTTGACTTTCCACATTGCCGAGAACCCAAAATAGCCACAGCTGGGAATATTGTAAGATTCTGTCTTACAAAAGATTCTATTTTTCTAGACACTAATTCTTGCATATTGTAAATTCAATTTTCAATTTGCAAAGATACAATAAATTATTTTATCTACAAAATATACCTATAAAAAAATAGAGACACATACAATTCTGTGTCTCTATTCTATCATTATCCAACCAAAAATTAGATATGTGCCATTTGCAACCAGCGAACATAACAGAAGTTCATACGGTGTGGAAGGTCTGAGTTTTTAGGGAACATACGGAATCCATAACGGAACTCACCACTTTGAGTCAATTTGTGAACAAGCTCGAATGTGAGTTTTGAACCCTCAGCTTTAACCATGTCAAATTCGCAAACTTCTTGAACGCGGTCTTTGCCTTTTTCGTCTTTGTAAGTAATAACGAGTTCAACACCAATACCTTTGTCGTTCAAATCTTTTGTATCTACATCTACTGTGAAACGAGTTCTATCGCCAACAGAAAGACCACCATCAAGATTTTCAACCATAACTGGAGTTGTTTCGATTGCTTCCCATGCACAAGCTACTTTAGATTTCCATGCTGCCAATTCGCGAGCTTTAGCGAAATCAGAAGCCATAACCATATCAGTACGAGTTGCAAGTGGGTTATAGAAACGAGTGATATAATCGTCAATCATACGTTTCATTGTGAAACGTGGAGTGATTTCTGAGATAGATTTTTTAATCCATTGAATCCATTCTGGTGAATAACCTTTTGTATTTTTAGCAAAATACAATGGAATGATTTCATGCTC
>JAZRJN010000151.1:0-2135 GCA_045645785.1 Candidatus Aphodosoma sp. | reverse complement strand
CCAGATGTCTCTATCCCTGCGTTTACGGAATTATTCAATACTCAATCGGAAAACCTTGACCTTGGCAATCTGCTCAATTCGTCAATGATGTTTGCGATGGATTTAAACAGAATTGGAGATAATAAGACAGCAGCAAAAATGTTATCTTCGATTTTTAGCTCAATACGTACTCATCTTGATAGTACAACTATTGCGGGTGTTCAACAATATATTAATCAATACGAAGCGCTATCCAACTACAATCCTTATAAAATTACATTTGAAAATTCGTTAGGAACTGTCCCTTTCGAAGTTATACCTGTTGGTCCACAAAAGAACAACTCTGTATTAATGCATCTCAGAAACACTTCGATTAATGGTATTGAAGCTGATGTTACTTTTGATACAGGAGCAGGAGTAAACATTATCTCAGATTCATTAGCTCTTAAATATAATTTAATTCCACTTGATGCATCAAGTACTGTTGGTGGAGTCGGTATACAAAATGGAAGTTATGCTATAGCTCGGGAATTAAAAATCGGAGATATAATTGTTAGTAATGTGCCATTTTATGTCATAAATATAACCACCAATAATGAAGAGGCTGATAAATATACTGATCACTTCAGCATTGTTGTCGGTAGCGAGCTAATGTTGCAACTCAAAGATGTAACTATTGACTTTGTTAATCATAATATTACAGTTCCATCAGTTACTCCAAAACGGAGTCAAGTATCACCTAATATGTGTTTTTCTTCCCAAATGAATTTATTGGTCCAAGGTGTTGTAAAAGGGAACAAGATGTTAATGAATATTGATACAGGAGATGCTTCATATGGTTCGTTAGGTAAAGGTTTTTTTGAGAACAACAAAGAATATATCACCACTCATTGTAAATTAGATACTATTCGAAATGCAGGAATTGGCGGAGTAAATATATCTGAATGCTATCGCATTCCTGACCTATCTATTGAATTAGGAAATAACGAAATAAAAGCATCTGAAATAGTAGTAGTTTTGAAAGACAATATGGGTGGTACTTTTGGATACGAATGTAATTTAGGCTTACAGTCCTTGATGCTTTTTAGTAAAGTCCGTTTCAATATGGTGGATTTTGTATTAACGACATTTAATCAAAAATAATAGAGCAATGAAAAGAATTCTAGCGTGGATGTTTATTATGACCTCTATACTCATTATGGCATCTTGTGAGTTTGAAGAGGTTGATCTTGGTTTTCCCAAAAGCATAACATTCAAGAATAATGGTGGCGAAAAGACTATACCGGGTAACGAATCTTTTGTTTTTGCAGAGATTCAGGACTACAAAGGTAATCATGGTTCTATCGAAGGTGGTGAAGATGGCAAACTTTATAATGTGTATGATTGGCTGAAGGTCGAATATGTTGAATTGAAAAATGATGTTTTGAAAGTATATGCAGTTCCCAATACTACAGGCAAGGATCGAACTCTGTATATTGAGGTCTATTCTGGGTCAGAATACGATGTGATAACTGTTAAACAGGAAAAATAACAAGAGGGTAGCTCGAAATTTCTTAACTGATTCACCAGTTTGAGAATTACTGAATATTACATTCTTCTGAGTTTGTAAAGCAACCCGCCAGCAGTTCTTACGGGATGCTGACGGGTTCTGTTATTTCGAGGTTTGAGTTTTTCAAGTTCAATGAGCTCCTTTTACAGGCTTATTTATAGGGACATAGACAGGTTCATCCCTGACAGACACGCTGTTTAGCTCCAAAGTAGTTCATTCTTCCAATTGGTAGGAATGCTGATTTTATAATTGAATTTTTAGGACAAGGATACCTAAGCACAGAGCTGTTGCCAGTGAAAGCAAAGTACCAGTCAATACATATTCAGACTTTTCATCACCCTTAGATGCTTCGCTAAAACGAAGAATAGACTTTGCCGCAATTAAAAAACCGATGGCATCATATTGAGACATTATAACAAATACAAGTATAAGTCCACGTTCCAACCAACCGATCAATTCTCCTGAATGGAAATTTCCGTGTTCATCATTTTTTCTAGGGTTTATATTGACTTTGCACGTTTCGAGAATAAGCAATATCAATATGTTTGCAGGTTTTAATGCCAACAATAGACCTACCGTAGTCTTTAACCTTAGAGGGTGATTTATG
>JAZRJN010000150.1:0-5768 GCA_045645785.1 Candidatus Aphodosoma sp. | reverse complement strand
GTTAGCATTGTTGATGCGGACGTGTTTCATACGGTCTTCTTCTTTATCGCGACGAGTAAGCTCGTGTTTTTTGATTTTGCCAGTCATATAGTCGTCAACGTAAGCACCTACGCAAAGACCATATTGAGTTTTGCCGTTCATTGTTTGAGCATAAACATAGTAGCACTCTTTTTTGTCTTGAACGAGCCATCCGCGGTCTTGCCAAAGTTGGAAGTTTTCGGCAGCTTTGTCGTACACTTTTGGTTCGTGTTCATCAGTACCTACAGGGAAGTTGATTTCAGGTTTGATGATGTAGTAGAGAGATTTTTCGTTGCCTTCAGCTTCTTTGCGAGCTTCGTCAGAGTTGAGAACGTCGTAAGGACGTGATGCTACTTGTTCAACAAGATTTTTTGGAGGGCGTACACCCTTGAAAGGTTTAATAATAGCCATAATTTAGTGTTTAGTTACTAGTTATTAGTTACTAGTGGTTAGTATTAGTGATTAGTTTGATATATCAGATAAGAATTTGATGCGTACGAGGCGTACTTCTTCTTCGGAGTAGTCGTCTTCGCCGAGTTCGCGGAGTGCAGTTTCGACATCGTCGGATTCTGATTCGTTTTTGAAATAGTCGAATATTTCATCGATTACTTCGTGGTCCATTACTTCTTCGAGGAAGTAGTCGATGTTGAGTTTTGTGCCTGAATATACGATGGCGTCAATTTCGCTGAGTAGGTCGAAGAAGTCCATGCCTTTTGATTCGGCGAGGTCGTCGAGTGCTACTTTGCGGTCGATGGCTTGTATGATTTCGATTTTGAGTTTTGATTTGTTGGCAATTGTGCGCACGCGAAGGTCTTCTGGACGTTCGATGTCATTGTCGCGCACGTGCTTGCGAATAAGATCAACGAAAACTTGAGCGTACTTCTTCTCGACCTTGCCAGAACCCACCCCGGGAATGTTTTGTAACTCTTCAAGGTTGATTGGATAAGTGGTCGCCATAGCTTCGAGCGATGGGTCTTGGAAGATAACGTATGGAGGTAGATTTTCTTCTTTTGCAATTTTTTTACGGAGGTCTTTAAGCAAACCGAAGAGGGCAGGGTCAACAGCGCAAGAACCACTTGACATTTGAGGTGTTTCTTCTTGTTCTTCGTTGAAGTCGTTATCTTTGCTGACTTTGAACGAAGAAGGTTTTGCTAAGAATTTTTTGCCAGCAGGAGTTACTTTGAGTACTCCATAGTTTTCTATTTCTTTGTCAATATATTTGTTAATCATTGCCTGACGTATGACAGCAGGCAAAATCTCTTTCTCTTCGTCGGAAGTAGAGTCGAAGAGTTCGAGTTCAGTAAGGTTGTATGCTTTGACGTCGGCACTTTCGCGACCAGTAAGGACGTCAATGATTACTTCGGTTTTGAATTTTTCTTTAGTAGCGAGAATCGTTTCGATTACAGCGCATAAAAGGTCTTGAGCTTCCACTTTTTTCTTAGGGTTTAAACAGTTATCACAATTACCGCAGTTGTCATCGGCATAACTTTCTCCGAAATAATTGAGGAGTAGGCGACGACGGCACATTGTAGATTCTGCATAGGCTGCGGTTTCGGCAATTAGTTGTTTGCCAATTTCTTGTTCGCTGACAGGTTTGTCTTGTACGAACTTTTCGAGTTTTTGTAGGTCTTTCTGGTTATAGAAAGCTATACATCTGCCTTCGCCTCCATCGCGTCCCGCACGACCGGTTTCTTGGTAGTAGCCTTCAAGTGATTTTGGTATATCGTAATGTATTACGTATCGCACGTCTGGTTTGTCGATACCCATACCGAACGCTATTGTAGCTACGATGACATCAACTTCTTCCATAAGGAATTTGTCTTGATTTTCGTTGCGTACAACGGTGTCCATACCTGCATGGTAAGCTAATGCAGATATGTCGTTGAGACGTAAGGTTTCGGCGAGGTCTTCGACTTTTTTACGACTGAGACAATATATAATACCTGATTTACCGGGGTTGTTTTTGATGAATTTGATAATGTCTTTTTCTATATTGTCGGTTTTTTGACGGACTTCGTAATAGAGATTTTGACGATTGAAAGATGAACGGAATGTTGTAGCATCGGACATTCCGAGTGTTTTTTGTATGTCGAGTTGCACTTTAGGTGTAGCGGTGGCTGTGAGTGCAATGACAGGAGCTTTACCTATTTTTTCTACGATAGGTTTTATGCGTCGATATTCGGGACGGAAATCGTGACCCCATTCCGAGATACAATGCGCTTCATCGATAGCATAGAATGATATTTTGTTGTTGCGAAGGAATTCTATGTTTTCGTCTTTGTTTAGAGATTCTGGAGCAACGTATAGTATTTTGGTTTTTCCGTTGCGGATATCCTCTTTTACTTCTTCTATGGCTGCTTTATTGAGAGATGAATTAAGAAAGTGGGCAATAGAGTCGTTATTGGCAAAACGGCGCATAGCATCCACTTGATTTTTCATCAGTGCAATGAGTGGAGATATGACGACGGCAGTACCTTCCATAATGAGTGCCGGCAGTTGGTAGCAAAGTGATTTGCCACCTCCTGTAGGCATTAAAACGAAAGTGTCGTGCCCATCAAGTACGTTTTGAATTATTGCTTCTTGTTGACCTTTGAATTTGTCAAATCCAAAATGTTCTTTAAGAGCTTTAGTTAATTCGGTTTTGTTTGCCATAGTTATAGTGTACTATCGAAATCAACGACAAATTTATAATGAATTATTGATTTATGCAAAGAAAAAGTGATATTTTTTTAATATTTTTTTATTTTGTTGATTTGTAGAGGTTTTGTGAGATAGAATTATCGTTATTTTATTTATTTTTTTATTTCTTTTTACATGTAATATGTATGTTGAGAATAAAAAATACAAAAAAAGCAATCGAAAAGTGTTTTTTAAATATTTTTTCGACTGCAATAATATTATTTAGGGCTGTAAGTTGTAGTCACCCCATTTTCCCTGTCAAATATGCCTTTGTGCGCTCATCTATGGGGGTTGAAAACATCATGTCTGTATTGCCATACTCAACTAATTCGCCCAAATACATAAACATCGACCGCTCTGATATTCTTTGTGCTTGTCCCATATTGTGTGTGACTATCAGTATCGTTACATCTTTTTTCAACTCTACCAACAACTCTTCTATGTGTTTTGTCGCAATGGGGTCAAGTGCCGATGTTGGTTCGTCCATCAATAGCACATCTGGTTGCAGAGCCAAGGCTCGTGCGATACACAATCGCTGCTGCTGTCCGCCCGATAGAAATGTTCCTTTCTTATTCAACACATCCTTTACCTCATCCCACAACGACACATTACGCAAACATCGTTCTACAGTCTCATCTCTATCGCTTTTCGTCAATTTAATGCCATTCAACGCAAAGCCAGCCAATACGTTATCATAAATACTCATTGTCGGAAATGGTGTAGGTCGTTGGAATACCATACCTACACGACGGCGCACTTCTATTGGCTCCATCGAGAGTATATTTTCGCCATTCAACAATATCTCTCCATCCACTCGTATGTTTGGGTAGAGGTTATGCATCAGATTCACTGCGCGTAACAATGTGGATTTTCCACAACCCGAAGGTCCCATAATGGCTGTAATGCTATTTTTCTCTATAGCAGCCGACACATATTTCACTGCCATCGTTTGCTTGGTATATGACACACAAGTCTTCTTAAATTCAAGTATTGGTTTTATTGATTCCATTTAATATATTTTGCTGTAAGGTTTAACATAAGTACAAATAATAGAAGTACAAGCGATGCTCCCCAAATCAATTCTTGCAGATTGGGGTCGTTGAAGAATTCCCAAATCAACAATGGCACTGCCGATATTGGTTTGTCTATCGACCATCTGACCAACGAACACCCTAATGCGGTGAACATCAACGGTGCTGTCTCGCCTATCACTCGTGAAATTGCCAATAATACTCCCGTAAATATTCCCCCAAATGCTGCAGGCAATTGCACTTTTAGCATAACACGAGCTTTATTCCCTCCAAGTGCTAAACCAGCCTCTTTCAACGATGCTGGCAGAATCTTCAAGGTCTCTTCGGTTGAACGCACTATCAATGGCAACATCATGATACATAGTGCCACACTTCCCGCTATGGCTGAGTAACCTTTCATTGGAACAACCACCCATACATAAGTGATAATGCCTATTATTACAGACGGAGTACCTTGCAATAAGTCTGTGAGATAACTAACCATTTGTGCGAATCTATTTTTGCTATTTTCGGCTAAAAATGCACCGCACATAATACCCACTGGCACTGCAACTACAATCGCCATACCAAGCATAATCAGCGTACCTACAATACCATTTGCTATACCGCCAGGTATCGGCTCACCAGCCTCTATTGCCTTCATTGCTCTGTATGCCGTAGGGGTTGGCTCTGTGAAGAACGACCATGTCAACTGGTCGTAACCTCGCAAAAAGACTTCTCCTAATATTGCAAGCAATGGAACTGTTGTCAATGCTGCCAAAAAGCAAATCGACCAAAAGGCTATCTTATCTTTTACTAAACGTCTTTTTATCATACTCTTATACTATTCTTGCCCGTTTTATCATTATTTTACCTACCATATTTATCACTGCTGTTATTAAAAAGAGTATCAACCCTATGGCTATTAACGATGAAAGTCGCAATCCATCTGCCTCTCCAAATTGATTGGCAATAATTGATGCCATCGAGTTTCCTGTCGAGGTTATCGAATCGGGGATATTGTTTGTATTTCCTATCAACATTGTCACGGTCATTGTTTCACCCAATGCTCGCCCTATTGCTAAAACGTATGACGAAAATATCCCCGATCCTGCCACTGGAAACACCACATTGCGTATAACTTCAAATCGCGTTGCTCCCAAACTATATGCCCCTTCTTTCAAATCCGATGGCACCATTTTTATAAATTCTGCGCTCAACGATGCTGCGTATGGTATAATCATTATCGCTAACACCAATGAGGCTGTAAGAACTCCCGAACCCTGTGGCGATATATCCAATGCCATAATCACTGGTCGTAAACTATAGAATCCCCACAATCCATATATTATCGAAGGAATACCTGCTAACAAATCGACTATCATACTCAACCCCGAAGCCACTTTTGTCCCTTTGAAATATTCTCCTACAAATAAAGCGACAGGCAACGAAAATGGGATACAAAACACCAATGCTAATAAGGTAGTCATCAATGTGCCTGTAATGAATGGCAATGCGCCATATTGTTCATTTCCTTCCGTATAACTCCATTCCGATGAGGTCAGAAACCGAAAGAATCCAAAGTGCTCAAATGCTTCGTATGCATCAGTGACGAGGGCATAAATCACGCCCCCACACACTATCGGCACTATCAATGCTGATGCAAACAATATTACTCTATATATTTTATCACTCATATAGTTATTCTATTATTGCTACTCCGTCATACGTCACCGACTTCAAGTTCATCATACTCAACTCTTTCGCCTTCTCTGGCAGTGGAGCATAATGCACCTCTGTCGCCAATGCTTGCACCTCATCCGAAAGCACATATTTCAACAAATCAAGTGTTGCCTCTGCTTGCACTTTACCTTTACCTGAATAGTTTTACTCTTTATAAATAAACATCCACGTGAATGTTGCAATTGGATAAGCCCCTATGGCATCCGAATTTGTAATCGAACAACGTGTATCTGCTGGTATCTCTCCCGATGCTGCTGCCGAAATACTTTCCGACGTTGGTTTTACAAATTCGCCTTTGTGATTTGCTATCGTTGCGTA
>JAZRJN010000149.1:0-11483 GCA_045645785.1 Candidatus Aphodosoma sp. | reverse complement strand
CATGAGGTGCGTGATGATGTCGAAAGGGTCGTCGTGTTCGATGAAAGGGAGAATGTTGAGACCTGTAACGTTTTTGATACTATATTTAGAGCGAATACGAGCAGTAAGTGATTGATTAGCGCGAGTTTGGTCGCGTAGTTGTTCGATGCGAGCAATAAATTCAGGGTGAGATTTGCGGAATTCGTTGCGACTGTGTTCGTCGCCCGTATTGAGAATAGTGCCATCGGAGAGAATTATACGCACCGATTGCAGCATTTTATCGCTATTAGCGTGAATACCACAAGACATACCAGAGGCATTGTTGGAGATGATGCCACCGACCATTGCGCTTTTGATAGATGCAGGATCGGGACCGAATTTGCGACCATAGGGCATGAGAAGCTCGTTGACGCGTTGGCCGATGATACCTGGTTGAAGCACAATGCGTTTGCCATTGTCAAGAATAGTATAACGTTCCCATTTTTTGCCTACAACGGCGAGGATGTCGTCGCTAATGGCTTGTCCGGAAAGACTTGTGCCAGCAGCACGCCAAGTGATGTGGCGATGCTCGTTGTGGGCTTGCTGGATGAGGTGGATGATGTCGGATTCGGAGTCGGGGTGTACTACGGTTTGAGGTAGTAGGCGATAGAATCCAGCATCGGTGCCCCATGCGAGGGAATTTATTAATTCATAATTATTCACTTTGTTCATGACCTTTGGTTCATAATTTAGATTTTTAGTAGCGAGTAGCGAGAAATACCCCCTCCGCATTTTTCAACTCTTAATTTTCAATTCTCAATTCTCAACTCTCAATTCTCAATTGTAAAGGTAGTATTTTGAAGAGAGCTGGCGATAAGCTTCTTCGTCTTTTTCGAAGTAGTCTTTTACGTCATCCCAACGATAAGTTTTAGAGAATTTTTCGCGGATGAAATTTGTACCACATACTTTGTCGAACATTTGGAAGCGGTTTTGAGGGGCTTCTTTGAAGATGTCGTGATGAGGATACATCTCTTTAACTACTTGCATAACATAGAATTGTATTTCAGTGAGGCGAGCTTTTTCGTATTCGGTGATGTAGATTTGTACGCCACCACAGAGTTCGCCTTTAGAGGTAGAATAGTATGGTTTGTAGTGGATTGGGCGGAAGCGAACGCCAGGGAGATTGAGAGCATTGAGGTTTGTGGCGAGTGAGTCGGCATTGAACCAAGGTGCTCCGATAGTTTGGAATGGGAGAGGGTAGCCTACGCCCATATTAATGTAGTAGAGTTCGCCGAGAATACCTGTAACAGGGTAGTAGATAGCAGATTGAGGGTAAGGAATATGTGGTGAGGCAGGAATCCATTCGAGACCAGTTTCGTCCCAAGTCATGTTGCGAGTCCAACCTTCCATAGGAATTACAGTTAGTTTGCACTTTTTGCCGAGCATACCCTCTTCGTTGAGCATAATGGCAAGTTCGCCAGGAGTTTGTCCGTAGAGATAAGGGATTTTGAATTGAGAAACGAAAGAGATGTAGTCGTCTTCGACGAGGTTGCCTTCGATGCGATTGCCACCGAGAGGGTTAGGACGGTCGAGCACGACGAATTCTTTATCATTTTCGGCAGCAGCCATCATACCCATGCCCATAGTGCTGATGAAAGTGTAGGAGCGGCAGCCAATGTCTTGAATATCATATACGATGACATCTACGTTTTCGAGCATTTCGCGTGTAGGTTTGCGTGTTTTGCCAAAGATAGAGTACATAGGCACACCAGTGCGAGGGTCGACAGTGTTGTCGACGTGGTCGCCAGCATAGACATCGCCACGCACGCCATGTTCGGGTGCAAAGAGGGCAACAAGTTCGATGTCTTCGGCTTCGTGTAGGATGTCGATAGTAGATTTGAGATGAGAATCGACACCGGTAGGATTGGTGATGAGGCCTACGCGTTTGCCTTTGAGGATGTCGAAATTTCGGTCGCGGAGAACTTCGATACCAGTTTTTACTTTCGTAGTAGGTTGGTTATTACAGCAACAAGCCGAGAGAGAAAATAAGCTAATTATTGTAACTAAAATAGTAGAAATAAAATGTCTTGTATTCATAAATTTTGATGTTTATATTTTTTTTGCAAAGGTAGTTAAATTTATTTGAAAATGAGTATTTTTTTGTTTTTTTATTTATGACTTTAAACTATGTTTTTTATTTTTTTGTAATTAATTTTGTTTGTATTGATTTGTTATAAGTAAAGAATATAAAATAATAGTTAATAAAAGTTAATGGGGGGGGGGTAGGTAAATGCTTGTTTTTTAAGTGAATGTTCTTCTTTTTTCTTTACGTAATTAAAAATAGGTTTACTTTTATTTTGTAGTTAGAAAAAATAGTCTTATCTTTGCAAATTAGAATTATTATAGCTAAAAAGAATTTTTTAATGGAATCATTAGTTAATAAGGTGAAAAATAGTGATATGTTTTCTCACTTATCATCAATAGGATATCTTCCGAGATGGGTGGTGTTGATACTTGATGTAATGCTGTGTTTACTAGCATACGTTTTTGCGTATCAGTTGGCTTATCATTACTATTATTTTCAATTTGCGGATATAGAACTTTATAAGTTAACTAATATTTTGGTAACTTTAGGTTGTCAAATATTGTGGTTTTGGGTGTTTCATACTTATTCTGGTATAGTTCGTTATTCAACTTTTGTGGATGTAACTAAGCTGTTATTTGCTATAGTTGCAAATGTTGTAACGTTGATATTTATACATTATTTAACATTTCGGTTTTTGGGGAATGGAATGTTTTTGCGTTTGGGTATAGTGTTTTATGGTGTGTTTGCTTTTTTGTTATTGATGTTTTTGCGAGTTTCGGTAAAGACGCTTTACGATGTTATTGTTGTCAATTCAGGAAAAACAATTCCAATTATGATTTATGGAACAAAATCAGCAGGTATATCGATTGCAAAAATGATACGTTCGGAGGTAAATTCTAAATATCGAGTTGTTGGATTTGTTGATGATAAACACAATCAAGATAAACAGATTTTTGGATTGCCAGTTTATTCTACAAAAAATACCAAAATAGAGTCTATTTTTGAGAAGAAAAAAATTAAAGCTATCGTTGTTTCTCCTTTAAAACTTAATGGGAATGAGCCATCTCCAGAGTTAGAAGTGTTTGTGAATGCAGGATTACAACTTTTGATGATTCCTCAATTGAAAAATTATAAAGAAGGTGATGAAGTGGGTGAATTTAATGTAGAACAAAATCTGCGTAAAATACAAATTGAGGATTTGTTAGGACGTAAACCGATTGAAATAGATAAAACTCCTATTGAAAAGATGATTTCTGATAAGGTGGTGATGATTACAGGGGCTGCAGGTTCGATTGGTAGTGAGATTGTGCGCCAATTATCTATATTTAAGCCTAAAAAACTTATTTTACTTGATAATGCAGAGACACCATTGCATAATATTAAGTTGGAATTGACGGAAAAATTTCGTAATATAGAATATGCATTTGTAATAGCGGATGTGCGTATGCGTGATAGAATAGAGTCTGTATTTGCTGAAATGCATCCGAATGTTGTGTTTCATGCTGCAGCTTACAAACATGTGCCTTTGATGGAAGATAATCCATCGGAATGTATTACTGCTAATGTGAAAGGTACACGTAATGTGGCTGATATGGCTGTGAAGTATGGAGTTAGTTCATTTGTGATGGTTTCGACTGATAAGGCTGTTAATCCAACAAATGTGATGGGTTGTTCAAAACGTGTAGCGGAAATTTATGTGCAAAGTTTGGCCAAAAAGTTATCGCAAAAAGAAGGAAAAACAACACGATTTATTACAACACGATTTGGTAATGTGTTGGGTTCAAATGGTTCGGTTATACCTTTGTTCCGTCAGCAGATAGAGAAGGGTGGACCTGTAACTGTTACACACCCTGATATTATACGTTATTTTATGACTATACCAGAGGCTTGTCAGTTAGTTTTGGAAGCTGGTACAATTGGTAATGGTGGTGAGATATTTGTGTTTGATATGGGTATGCCAGTGAAAATTGCCGATTTGGCTAAAAAGATGATTCGTTTGTCGGGATTAGAGCCTGGTGTAGATATTAAGATTGAATATACAGGTTTGCGTCCAGGAGAAAAATTGTATGAAGAGTTATTGAATGATGAAGAATTGGTGAAACCAACATCACATGATAAGATAATGATTGCTAATGTGCGCGAGTATGATTATGATGAAATGTTGCCAATGTATGATAAATTGTTTGATTATGCTAAAGCAAATCAGGATTATCTTGTTGTGCGTACGATGAAAGAGATGGTCCCTGAATACAAATCGCAGAATTCGGTGTATCAAAAAATTGATTCTGAATTGAAAAATAAAAGCAATTTGGTTAAATAAATAACTTTCAATTCTCAATTTTTAATTTAATATGGCTGTTGAAGATGTAGGGAGAAAAGATTTTGTGTGGACGTTACTTGCAACTCTTTTTAAGATAGGAGCTGGTGTTTTGTTATTCCCCTTTGTGTTGAGGATGTTACCAGCTGAAACTGTAGGTGTTTGGACTATTTTTATGACGGTAGCTCAATTGACGTTTATCTTTGATTTTGGATTTAATGTCTCTTTTGCTCGTAATGTGTCGTATGTGTTTAGTGGGGTGAGTTCTTTGAAGAAGGAGGGGTATGAATCAGTAGAGCCCTTATTTATAAATAAGGTGGATTATGAATTGTTGGGTGGAACAATACGAGCTATGCGTTATTTTTATTCGCGAATGGCTTTTGTTTTATTTTTGTTGTTGAGTGTTGGTGGAACGATATATGTGCATCATTTAATGCATGATTATGTGGGAAATGTTTGGGAGGTATATGTTGCGTGGACTATTTTAGTTTTAATAAATAGTTATAATTTATATACGTTATATTATGAAGCATTGTTGAATGGACGAGGGTTGATAAAGTGTGTGCATCAAATTATATTTATTGGTAACGTAGTGTATATTGCGTTTGCTATAGTGTTGATTTTGTTGGGTGGAGGATTGGTGGCAATAGTTTCTTCACAAGCAATATCTGTGTTGTTGGTGCGTTATTTGAGTAAACGTGTTTTTTATACGAAGGAAATAATTGAGGAGTTGAGAGTTGTAGGTGAGGTAGATTATAAAGTAATTTTATCTGCAATTACACCAAATGCAGTTAAAGTTGGGTTGACCTCATTGGGTGGATTTATTATCAATAAGTCGAGTATGTTTATTGGGTCGTTGTATGTTTCGTTGGAGTTGATGGCTTCGTATGGAATAACATTACAATTGTTGGTGGTGATAGGTATGTTGGCTGGAATTGTTTCACGGGTGTATATGCCTAAAGTATTTCAATGGAGAGTTGAGGGGCGTTTGGATTTAGTGAGGCGGACGTTTTATTTGTCGAGTATTGTGATGTTGTTTGTATTTGTTTTATCGGGTATTGTGATTGTTTTGTGGGGGGATTGGATGTTGGGCGTATTGAAAAGTAGTACAATGCTATTGCCTACGGGATTGTTGATATTGGTCTTCGTTCAACATTATTTAGAGTATAACCATTCAAATGCAGCGCAGTATTTGTTGTCGCGCAACGAAGTGCCGTTTTTTAAGGCATCGTTGATATCGGCATGTGGTGTATTGATTTTGTTGGGTGTGTTTGTTGTATGGTTGGATATGGGCGTGTTGGGTATGATTTTAGCACCGATGATTGTTCAAGCAGCATATCAAAATTGGAAATGGCCGTTAGAAGTGGTGAGAGAATTAAGGAGTAAGGAATAGGGGATAAGAAACAAGGAAAATTAATAACTAAAAACTAATAATTAATAACTAGTAACTAATATGAAAGGAATTGTTCTTGCTGGTGGTAGTGGTACACGTTTGTATCCTATTACAAAAGGTATTTCAAAGCAGTTGATGCCGATTTATGATAAGCCAATGGTTTATTATCCAATTTCGGTGTTGATGTTGGCTGGAATCAGAGAGATTTTGATTATTTCCACCCCTCACGATTTACCTGGATTTAAACGTTTGCTTGGAGATGGTTCCGATTATGGTGTGAAGTTTGAATATGCAGAACAGCCAAGTCCTGATGGTTTGGCTCAAGCATTTACTATCGGTGCTGATTTCATTGGCGACGATACTGCTTGTCTTGTGCTTGGCGATAATATATTTCATGGCGCAGGGTTTACCTGTATGTTGAAAGAGGCTGTTCGCACAGCCGAAGAAGAACAAAAAGCTACAGTTTTTGGTTATTGGGTGAATGACCCAGAGCGTTATGGTGTGGCAGAATTTGATAAAGAAGGTAATTGTTTGTCAATAGAGGAGAAACCTGCAAATCCAAAATCAAATTATGCAGTGGTAGGTTTGTATTTCTATCCAAATAAGGTGGTAGAAGTTGCAAAACATATTAAACCATCTGCTCGTGGTGAATATGAAATCACAACTGTTAATCAAGAGTTTTTAGTAGATGGTGAATTAAAAGTACAAACATTAGGTCGCGGATTTGCATGGCTTGATACAGGTACACATGATTCATTGTCGGAAGCATCTACTTATATAGAGGTATTAGAAAAACGACAAGGATTGAAAATAGCTTGTTTGGAGGCAATTGCATATCGTCAAGGTTGGATTACTGAGGAGCGTATGCGCGAGTTGGCTCAACCAATGATTAAAAATCAGTATGGTCAATATCTTTTGAAAGTTATTGAAGAGATTAAAACAACAGGTAAACCTAATTTGGACTGATAATGGAAGTAATAAAAACGGAGATAGAAGGTTTGGTAATAATTGAGCCTAAAATATTTAAGGATTCACGCGGATATTTTTTTGAAAGTTTTTCACAAAGAGAATTTGAAGAGAAAGTTCGTAAAGTGAATTTTGTGCAAGATAATGAAAGTATGTCAAGTTATGGCGTGATGCGAGGTTTGCACTTTCAACGCCCTCCATTTGCACAAAGTAAATTGGTGCGTTGTGTGAAAGGTCGAGTGCTTGATGTGGCGGTTGACATACGTAAAGGTTCGCCTACATACGGACAACATGTGGCAGTTGAATTAAGTGAAGAAAATCATCGTCAGTTCTTTGTGCCTCGAGGATTTGCGCATGGTTTTGTTGTGTTAAGTGAGACTGCTGTTTTTCAATATAAGTGCGATAATTTCTATGCTCCAGAAGCAGATGGTGGGATAAATATTAAAGACACATCTTTTGGTATAGATTGGAAAATACCAATGGAAAAAGCAATTTTATCAGATAAAGATACTAAGCATGTTTTCTTTAATGAATTTGATTCGCCATTTGATTATAATGTAAATCTTTATCCTGAATTTGAAGAAAAATGAAAAATATTCTTGTAACAGGAGCAAATGGTCAACTTGGTAACGAAATGCGTATTGTTGCCAAAAATAGTGGTGATAATTATATCTTTACCGATGTTAATCAAGTTGAAGGTCTAGAAACAACCTATCTTGATATAACCGATTTGGATGCAGTGCGTCAATGTGTAGTCGCTAATAAGGTTGATGTTATAGTCAATTGTGCAGCCTATACAAATGTAGATGCAGCAGAGACAAATGAAGAATTGGCAGAAAAATTGAATGCTGAAGCACCTGAAAATCTTGCGAAAGCAATGAAAGAGGTTGGAGGTTTGCTTATTCAGATTTCAACTGATTATGTATTTGGAAAAGAGCCATATAATGTGCCATGTAGGGAAGACCAGAAAGGAACACCTACAGGGGTATATGGTTTGACAAAATTGCATGGAGAACAACGCATACAAGTTGTAGGTTGCGATTATATAATTATTCGTACCGCATGGTTGTATTCTGAATTTGGCAAGAATTTTTGTAAGACAATGATGAATCTTACAGCAACGAAACCTCAGTTGAAAGTTGTATTTGACCAAGTAGGAACACCGACGTATGCATATGATTTAGCAAAAGTAATAGAAATGGTGATAGCAAAATTTGATGGTAGTCAGGTTGGTGTTTATCACTATTCAAATGAAGGAGTTTGTTCGTGGTACGATTTTACTAAGATGATAGCTGAATATAATGGAACGACAGATTGTGATATTCTGCCATGTCATAGTGACGAATTTCCAAGTCCAGTGAAACGACCTTCGTATTCGGTGCTTGACAAAACAAAAATAAAAGAGGTTTTTGGTGTAGAAGTACCATATTGGACAGATTCACTAAAAAAATGTATTAATAATCTCGCTACTCGTTACTAAAAATCTAAAATACTAAAAATATGAAACGCAATATAGTTATCACAGGTGGAGCTGGTTTTATAGGCTCACACGTAGTACGTTTGTTCGTAAACAAATATCCAGAGTATAATATTATAAATGTAGATAAACTCACATACGCAGGTAATCTTGCTAATCTTAAAGATATAGAAGATAAGCCCAATTACAAGTTCGTGAGAATGGATATTTGCGATTTCGAAGCATTCTATCAATTGATGCAAGATGAGAAAGTAGATGGTATTATTCACCTTGCAGCCGAAAGTCATGTCGATCGTAGTATCAAAGATCCATTTACTTTTGCGCGCACCAATGTGATGGGCACTCTTTCGCTCCTTCAAGCTGCGAAACTCTATTGGGAAGCTCAGCCAGAAAAATACGAAGGCAAACGTTTCTATCATATTTCTACTGATGAGGTTTATGGTGCTCTTGAAATGACAAATCCTGAAGGCATCGAACCTCCGTTCAAAACAGTAGCTTCATCTGAAGGACATAAAGCATATGGTAAAGACTTCTTCTACGAAGATACAAAATACAATCCACATTCGCCATATTCAGCAGCAAAAGCTTCGTCAGACCACTTTGTGCGAGCTTTTCATGATACTTATGGTATGCCAACTATCGTGACAAACTGTTCGAACAATTACGGGCCATATCAATTTCCAGAGAAATTGATACCACTGTTTATCAACAACATTCGTCATCGCAAACCGTTGCCAGTTTATGGTAAAGGTGAAAATGTGCGTGATTGGTTGTATGTAGAGGACCACGCACGCGCAATAGATTTGATATTCCACGAAGGTAAAATTGCCGATACATATAATATTGGCGGTTTCAACGAGTGGAAGAATATTGACCTTATTAAGGTGATGATAAAGACCGTAGATAGAATACTTGGTAATCCAGAAGGCCATTCATTGGAATTGATTACGTATGTAACAGACCGACTTGGACATGACGCTCGTTATGCAATAGATTCAACAAAATTACAAAAAGAGTTAGGATGGGAACCTTCACTTCAATTTGAAGAAGGTATAGAAAAAACAGTTCGTTGGTATCTCGATAATCAAGAATGGATGGATAATATTACATCAGGTGAGTACGAAAAGTACTATGAGGAGATGTATAAGGGTAGATAGCTAATGTATGGGATTGTTAGATAAAATATTATCTAAGGTAGGTGCATCAGAGACAAAGAAGAAAGTGTTTCGTAATTTGTATTGGGCTGTACTAGGCAAAGTAGTAACACTTCTTGGCGGACTTTTTGTCGGTATTCTTGTAGCGCGATATTTAGGACCAGAACAGTATGGGTTGATGAGTTATGTTATAAGTTATGTCTCTTTATTTCAGATATTTGCTATGTTTGGTATGACAAGTATAGAAATAAGAGAAATGGCGAGAGATGGTGCAGATGTAAATTTGATATTAGGAACAGTTTTTCGAATAAAATTTATTTTAGCGATTATAACAGTTATTCTTGTAATTGGAACTGCTTTGATTTTTGAAACAGATGCCTTTACTATATTAATGATAAGTTTGTATTCTCTATCTATAATATTAAATCGTTTTACTGTTATTCGGAGTTATTTTACTTCTGTAGTTTGGAATGAGTATATAGTTAAGACTGAGATCTCAAGAACATTATTTGGAGCAAGTATTAAAATTATTCTTTTATTATTGAGAGCTCCACTTTGGGCTTTTATTGCGGCAACAGTTTTTGATATTGTTATATTGTCTTTTGGCTATGTGTATGCATATCAGACGAAAATAGGTTCTATGTCATTATGGAAGTATGATTGGAATTTAGCTAAATATTTATTAAAGCAATCTTTGCCTATATTGTTTTCTGGAGCAGCTGTTATTGTTTATCAACAGATAGATCAGGTTATGATTGGTAATATGATAAACAAAGAGTCGGTGGGATATTTTTCGGTTGCAGCTAAATTCACAGAAATAATAATTTTTATACCAACTATATTGTGTCAAACTATATCACCTATTTTGGTTAGATTGAGAGATAAAAATATAGAAGAGTATTTAAGAAAATCGCAGATGTTTATAAATATTCTTGTTTGGTCAACTTTTATAATTTCATTGTTGGTCGCATTTTTGTCAAAGTGGTTAATTGGTTTTACTTTTGGTTTTCAGTATAGTGAGGCTATTGAAATTTTGCAGGTATTATCATTTAAAGCAGTTGCAGTTGCTTTATCTGTTGCTGCAGGGAATATTATTATTATAGAAAAAATACAAAAATATACTGTATTTAGAGATATTCTTGGTTGTGTATTTTGTGTGTGTTTAAATTTGTTATTAATACCAATTTTGGGTGTTATAGGGGTAGCCCTTGTTGCTATTTTGTCCAATATAGTTGCAGGATATGTTTCAGATTTGTTTATTCCTACGTACAGACATATTTTTAAAATGCAAACAAAGGCTATTGTGTTTGGGTGGTTAGATTTGTTGAAAATAAAAACAATATTACATTAAATGAAGAAGATAGGAATAGTAATACTTAATTACAAATCATATAGCGATACAATTCGTTTAGTTTCTGATTTACAATTACAAAAGGGGGATATTTTTTTAGAAATTGTTGTTGTAGATAACGATTCACCAAATGAATCATCTGTAGAAATTGAAAAATATTTAAATTCAAGAAATTTTGAATATAATGTGTATTTTATTAAAAACACTTGTAATTTAGGTTATGCTAAAGGGAATAATGTCGGATTACGATATTTAGAGCAATTTAATTGTGATTATGTCGCAGTTTTGAATAATGATATTTATTTTACTTCACTATATACACTAGAACGATTATCAAAAAAATATTTAGAATTACAGAATGTAGCGTTTATTTCTCCTATACAATTGGATGAATTTAATAAAGAGGTAAATTTTTCTTGTTACTTGCCTAATAGAATACCATCTTTTTTGTATGATATTAAATTTGCATTTTATTTTTTTAGGAGAAAAAAAGAAAAATTTAATACAGAACATATTGATATTAAAGATTGTGGATATGATTACTATAAAGTAAATGTATTACCCGGTTGTTTCTTGTTTTCCTCATATAAATTATTTTCAATAAAAGACTGTGCTTGTTCAGCGGCATTTATATATTTGATGTTCTGAGTTACACGATATAGATGACACATAGCAGCAATCATAAGACCGTTCCAAGAGGTTAAAATTTTGTCATCAAGGTGTAAGCGATAGCGCTTTTTTCGGTAGTTATAGAGTTTTTTTGAAAGGTCGCGGTAGTTGG
>JAZRJN010000148.1:0-7167 GCA_045645785.1 Candidatus Aphodosoma sp. | reverse complement strand
GGCTCACGAAGCAAACGACGAAGATTGTCTATTGCGAATGGCACAGATTGAAGAAAATGAGGTTTTTTCTCGAAATAGCCTCTAAAACCATACGCACCAAGCACTTGCAATGTACGGAACAATACAAAATGGCGCAATTGTTGACGGAAATAAGTTTCATCAACAGGCATATACTGACGAAGAGCATCGAGATATGTTTTGAGCAACTCTTCACGCAATTCCTCTGAATAATTTGCTTTTGCTTGCCATACGAATGATGCTACATCGTAATAGATAGGACCTTTGCGACCACCTTGAAAATCAATAAAATAAGGTTCGTTATTATGGAACATCACGTTACGCGATTGAAAATCACGATAAAGGAATGTGGCAGATGTGCTACGCATAAGGATGTCGCTCATACGACGGAAATCATCTTCAAGTTTGATTTCAGAAAACTCAATACCTGTTGCTTTGAGGAAACAATATTTGAAATAGTTGAGGTCGAACGAAATCATACGTTCGTCAAACTCAGGTTGAGGATAGCAAACATTGAAGTCAAGACCTTCGGCACCAAGGAATTGAAGTGCAGGAAGTTTTGCCATAGTTTTGCGCAACATTTCACGCTCCTCTTCATTAAATGAACCACAAGTACGACCTTTCTCTGTCATTTTGAAGAGAATATTATCACCAAGGTCTTGCTGTATATAAAATTTCTTATCTTCAGACATTCCATATACTTCAGGCACAGGAAGTCCTTGACGGAGAAAATGTTCTGCAATTTTTACAAAGGCAATATTTTCATCTTCAGATGTACCCATAACGCCAATAATAGTTGAATCGTCATCGGCTGTAAGACGAAAATAACGACGATTTGAGCCAGAAGAAGGCAACTCCTCTATGCTTTTAGGAGCTGAATGCTTGTACTGAACAAAAAGTTCTTCAAGTTGTTTCATATATTTAGTAGCGAGTAATTAGTAGCGAGTAGCAAGATGCCATTCGGGATTATTTTTTAGTATTTAGTAACAAGATTGCGGTTTTGAGCCAGTTATCAGTGCGGAGACCATACTCTATTGCACCTTTTTGATAGTAGTAGCGTTTCACTATCTCTAATTCTAACATCTCTTGTATATCTTCACGGAAACGTACTAAATCGTTCTCCACATTAGGTTTTAACTGCTCTGACAACTGATTGAACAAATCTTTTGTCAACTCATCATAACCCTCCATCTTTACCATATCTTGCAACTCTTGCAAATAACGATTACTTTCGAGTTGATATGTAAAACCTGACTCTTTAACAAAAGTGCAAAAATCGGCATATTCATCATCAGTCAAAGTGAATTTATCGGCAGATACAATGGTAGGATGCTGACAGACAAAACGATTTACATATTTGAAATAGATATGTTTAAGATACAAATAATGAGATATATTGTAGGTAATATCCTCTGTAATAACAGAATCGGGCATTACACCACCACCATCACGCACAATTCGCCCCTTAACAGTACGGAACTCTTTTGTAAGACTATCAGGGATTACACGAGTAGTGCCATTTTGACGATTAGCATAATCTATAGCTTGCACACATCGACCAGATGGAAGATAATATTTTGCTGTTGTTACTTTTAAATAACTATCGTAAGGCAATTCACGCACATTTTGAACTAAACCTTTACCAAATGTACGTTCGCCAAGCACAAATGCTCTATCTAAATCTTGCATTGCCCCCGAAAGAATTTCAGATGAAGAGGCTGTATTGCCGTCAACCAAAAACGACAAATCCATATTAGGATAAAGAGGGTCGCGTTTGGTTTTGTAACTTATATTATTACTTTGATGACGACCTTTCATTGAAACAATTTCTGTTCCTTTTGGCACAAACAACGATGCAATATCAACTGCTTGACCAACCAAACCACCACCATTACCGCGCAAATCAATAATGAGTTTATTGATATTATGCTTCTCAACCAATTCAGCCAATGCTTTTTCGAAATCAGCCGCAGTTCTATCAATAAAATCAAGTATAACTATATACCCCACACCATCAGCAACTTCGGCATAATAAGGCACTGTTGGCATTTGAATTATATCACGCAAGAATTTCTTTTTAATTAGTTTCTTTTCTCCTTCACGACGCACTTTGATAACTATCTCAGTATGAGGCTTGCCACGAAGCATATCGCTAACTTCTGATATTGATTTACCTTCACATTTTTCACCATCAATTTCAAGGATTTCATCTCCTGCACGCAAACCATTAACTTGAGCTGGCATACCTAAATATGGTTCTGAGAGATATGGTTTATTATCGACAAGAGTGATTATTGAACCAATACCACCATATTGTCCTGAACGAAGACGTTTAAGAGTTTCTTCATCAGATGCAGGGATATAGGATGTATAAGGGTCAAGACCATAAAGCATGCGGTCAAGCGAGAGTTTGAGTAGTTTGTCATGCTTCAATGTATCAACATAATTTATCTCCAATTCACGCAACACACTATTATATATCTCCACATGCTTCATCGCATCAAAGGCTTGATCTGCCTCTGATTTCTTATCTTTCTTTGCTTGTAGTGGCACAAGCAAAAAAACAAGGGTCAATATTGTTAATATTTTTCTCATTGAACTTAATAAATTTTATTTCAACTTTCAACTTCCTAAATTCCTCTCTGTTGTTTCAAATAATCGTATGCTTCTTTTACTTTACGGAACTTCTCAGTTGCACTTTGTTTTACCTCTTCGCCTAATGAATTGACTTTATCAGGATGATATTTCATTGCCATACGGCGATATGCTTTTTTGATGTCTTCATCCGTACAATTAGGTTCGAGTTCAAGCACTTGATATGCCCAATCTGGATTAGATTGTTTAGTAAACATTGCAGCAATAGACGCTAAATCGGCTTCTGTCACACGCATATAATGCGCAATATTCCTAATCACAGCAACTTCGACATCATTAACTACTCCATCACCTGCCGCCACACTAAATAACATATTAAGCAACTGAAGGCGAACGCTATAATTCAAATTCAACCCACACTGAGTTGCTACACTTGCAACATCAATATTCTGTTTCAACAGCTGATTTAAAACTTGCCAAGCCTCTCGAGCACTCTCTTCTCCATAATTTTGGATTAAAAAACGTTTTACAACAGACAATTCATCTTTTACCACCTTACCATCTGCCTTCACCACAGCAGCCATCAACACAAGTAATACTACTTGAAAATCATTTGCCCCACGAGTAGAATCGTAAGTATGATTTTCTCCCTCAATCTTCTGATAATCAAAAGACTTATCACTATCAAACAATGATGAAAGCACAACCCCCATAATTGCACCTATAGGACCTCCCAAAACCCAACCAAGCCCTCCTGCTATTATTTTCTTAAACAATCCCATTATCAAATATACCTATCCAAAATAAAATGCTAAGTTAATCATTTTAATTCATAATTCATAATTCATAATTCATAATTTTTGTTAAAAAAAAGCTAAGTCAATATGTCATTGACTTAGCTTTTTCACACCTAAAAAAATATCATTTCTTCACTTTTTTAAGTTTTGCTTTAAGTTCTTCAATCTCTTGACCTTGATTATAAATCGTCTTTAACAAAGCATTCAATTCTTCATTTTCAATACTTGTTGGATATTGAGAATTTACACGTTCAATAAAGTCACTAAGCACATTCATATAATTCATAAACGCTTCGTATGGCGACTCGTATGGAATATTTTGCGCCAACACCACACCATTTCAATAGTGTTTTGTAGTCATAAAGAAGAAGTGTGAAGTATCTTGCAAACGTTGCCAATCAAGTTTCAACAATGGGTCAGAACAAAGGTGTACGCGCTCTGCCAAGTTATAAAGTTTATTCAATGCCTCATTTTGAAGGTCATTACCACACCATGCACTAATATCTTTCTCTTCATCAGTCCATGACATTGGATAGAGAGCAGAAAGAGTATCAACTGGTTTGAAGTTTTCAATTGTTTTACTTGGAGTAGAGAATGTAATACCTTGTTCTATTGCATGATAAGGTAATGCTTTGAAGAATTCAAAAATACCTGATTGTTTTGAATTGAGTTGACCTAACGCTTCATAACCCAAGAAGATATTAAACACCTCTTCTTCAGCAGGTGAACTATTAACCCAATTGATGAATTTTTCAGCAGTAAGTGGATATTCACACCATCCCCATTGTGAGAAACGATAGTTGATATCATCGCTCAATTTGCTATCACGCACAAGGAGTTTAGCTTTTGGATTAGCAATGCTTGAATATACATAATGTGCACTTTTCCATCCCATTACGTGTTTTGCATCCTCAATCATGATAGTCTTATAGCCCATGCGATAAACTTTATCTGCTATCTCATCACTAAAGAGAAGACCTGAATTTGCAAACACTGTTGGGCGTTTACCAAATAATTCTTGTATTTTATCAGCTTGCATTTTCACTTGCATTGCAAATTCATCATCGTTATACAATGCCGCAAGTGAGTGACCGTATGGAGTTGCAAGGAACTCAACACTACCAGTTTTAGCCAATTCTTGAAAACTTTCGATTACTTCTGGCGCATATTGCTCAAATTGTTCAAGCGCAAGACCCGAAATTGAGAATGACACACGGAAACGACCATTTGAACTATTAATCATATCGAGCAACATACGATTAGCTTCGAGGTATGATTGATCAACAGCTGCTGCCATTGCCGACTCATTAGCATAATCGTCATAATAGTAGTGGTCATTGCCTATTTCAAAGAAACGATAACGTTTAAGATTGTATCTTTGATGAACACGGAAACAGAGATTTATTGTTTTCATTTTATTAGATATTTAGACACGAGACACGAGATATTAGATATACTCGCGCTATCGCCCGTTTTTAATTCTTAATTATTAATTCTTAATTATCTACCAAGTACTTTATCATAGATTGCACGAACTTTCTGACCTGCATATTCCCAACGGATTTGGTCTATTTCAGCTAATCCATTCTCACGCAAAGACTTATACATTGCAGGATATTTCACGATTGCATGGATATAATCTGCCATTGCATCAATATCCCAATAGTCAGTCTTAATAGCATGGTCAAGAATTTCGGCACAACCTGATTGTTTTGAGATAATACTTGGAGTACCGCATTGCATTGCTTCAAGAGGAGAGATACCAAATGGCTCTGATACAGAAGGCATCATATACACATCACTCTCTGCCAACATTTCATATACGTTGCGACCTTTCAAAAAGCCTGTGAAATGGAATTTATCGGCAATACCTTTTTTAGCTGCAAGGCGTACCATTTTGTCCATCATATCGCCACTACCTGCCATCACAAAACGCACTCCATCAGTAGTTGCCAACACACGAGCTGCTACCTCTACGAAATATTCAGGTCCTTTTTGCATTGTGATACGACCCAAGAAGGTAATCACTTTGTCTTTACGCTCTGATTTATGTAATTCATCAACAAAATCAAGTGGCTCAACTGCATTGTGAACTGTTGTCACTTTAGCAGGGTCTTGATGATATTTTTCAATAACAGTATTACGAGTAAGGTTAGATACTGTAATAATATGGTCAGCAGCATCCATACCCTCTTTCTCGATACGATATACATCTGGATTCACATTACCACGACTACGGTCATAATCAGTTGCATGTACGTGAATTACCATAGGTTTGCCACTAATACGTTTAGCAAAAATACCCGCAGGGTAAGTCAACCAGTCATGAGAGTGAATAATATCAAAATCCAAAGAGTGAGCCAAAACGCTGGCTACTGCTTCATAGTTACCAATCTCCTCAAGAAGGTTATCAGGATAACGACCTGAAAACTGAATACATCCTAAATCATTAGTACCTATACGATTAAAATCATATTTAATTCCATTACGGAAATGATAGTATGTATCAGGATGCAAGAACGAACCCATGCGGTCATTCACATAATTCCAATCTACATCACGCCAAACTACAGGCACCGTATTAGCACCTATAATGCGGAGAAATGATTGATCTTCATCGCCCCAAGGTTTTGGTATAACAAATGTTATATCCATATCAGGCTGCATACTCATACCACGAGTAAGACCAAAACTTGCAGTACCCAATCCACCTAAGATATGCGGTGGGAATTCCCACCCGAACATTAATGCTTTCATTTTATCAATTCATAATTCACAATTCATAATTCATAATTAAATTACTCTACTTGTGAATATTTCTTTAATTACTTAAGGTTAATTATCTACTCTCTACACTTATCGAGCGTTAAGCATCTCACATTGAGCTTTATGAACTATCGAAGCTGCACGAAGCACCTCTGCTACCGACATTGCAAAGCTCATAGCTCCATGACCACGGAATGGTGGGTTACCATCATATAATTCCGATATTGTACAAAGAGTAAGTTCTTTCATTTCAGGTTCAAATCCCGCCATAATACGCATCACAAACGACACTCCACTCATTTTGTACACTTTAAGATAAGCCTCTACGAATGCTGCTGTTGTCCATGGCCAAATTGGTCCGTTATGATAGTTCCTATCACGCTCCAATTCACCTCCAATATATTCAGGACGATACATACCACTCTTCGGACTAAGGCTACGCAAACCTTTGATTGTCAACAATTCGCGAGTTACTATATCTACAACTGATTTTTGTTGTTTACGATCTAATGCCGAATAAGGCAATGAAACAGCAAACAACATATTCGGACGCACCTCTTTGTTGCAATAATCACCCTCTACATAATCATAGAGATATGTGCCATTCCAGAATTTAGCGACTAACGATTGACCTGCAATACCTGCTTGATAATCAAACAAATCAGCTTGATTTTCTACTTTCAACGCAGTAGCCAATTCAGCCGCGAACTTCAATGTATTATACCACAAAGCATTGATTTCCACTACATAGCCTGTACGCGGAGTGATTGGCCAACCATTCTCCACAGCATTCATCCATGTCGCAGGACGCTCTTTTCCATTCACGAATAACAATCCATTGTCATGCACCGCAAGGTTTGGATGTTGCTGACGACGAATATAATTAACAATATCAAATACTAACTGACCATATTTCGCTGCAGCAACTTCAACACCATTTCTAATAGCATATTGCTGAATAGCCCAAACAGCCCATAACAATACATCTGGC
>JAZRJN010000147.1:0-7710 GCA_045645785.1 Candidatus Aphodosoma sp. | reverse complement strand
GCCAGATTATTTTTTGCCACGACCGATAGAGATGTTTTTGCCTGTGGCGGTTGATGAAATGGGTAATTATTACTTTGATGGGTATCATGGATTGGCAAGTCATGGAGCAATTATAGGGTTGATGTTAGCTTTGTTATTGTTCAAATGGAGGTCGGGATTAGCCATATTGCCAGTGATGGATTGGATTGCAATAGCGACAGCATTAGCTGGGGCATTTATAAGATTGGGGAATTTAATGAATTCAGAGATTGTTGGGGTGCCTACAGACGTGGCATGGGCTTTTGTTTTTCCTATTATAGATGAGTTGCCACGACATCCAGCACAGTTGTATGAGTCTCTATTCTTTTTTGCGTTGTTTGGTGTGGCCGTTTGGTTATTTAGAAGATTTAAATATAAAGATGTTAAGCCAGGTTTTTATTTGGCTTTACAGTTGATGTTGATAGCAGGTTTTAGGTTTTGTGTAGAGTTTGTGAAGGATATTCAAGTGGATTTTGAGCGTGATATGTTTTTGAATATGGGTCAGTGGTTGAGTGTACCATTGTTTTTGTTGGGTGTTGTATTGATGGTTTGGACTCAAAAATGTGTTAAAAATAATGAGAATTTAGAAAATAATGAGTAACTTTGCAATTTAAAAGTAGTGAGTAATAAGTTGTAAATAGTAAGATATTTATATAAGATTTTTATGAAAAAAAGTATTTATATTTTTGGAATGATGTTTTTGATGTTCTTTGCAACATCGTGTTTGGATAATGGAGGGACAACATCTACGGTGATTTCGGAAGAGGCAGAGATAACCTCTTTCTATCTTTATAGCGATAGTATTGAAGGAATTGAGGATTATGTGTTTACTGTTGATAATGATAGTATGTTGATATATAACTATGATTCAATAGATTATGGTATTAGAGTTGATTCATTGTCGTTTATAATAAATCCGAGATTTTCGGCGGTATATATCAATGATACGCTTGATTATTATGCATTGACAGATGTTTATTTGGATTTTACAGATAGAGTGAAATTTACTGTTGTTGCTGCAGATGAGAAGACTTCGGCTGATTATTGGGTGCAGGTGAATGTGCATCAAGTGGATCCAGATACGTTTATATGGAAGGTGGTTAATAATGAGGTGTTTGCAGGAGAAGCTTTGTCGGCAAAGACAGTTTGTTTGGGAGAGAAAATGATATATATGGCTATTGTAGGAGATAAGTTGTTGGCGTATGAGAGTGAAGATGGTGCGAATTGGACTGCGTTGATGCTTACGGGATTGGATGTGGATTTGGCGAGTGTTGATTTGAATTATTTGGTTGTAGCGGATGATTATTTGGCTTTGTGGGTCGATGGAAAATTATATAAGAGTATAGATGGTGGTGTGTGGAGTGTGGTAGAAACATCGGGCGTGGAGGTTGAACATCTTTTGTTTGCTCTGGATAATGAGTTATATGGTATTACGACTATGGGTAATATGGCTCGTTTGAAAGGTGAGGAATGGAGTGATTTGGGAGCATTGCCATCGAAATTTCCTGTAGAGGGTGCAACTATGCTTGTGGCAGATGCACCATCGGGAAAGAGTCGAGTTTTTGTGGTTGGGGGTATAGATAAGGATGGTAAATATTTGTCGTCGGTATGGAGTAGTGAGAATGGAGAGTATTGGAGTGATATGACAGGTGGAAAAGAGCTATTTACGCCTCGTGCGTATGCTGCATTAGCTCAATACGGCGGTGGATTGATGTTGTTTGGTGGCGTTGGAGAAGGAGGAGAGAAAGTTGTGGATGATGCGCAATTATTTTCGAAAGATTTTGGTTTGAATTGGGGCGAACCAAAACCTAAATCAGAGATAGATAGCGTGTATTTGCCAAGATATGAACATTCGGCAGTGGTTACACCTAATGGATATATTTATTTGATTGGTGGTCGTACTTCGGTAGAAGGTACAATCAATGATGTTTGGCAAGGATTGAATTATGCTTCACTTCCAGGATTTAGAAGATAATTCATAATTCATAATGCATAATTCACAATTACTCCTGCAGGTCATTTTTTGGTTTGTAGTTTTATTGTTTAAATATTGCTAATGTGTAATTCTCAATTTTATCGCCAAAGGCTCAAAGACCTTCGGTTCTCAATTTTATCGCCAAAGGCTCAAAGACCTTCAGTTCTCAATTCTCAACTCTCAATTCGTTTGCCTTTGTCGAAAAGTGTGAGGGCGAGGGAGTTGGTATTGGATGCGTTAAATGGGAGGGCAATTGAAATTGAAGAAGAGAATGATGACTTGTTTGTGTTGTCGAGAGCGCTGAAACAATGCACAATGCACAATGCACAATTGTCAAACCAGTCGGACCTGTCAGACGGGTCAGACGTGTCGGACGATTCAGACCAGTCGGACGTGTCGGATAACTCTCAACTTTCAACTTTCAACTTTCAACTTTCAACTTTCAACTTGAATGCTTCTGGTACGGCGTTGAGGTTTATGACTGCTTATTGCTCTGTGACAGAGGGTGAGTGGGAATTGATGGGTTCGGAGAGGTTGTGTGAGCGTCCGATAAAGCCATTGGTGGATGCGTTGAGGGGAATGGGTGCAGATATTGAATATGTTAACAAAGAGGGATTTGCTCCGTTGAAGATTAATGGTAGAAGATTGAGAGGTGGTAAAGTGAGGTTAGATGCGTCGTTGAGCAGTCAGTTTGCTTCGGCTTTGATGTTGATAGCGGATAGAGTAGATGGTGGAATAGAGATTGAATATGAGGGTGATGTGGCGTCGCAATCGTATATTAGATTGACACAGAACGTGATAGAAAGATATAAAAGCGGGGTGATGTATAGTGACGAGAGAGATTGGTCGTCGGCAACGGTGTGGTATGCAGCGATGGCGGTATTGAAAAAAGGAAAGTTTTTGTTTGATGGATTGAGGTTGGATAGTTTTCAGCCAGATAGAGCGATAGTTGAAGTGTTTGAAAAATTGGGAGTTAGGACAATGGAGGTGGAGAATGGTGTGGAGATAAAGGCTGGTGGAGAGGTTGTTGAGAGGTTGGTATTGGATTGCAAGAATATGCCAGATGCAGTGATGTATATAGCAGTGGCGGCATGTTTGTTGGGTGTGAAATTTGAGATAAGTGGAGTGGAGACTTTGAGAGTGAAAGAGAGTGATAGGATTGAGACGTTGATAAACGAAATGAAAAAATGTAGTTATGTTTTAAAATACGATGAAATGGGCAGAATTTGTTGGTTTGGAGAGCGATGCGAAAAAGAAGGAAAGCCTAAAATTGTAACGTATAATGATCATAGAGTGGCTATGGCTATGGCTGTTGTGGGGTTGACGAGAGAGATTGATATTGAAAATCTAGAGGTGGTGAATAAGTCATATCCAGGATTTTGGGAAGAACTTAATGGAGTTAGGTATTTTATAGATAGTTATAGGATTTTATAGAATCTATAGAGTCTATAGGAATTATAGAAAAACAATAAAAAAAATGAGCGAAGCGAATAAGTCTCATATCTCGCTACTCGCTACTGTATGTCTGAATTTATGAAAACATTAGAAGAAAAAGAGATTGAATTACTTGAGGAATTTGAGGTTTATGAAGATTGGATGGACCGCTATCAATATCTTGTGGATTTAGGTGGCGAATTGGAAGGTTTGTCGGTAGAAGAAAAAAATGATGATACATTGATAAAAGGTTGTCAAAGTCAGGTTTGGTTGGTGTGCGATGAGCAAGATGGACGTTTATATTTTAGAGGAGAGAGTGATGCTATTATAGTAAAAGGTATAGTCGCTTTGTTGATAAATATGATGTCGGGTTGTACAGCAGAAGAGGTGGTGAAATATGATTTTGGTTTCCTCGATAAAATTGGTTTGAAGGAGCATTTGTCGCCAACACGAAGCAATGGCTTGGTTTCGATGGTTGAGAAGATGAAAGCGTATGCAATTCTTAAGTTGAAATGTGAAAGTTGAAATGTGAAAGTTTTTTAGAGTGAAAAAATAAATTAAATTTCAAATTTCAAATTTCAAATTTCAAATGTCTAGATTATATTATTTTAATCCAGATCATGATTTGGCTTTGGCAAATGGTAATGCTCATTTTCAAGCACCAGAATCGGCAATGGCATTTGCCGATGATTTGTCGTTATTGCCATGTTGGTTTGCCGAAGAGGTAGCATCAGAGGTTTTAAGTGATCAGGAATTTACGGAAGAATTGAATGTATTAGGTTTGGATGTTGCTACTATTCCATTGTTTTCTAAAGATAAGATAGAGGAGTTTAAGGTTGAGCCTTGGGGATGGGATATGGCAGTTCGTAAGTTTTTTTTGAATAACGGGGTTGCCGAAAAACTATTGCCTTCACCAGAGAAAATAGAAGCGTATAAGCAGTTGGCTCATCGTAGATTGACTATTGAAGCGATGAATTATTTGCGAGGTCAGTCTATGTATCCAGATTCATTACCTCAATCGGCAGTTGAATTGAGTTCTATGGCAGATGTTAATGCTTTTGCTTCTAAGTATAAAGAGGTTGTATTTAAGGCTCCTTGGAGTGGAAGTGGGAAAGGTGTGTTTTGGTCATCAGGGCCGTTGACTCCAAGTCTTTCGGGATGGTGTAAACGTGTGATAGAAAAGCAAGGCTCAGTAATGGGAGAGGTGGCATACGATAGAGTGCAAGATTTTGCTATGGAGTTTAAAGTAGGGCGTGGTGATGTTATTTTTGCTGGTTATTCTTTGTTTTTCACAGAAGGTAGTGGAATTTATCGTGGAAATTATTTGTGGTCTAATGAAGATATTGAGGCTGAGTTGACTAAATGGGTGTCGGTCGATTATTTGAATTGGATACGTGGTGAATTGGCTAATTTTTTGCGTGAGAAGGTGGCTAAAACTTATACTGGGTTTGTTGGAGTGGATATGTTTATTTATAAGCAATGCATAATGCATAATGCACAATGCACAATTGAAGATGCGATTGAGTATAAAATAAATCCAGTTGTGGAATTTAATTTGCGTATGACTATGGGAATGGTTGCGCGTACGATTTATGACCGTTGTGTGCAGAAAGGAGTTAGAGGTATGTTTATGATTGATCATTATCCTCCTGGTGAATTGTTGTGTGACCATAATATTCAAATAGAAGAAAATCCAATAGAAATAGAGGAAGGACGTTTCAAAAAAGGCTATTTTTCATTGTGTCCTGTATCTGAAAATACAGTGTATCGAGCAAGTATTGTGTTAAAATAGTATATTTTATTTATTTTTTTTCTTTTTTATAGTGTTTTTTTTGAAAAAAATTATTACCTTTGCGGTCTGATTATTAACCTTAATCTTTTATCTAATAACAATTTTAAATCTTTATTCTTATGTATTTGAAAAATTTATGCAAAGTATTCTTTGCTTTTGCTTTTGTCTTTGCAATGTCAGTATTTTATGGTTGTGAGGATCCAACTGTTGGTCCTGGTGATGGTAAAGATACTATTCCAGGTGGAGTTGATACTATTCCAGACACACCAGATACACCTACTGTAGATCCTAATGCAGTGATAGATTCAATATTGGCAAATAAACCAGCATACGTAGAAACAGATCAAGTTTATTTGTTGGGAAATTGCAAAAAATCAGATATGAGTGCTTCTATTCTTGGTTATGGAGATGGACAAATGCATACATTTGGTGGAGCATCATTATTGCCAGTAGATAAATTGCTTGATGCGGGTTACTATATAGTTGGTATTCGTGTTTATGTTGGAGCAGAGATTGAAACAGGTAATGTTTTTGTTGGTAAGGATTATAAAAATCCAGATTTAGAAAAATCGTTTACTTACAAAAAAGGTGGTTGGCAGTATGTGTTGTTTGACGAACCATACGATTTCCAAGGAGATACATATATTGGATTTACTGCATCAGGTACAACAGATTTCTTGGCTTGTGAAAGTGGAAAATCGTCAAAAACAGAGATGATTCATATTGATGGATATTGGGATCTTGCTTCAAATCAATTGGGTCGTTATGTTTTTGCAATACAAGCTATCGTTGCAGGAGGAGATTATTCAAAGGAAAAACAATATGATGTGCTTCTTGAAAGAACACCGATGGTGAAACATGCAAAAGAGGGTGGAGATGTAACTTTTTCTTGTGAATTGCGTAATGCAGGTGTTGTTGCTGCCGAAAACGTAACTGTGAAATGTACATTAGGTGGCGAAACAAAAACCGTGAATGTTTCAGAAAAATTGATGAATGGTCAGTCTGTTGTTGTTAATTTTGAAGGATTGAAAACTCCATCAGTGGAAAACGTATTAGAGTTTGTTACTGTTGAATTTGAAGCAGATTATGCAAACGATGGTTTTAGCTCTAATAATAAGTCAAAAGCAACGTTGAATGTTTATACATCAGAATCAGTAGAGCGTAATGCTATTTTGGTTGAACAATTTACAGGTCAAGATTGTCCTAACTGTCCAGGTGGAGCTGAGGGTATGAAAAACGCTATTAAAGGATTAGAAGATCCAAGTAAGGTTATTTGGGTAGCTCATCATACTTATTATGTTGATCAATTCTCATTAGATGAAAGTGCGGACATAGCGGAAGCTTTAAATGCTAGTTTTGCTCCAGCATGTGATATTGACCGTATGGCAGTTGAATATATGCCAGGTGCAGCAGATTTGATATGGCACCCAGGTTATGCAGTTACATCATTGCTTAAAGAGTTGATTAAGACTCCAGGTCTTGCAACAATAGAACTTAATCGCACTTATAATGCAGATACTCGTGAATTGACAGTTGAAGTGAAAGGTAATTCTCTTATGGATGTTGCTTATCTTACTGTTATCGTGAAACAAAGTGGCATGTTGGCTCGTCAATCAGGTGCAAATGGAAATTATGAACATAATAATGCTCCACGTGCATTCTTGTCAAAATCAACTGGCGACAAGTTGGAATTAGAGAATGGCAATTATACAGCGACATATACATACACAATTCCAGAGAAAGTGGGTTCATTTGAATGCGTTCTTGAAGATATGGAAGTTGTAGCATTTGTACATGGTAATATCTCTGATTCTGCATCTCGCTTAGTTTATAATGCAATGCAAGTTCCTGTTGTTGAGGGACAACAAGCAGCAGCTATGCGTATAGTTTCATTGTATCGTAATTCGTATAATAGAGAACTTCGTTCTTTGTCAGAAGAAATTTGTTACTAATTTATTTGTGTAAATATATGGAAGCACCGGGTAAAAATCGGTGCTTCTTTTTTTTGTAAATATTTTTGTTATTTCGAAAAGTATTAGTAACTTTGCATGATGTTATAGAATTAAGAATTAACAATTAAATAATTAATAATAAATTAGAGGGTAAGGGTTGATGTGTATTTATAATCACACCTAATTCTTAACTCCTAACTCCTAACTATTATGAAACTTCTTCAAGAAATCAAAGAGCGCGCTCAACAAAATCCACAGCGCATTGTTTTGCCAGAAGGTACTGAACCTCGTACACTTGAGGCTGCTAACTCAGTATTGCGTGACAAAGTTGCTAAACTTATCCTTATCGGTAATCCTGCTGAAATCAATCGCATGGCAGAAGAGAAAGGATACACTTACATCAAAGAGGCCACAATTGTTGACCCAGAAAACAATCCTAACCTTGAAAAATATGCTACTTTGCTTGCAGAACTTCGCAAAAGCAAAGGTATGACTATTGAAGAGGCTACACGTTTGGCTAAAGACCCATTGTATCTTGC
>JAZRJN010000146.1:0-1796 GCA_045645785.1 Candidatus Aphodosoma sp. | reverse complement strand
GATGCTGCTCTTTTGGAATCGGTAGGTTGTACAGCTGTATTTGCACCTTCTGCTGATGAATTTTATACCGAAGAGGAGATGAATACAACTTTCCAATTCGACTTCGCTGGATTAGATGAGGTGATGGAAGGCAAATTCCGTCCGGGTCACTTCAATGGGGTAGTGCAAGTAGTTAGCAAACTCTTCCGCTTTGTGCAACCTACACGTGCCTATTTTGGTGAAAAAGATTTCCAACAATTGGCGATTATTCGCCACATGGTGCGCACTATGAATTTTGATATTGAGATTGTAGGTTGTCCAATTGTGCGTGAAGAGAGTGGTTTGGCTCGTTCTTCTCGTAATACATTATTGACTGAAGAGCAACGTGCTTTGGCAGCAAATATTCATGCAGTATTGAAAGAGAGCACCTCTTTCTATTCGATGACAACAGTGAAAGAGCTTCATGATGCTACTATTGCTGCTATCAATCGTCACGAAGGTCTCGAAGTGGAGTATTACGATATTGTGAATGGCGATACACTCCAATCAATTGAAAAATGGGAAGATGCTGAATATGTAGTTGGATGTATCACAGTGTATTGTGGTTCAGTTCGCTTAATTGATAATATCAGATTTAAATAATTCATAATTCATAATGCATAATTCATAATTATAGTTATTATTAATTTTTCTTTATTGTGTTTTATGCTTGTGAGTTTTTAATATTAATTTTATAAGCAATTCTTGTTCATTATATATTTTTAATTGTGAATTAAGAATTGTGTATTGTGTATTCAATAAAATGTTTTTAAATTTAGTAAAAAGCAAAATACATCGTGTGACTATCACAGAGTCATGCCTTGATTACATTGGTAGTATTACAATTGACCAAGACCTCATGGAGGCTGCAAATATCTATCCTAACGAGCGCGTACAAGTTGTAGATAATAATAATGGTAGCCGTTTTGAAACGTATGTAATTCCAGGCGAACGAGGCTCAGGTGTGATTTGTGTCAATGGCGCAGCTGCCCACCTTGTAAATGTAGGTGATATAATTATCATTATGGCTTACACTTGGATGACCGAAGAAGAAGCTAAAATATTTAAGCCTGCTGTAGTATTTCCTGATACACAAACTAATAAATTGATATAAAAAAATGTTGCTCATTTGAGCAACATTTTTTTATATAGTTAGGAGTTTTTGTAATTAGTAGTTAGTAATTTTTAACTCTCAATTCTCAACTCTCAATTCTCAATTCTCAATTCTTAATTCTTAATTCTCAATTTATATTGTTGCCCCACTAGGACTCGAACCCAGACATACAGAACCAGAATCTGCTGTGCTACCATTACACAATAGGGCATTGAAAAAAGTTGCTCAACAAAGTGAGCAACTTTTTGTTTTATATGGTTGATTATCCAAGCATGCTGAGGAGGATAACAGCTGCAACAGCAGAACCGATAACACCTGCTACGTTTGGACCCATAGCGTGCATCAACAAATAGTTTGTTGGGTTTTCTTCTTGACCAACGATTTGAGAAACACGAGCAGCCATTGGCACTGCAGATACACCTGCCGAACCGATGAGTGGGTTGATTTTGTTTTTCAAGAAGAGGTTCATGAATTTAGCGAGCAATACACCACCTGCAGAACCGAATGCGAATGCACAGATACCCATAGCCAAGATACCGAGTGTACCCCAAGAGAGGAATGTGCCTGCAGTAGCAGTAGCACCAACTGTGATACCGAGGAAGATAGTACAGATGTTCATCAATTCGTTTTGAACAGTTTTAGTCAAACGATCAACAACACCGCA
>JAZRJN010000145.1:0-9473 GCA_045645785.1 Candidatus Aphodosoma sp. | reverse complement strand
AACTTCTTGTGGAACAAGTTTACATCAAAAGTACGTTTTGTACGACGTTTTGAGTGAGAAACGTTGTTACCAATCATTGCTTTTTTTCCTGTAATCTGACAAATTTTTGACATTTTACTTTATATTTTATTGTTTTACATTATTCCTCAAAATGAGAGTGCAAAGGTACGACTTTTTTCGCAACCTTGCAAATTTTTATCAAACTATTTTTCAATTATTTCACAAAATCACCTAAACCGCGTTCTTTTAGGACGTTATATGGACTTAACGTGTCGATTTATGAAATAATTTATCTATCAACTCAACGTTTTGAGGATAAAATATTATTTTTGCTCTACAAAACCTTAAAAATTTAGCATCTTTTATCTTTAAAGCTATGCAAAACAATCATAAATTACTTGTCTTCGGTATAATATTTAGCACTTTGTTGATGATAATAGTGCGTATTACCATAACCATATTTACCATAACCATATTTACCATAATGACCAGTTTTACCTTTTTTAGGTACTTGCAAGTCATTAAGTACAATGTATGGATTATTAACATTATCTTGTTGAACTTGTTCAATAAAGTTTTGAAAGAATGATTTATCTGATTTGAATACACGTGTAATCAAAAGATTAACATCTGTAATACCAGTCAATGCGTATGCATCAGACACCAAACCAAGAGGAGATGTATCGATAATACGATAATCATAACGTTTTTTCAACTCTTCCAATAAATTCATCATTTCTTCAGAACTCATCAATTCAGCTGGATTAGGAGGCACAACACCAGCAGGAAGAAAATGGAATCCAAGTTCCGTATCATCTTCAATAAGCACTTCATCAAGAGTAGCTTCTCCAATTAAAACATGTACAAGACCTTTATTATTTTTATAACCTAATTTATCTGAAAGTTTAGGATTACGAATATCCATATCAACAAGAATAACTTTATCTGATACCAGTGAATATACCCCCGACAAATTAATAGCAAAATGAGTTTTACCATCTCCTGATTCTGCAGATGTAACCAAAATAGAAATATCTGTTTTACGTTTAGATATAAATTCTATACGAGAACGAACAAGACGGAAACCTTCAGTAAACAAAGATTTAGGCTTTTCTATTGTTTGAACTTTTATTTCAGACGAATCAGCATGACGAATAGTACCTAACACTGGAATATTTGTAATTTTCATCACATCACGCTCTCCTCGTATAGTTGTATTCAAAATTTCTTTCAAGATAATATATGCAGCAGGAATCAAAAGTCCTATGATTACAAACAACAAATATATCTTTATTTTATCTCCACCATTCACCGGAGCCTGACCAATACGTGCTTTTTGAAGAATTTTGTTATCTGGAACGTTAGACGCCTTACGAATTTGAGCTTCAGATTGTTTTTGCAAAAGAAAAGTGTAGTAGTTATCATTGATTTTATATGCACGCTCATAATTGATCATCATGAGTTCTTTTTCAGGTAAATCTTGTAAATCAAGCATTACACTCATATACTCTTTTTCAAATGCTTCGTGCTCCATATCATGCACCTTACGAACATTCTCAAGCACCTCAAGCATAGTAGTACGCACTTCATCCATACGTTTTGAAAGACGCTCATACTGTGGATTTTTCTCTCCCAAATCACTACGTTTTTGTTGCAATTCATTGAACTTACTTACCAAATCAAGCAAAACTGGATCTGAAACACCAATTGACGAAGGAGCAACAAGACGTTCTTCTATAACACTCTCTTTAAGATATTGTGCCAATTCATCAAAATAAGCCTCTTTAAGTGTTAATTCTGAACGTTGAGCATCAAGAGCAGAAAGCTTTGACAACACAGAAGATGTATAAGCATTTACATCAACCATATTATTTTCACGACGATATTGACGCAAACGATTTTCTGAGTTTTGTAATGAATCAAAAATAAAAGCTAATTGTTCATTTATAAAATTGATAGTACGTGTAGCCTCTTCATTCTTTTCTTCAAGATTAGCCTCAAGGAATTCTTCACAAAGAGCATTGATAAAATCGCGGTCACGAGCAACAACATTACCTGTAAGCGAAACGCTGATAACAGACGACATTTCGCCAATATAACTCAACTGCAAACGGGCCGCGAACTCTTCTTCTAGAGAATAGAAATCGCGGAAACGAAATAAGAATTCTGTATTTTCGGCAGGAAGATAGAGTTTATCAATAGTTGCAAACATCAAGAAATTCTCGAATGGCACACCATATTGACCTTTGATTTTAAATTCAGGGAATAATTCTTTACTAAATTCATCCTCGATAACAATCTCAAAATTGTTTTCGTCGAGAGGAATAAAACGGAACTCACAACCATAAAGTTGCATATCTGCATACTTCAAATTAATAGCAATCGGTTCGCGTCCATAAAGATTATGTGTACGGAAATGCCCACGTGTATAAAAGTCAACACCAAAAGGTAAATCTTGAACCGTACGATTAATTAAATCATAAGAACCTAAAATAAGCAATTGGTTATTAGTATTGATATAATCCATACCACTACCAAAACCCTGCATAAAATTATAAGCATTACCAGCTGAACTTGATTCGATAATAACCTTAGCTTCGGTATAATAAACTGGCATCCAACTACGATTTTTAAGATAAGCCAACCCTAATGCTATAACAAGAGCTATGACGAACAAATACCAATAGCGCAAAAATTTGAATACCCATTCCAAAATATTGAAGTTCGATTCTTCCTCTTCAATAATTGGAGTTTCATTACTATAATAGTACTTTGAATTTTTATCTGAATAATATTCCATATCTTAAAAGGTTGAAAGTTGAAATTGAAAGTTGAAACACATCTCTTGATTCGTATCCCTATTCCTTAATTAAACGTATTCCACACAGATACGAGCATACTTAAAGATGAAGATATTACACTCAAGAATCCCGAATAAGAGTCAATTGCCCAGAAACGACGTTTTGAAAAATCAAAATATATTACATCATTTGGATAAACATAATAATATTCTGAATCAATAACAGACTGTGGACGAATATCAAATTCTATTATTTTTGTACCGTCAGTCGTACGACGTAATATTTTCACTTTACCATAATCGGCAGAAGAACTAATTCCGCCACAAAGAGCCAAAGCTTGATAAATAGTCAATCGGTCTTTATAAATAGGAAAATAACCTCGCCCCGCATCACCTATAACACAGAAAGTTCCTGTAGAAAGAGCCAATTTAACCTTTATATCATCGGCAAACTCAGCGAGTTCTTCTTCTACTTTTTGTTCAGCCTGTTGCAAAGTCAAACCTGCAACATACACTTTACTCAGAAAAGGCACATCAATAGTTCCATCTTCATAAATACGATAAGTAAAATTTGAAGAATTAGCAGAAAAAGAAGATGTTGAACGTTGTTGAAACAAAAGTGCTGTTTCGGGATTCATAGAAATAACACGTAATTCCAATTCATCATTTTTTTGAAGATGATATTGTTCATATTCGCCCTTTTCATATTCTGGTAAACCTTCTCTGTCTTGCAACAATCCAACTCGACGAATAGGATAACATGACGACAATAACATTATTGCCACCATATATATAGTATATTTATATATCTGTTTCATAATATTATTGTTTTGATGCTTTAGTTATAGTATTAACTATAGAATAAACGAACAACCCAAATGACACAGTTGCAAATGTCATTGAAAGCACACTTGTAAAGTGATTTGCACCCCAATGTTTTGCACCATCAAATGGTATATATATTACGTCATTAGGTTGAATAAAATAATATTCTGAATCAATTATTGACTTAGAGCGCAAATCAAATTTCATTACTTTTGTTCCTTCAGGTGTTTGACGAATAAGATGCACCTCTTTACGATTAGCATACAACGACAAGTCGCCACTCATTGCTAAAGCTTCATAAATAGTCAATTGTTCACGAGGAATATTATAACGCCCTGTTTTAGATTCTCCAATAATTGAAAAACTTCTATTAGCCAAACGAACATCGACTGAAAATCCTTGCAACATACCATCTAATTTCTCTTCTAACAACAATTTTACCTCACGCAACGACTTACCCGATACATTCACACGTCCAACATAAGGATAGTCAATACAATTATCTTCTTCTACAAGATAAAGATAAAGACGCGCAGAAGAATTATCTGGAGTCATATAAGACATGTTTGTTACATTAATATTTCCATTAAACATGTCAGCCATCTCTTGATCTATTGCATTTACACGGATATAAATATAATCACCACATTGCAATTTATAATCATCAAAAGAGACAGAATCATTATAAACTGGAACATTATCTCCTTCTTGTAAGTAATTAATTTTCTTCGATATAACGCACGAAGAAAGCATCAATACAAGTAGGCACAATACATATATGTATTTTGTTTTTTTCATATCTATACACTATACTCCATTTTATCGTGCAAAGTTACAAAAAATATTCGACATACAAAACAATGCAATAAAAAAGGTGCAAAATCAATTGCACCTTTTAAGATATATAAGCAATATTATCTACCTGCTTGTTTTATATAATTTCTCAATGTATTATTGAAATCATCTTCTTTCATCAAATCTTCGAGAGCTATATGCATTCTATATCTCCAGCTATGGTATGAATTAGACGGCACATTAATACGCTCTGCGTCTGGATTGTCACGACGAAGTTCAGGTGATATACTCATCAAGTCTTGCCATTGGAATATCGACCACATAGCAGGTGAATAAAGATGTTGTACAAGAATATCACGGCACACCCACCATTCGCAGAAGTAAGGAGCCTCACCCCAATGTCCAAGTTCGTGATTATAGAAACGTTGGCTCACCTCTCTATCCTCTTCCCACCAACCACGGATTGTACTCATATCGTGAGTAGAAGGTGTTACAACCGACAAGTATGGTGCATCGGCAGGATGGAAAAATTCGATTTTATCTGTTTTAGGTGCGCGTTGAATTTCAAGACTAAGGATTGACAATTCATTCATCACCGCAGTAACACAGTGTGTCATCATACCCAAATCTTCACCACAAATCAACATATTCGAAGCAGCTTTCAAAGCTGGCAATTTACGCATACCCGATTTATACCAGTGTGCATCTTGACGACGATAGAAATATTCAACATAAAGTTCTTCGAACACACGTTTTTGATGATCATTGAGAGCAGCAAAAGTAGAGAGAGTTTGCATACCATAACGTGGGTAATATTGGCGACCTTCCGAGCCTTCAACTTCAAACAACAATACATTAGAAATCAAATCGAACAAGCCATATTTCACACGTTCTGAAATTTCGCCACGGCGGTGACGCTCTTCCACATCAGTTTGGTTAGCCCATTCAGGACGAATACGCCAAGCAAATCCATGCTCAATGTAGAGGCAGTTATCTTTTACCCATTGTGCTTCATCGCCAAAATTTTCCCAAAGGATATGATCGGTAATATAAGGTTTAGTAAAACGCTCATAATCAAACCAAAGTCCGCGCGACTCAAATTCGTCAACATACAACGGAATCGATGGATTAAGATATCCCATGATACCTTCTTGATGACGTGCTGGAATTTGCCAAATACGGAAGAAACCTAGTATGTGGTCGATACGGAAAGTATCGAAATAACGAGCCATTTGTTCGAAACGTTTTTTCCACCAATCAAAACCAGTGCGTTCGATAGCCTCCCAGTTGTAAGTAGGGAGTTCCCAATTTTGCCCTTTTACGGCAAACATATCAGGTGGTGCACCAGCTGCAGTGTCCATATTGAAAAGTTCAGGAGCTACCCAAGTGTCAACAGAATTGCGATTCACACCGATAGGAATATCGCCCTTCACCACAACACCATTAGCATGAGCATATTCCACAGCCTCGCGCAATTGCAAATGAAGTTGATATTGGCAGTACCACCATTTAGCAATATTATCGAACCAAGGGTGAGAAGAATGAGTCAACTCATCAGCTTTTTTATCAGAATAGATAGCAAATTCATTCCATTGACGATAGTCGCAAGTTCCACGTTGGTCACGGATGCAACAATAGATTGAATAAGGTTTCAACCAATGTTTATTATCTTCAAAGAATTGTTTAAAGTCTTCTGACGCAAGGAATTTATCTTTATTATGTTTATATGCAGCCTCAATATAGCGAAGTTTAAAGTTCACCACATTCAAGAAATCCATACGTTCTTCGGCATTGTAGATAGGTTGCAATTTTTTATATTCCTCAACGATAGCATCTTTTTTAGGCATTGTCAATTTCGACAAATCAAGGAACAAAGGATTTAATGCGAATGCCGAAATTGCAGCGTATGGCAACACGTCAGCCTCAGTATGAGTACCAATAGTATCGTTCAAAGGCAACACTTGAATAAGTTTCAAGCCCACCTTCGCAGCCCAATCGACCATAAGTTTAAGGTCAGAGAAGTCGCCACAACCGAACGAATTTTTAGAGCGGAGCGAGAATACAGGGATACCCACACCCGCGCCATGCCAAGTATTAGTGTCAAAACGAGCGAAAGTGTCGTTTACGATTACCATACGTTTGCCGCTTGCAGGTGGTACGATGCGGTCTTGACCATACTCAAAACGAATGAAACAATTGTTTTCTGTATTATACACACCATATTTATAATGGATGTCGTTCTCAGCCTTGCTCAAGTCGAGATTGATAGTCCACATAGGGTACTCTTTATTTGACAACAACAATGGTTTGTCCACCGACCAAGCACCCAACGCCTCGCAGTCGCCCACAATACAGAGAGCCTCATTTTTAGCCAAAAGCGGAGCTTTCACTCTGAGCGTGTGAGTATAAGCCTTGTCGTTATTGCCAACGCAAGGAGTATAATTTTCTTTTAGGAGCACATCCACAAACGGAGCAGTCATGAACGTATTTTCCACCGCCGATACGCTATTCCATGCATCAATCAAAAGTATAGTATCTACGCCTGTTTTAGTTACCACCGAGCGAGGAGCCCCCCACTCTTTTGTAGTAGTGCCCTCATTATGGTTTTTCAACACATATTGATACTCCAATTTTTTAGCTTTCGTAGCAGGAATTTCAAGTTCGAGCCACCACTCCTCTCCTTGCGAGAAATTCATAGCAAGTGCTTTAGCCACATCATTATCACCAAGTTCTGGAATATTACCCACAACATAAAGTTGTTCACCCCACTCGGTGCGATAATTAATTCTAAATAAAAGTTTCATATAATTATAATTTTGTTATTATTCTAATTGACAAAGTTACGATTTATTTTTGAAACAAACAAAGAAATACCATAAAAAAAATAGTATGCAATGCAATACACTACATTCTATCAACCATTAATTAAAAGACAAAAAAAAGTCCCACAAATGACACAAATAATCACAAATAAAAGAGATTTGTAAAAATTTGTGCAATTTGTAGGACTACAGTGCACCTATTTATAATTTGAAGTTCAAACCAAAGAAATAAGTTCTTGGAAGTGATGGACCATAGATGTAGCCTGCGTCACGGTCAATACCTTGGTCGATATCGCGTTGGAATGAGTCAAAGATGTTTTTCACTCCGGCGTTGATTTCCAACGAATAGAGGCGATACAATGGTATTTCGTATGCCAATTTGATGCCCATGTCGAAGAATGTTGGCGACAACACCTCTTCATCTCTATCGACATAACCTGCATAGTGCTGAATGAGCATCGGACCTGTGAGTTTACCGTTGAGATTGATAGTGAATTTGCGGATTGGCTCATAGGTTGCCATGAAATAGCCATAATGGTCAGGAGTACGGAACATACGTTTTTGTGGCAATATGCTTTCATCTTCGCTCCAAGTAACTGCTTCGATATAGCGACTTTGTTGATAAGTATAGCCAAGTTGGAACACGAATTTAGTTTTATAAGCCACTTTGCCTTCGATGTTCATACCATATACGCGCGCACCTTTTTCATTAGTTCTCAACAACAAAAGGTTGCCTAATGCGTCGTGGCCATTTTCGACAAGAGAGAATACGTCGTTGAGTTGAGTGAAGAAACCTTCGAAGGTTACGTTGGTCTCCCAAGCACCTATTTTCTTAGCCCAATCGACCGAAGCACTCACCGAATGCGACATTTCAGGACGCAAAGAGTCAGACAATTGTATGAGCGACACTTCGCCACCTACAGCACCTACGTGAAGGTCTTCATCATAAGTTTGAGGAGCACGATAACCGCTAGCGTATGTAGCACGGAGCACCACCTCTTTGATAGGCGTATAGCGCACATTAGCACGAGGCGAGAAGATTGGGCGTTTGAGCATAGAGTGTTTTTCGCCACGAAGACCAATAAGGAACGACACATCTTTGTTTTTCCACTCATTTTGCACATAACCACCATAGAGGTGAACATTTTGCTTGATATCACGACCATAACCCATAATTTGGTCGCGAAGGCGATTGTATTGATATTCAACACCAGCCGAGAGGTCGGCAGGCATAAACAAGCAGTTGTACATGTGGAAACGATACTGACCACCGACTACAGCAGTGATATCGTCACTCGCACCATAAGCATTAAGGTCTTGCGCAGTACCGAAATAAGAGTTACGACCGATGTGTTGCAACGAAGTGTAAGCAGTGGCATAATGGCGTTCGTCTGGCGAATAGTAATCCCAACGAAGGTTACCAGCATCGATATTGTGACGCAACGATTCGGCAATATCAGCCTCATGTTCAGGGCGGTCGAGATTATTACCTCCACGACGAGCCTCAGTCACATGGTGATATTCGAGAGTAAGTTTTGAGTAGTCAGAAGTTTTGAAATAAGAGCGCATACCGAGCGTAGCACTATTGAGACGAGGAATTTCAGAGAAACCATCGTCGTCGCGGTCGTAAGCCTCACGTTGACGGAGTACGCCGAAGAGGAAGACACCTATTTTCGAGTCAGAAGTAACGAACGAGCCATTGAGGTTAGTGTTGCTATCCCACGATTTGCCACCCACGATTTGCGAGTTTTGCGAGATATTGAGCGAGTTGCGCACAGGCTCTTTAGTGATGATATTCACCACACCACCGATGGCATTCGAACCATAGAGGGCAGAGCCACCGCCACGCACCACCTCTACTCTATCCACCATACCAGCAGGGATTTGTTCCAAACCATAGACCGAAGCAAGCGACGAGAAAATAGGGCGCGAGTCCATCATGAGTTGAGTATATTGACCTTCGAGACCATTGATACGGAGTTGAGGGACACCACAGTTTTGGCACGACATTTCGACACGCACACCAGTTTGAAAGTCAAGCACATCCGACATGGTGTTAGATGCAGTAGATTCGATGAGAAGAGGCGAAATCACGTTTACAATAGTCGTAGCCTCGGGTTTTTTAGTTTCGTATTTATTAGCAGTAACCACCACAGCATCAATCAGTAGCGATTCCTCTTCCATAGCAAGATTGATTTCACAAGTTTTACCTGCTTCAAGCAGAAGCGAAG
>JAZRJN010000144.1:0-12586 GCA_045645785.1 Candidatus Aphodosoma sp. | reverse complement strand
AAATTATGGAAAAACAAATAGCAAAAGACCTCCTTTCAATTCAAGCAGTATTCCTTCGTCCTGAACAACCTTTCACTTGGGCAAGTGGTATCAAAAGTCCTATCTACTGCGACAACCGTCTTACTCTCACTTCAGTAGAAGTTCGTAACCACGTAGAAGCTGGTTTGGCTGAAATCGTTCGCACTAAATTCCCTGAAGCTGAAGTGTTGATGGGTACATCGACTGCAGGTATCGCTCACGCTGCTATCACTGCTACAATCCTCAATATGCCAATGGGTTATGTTCGTTCAGGTGCTAAAGACCACGGTCGTGGCAACCAAATAGAAGGTCGTCTCGAAAAAGGTCAAAAAGTAGTTGTTATCGAAGACCTTATCTCTACTGGCGGTAGCTGTATCGAAGTTGTAAACGTGCTTCGCGAAGCTGGTGCTGAAGTGCTCGGCGTAGCAAGTATATTCACTTATGGCATGAAAAAAGGTCTCGACCGTATGGCTGAAGCTAACGTTATCAACTATAGCCTCTCTAACCTCGACACTCTCGTAGAAGTTGCTGCCGAAGAAGGCTATATCAAACCAGAAGACAAAGAACGCCTCATCAAATTCCGTAACAACCCATCTGACGAATCTTGCATGCGTTAACTAATGCATAATTCATAATGCATAATTCATAATTATCCTTTCGGATTTAAATTATTTTACAATTATGAGCTATAAATTATGAATTAATAATAACCTTCATAATCCAAATTTATGATTAAGTAATGTAACTATAATTATGAATTTTTGGAATAAGCGAGAGCAGAAGCAAAGTTTACTTTGATTATGCCGAGCGAAACAAAAATCTATAGTGTTACTATAATTATGAATTATGAATTATGAATTATGAATTGATAAAATGAGACATTTGATTGACCCTACCGATTTCACTGTCGAAGAAATCGACCAACTCATGCTTCGTGCGTTGGATATCATCGACAATCGCACAAAATATGCCGACGCTTGTCGTGGCAAAAAATTGGCTACTCTATTCTATGAGCCAAGCACACGCACTCGCCTCAGCTTCACTGCTGCTATGATGGAACTCGGTGGCAACGTACTCGGATTTTCCGATGCTGCCAACTCTTCTGTCAGCAAGGGCGAAACTGTTGCCGACACAGCACGCGTCATCTCACAATTTGCCGACATCATCGCTATGCGCCACCCTAAAGAGGGTGCACCATTCATCGCGTCGCAATATGCCTCTATCCCAGTCATCAATGCTGGCGATGGCGGCCATAGCCACCCTACTCAAACACTCACCGACCTACTCACTATCCGCCGCGAACTCGGTCGTTTCGACCACCTAACAGTAGGTCTTTGTGGCGACTTGAAGTATGGTCGCACTGTCCACTCGCTCATCAAAGCTATGGGTCGCTACGAAGGTGTGAAATTCGTACTCATTGCGCCCGATGAGCTCCGTCTTCCTGACTATATCAAACACGACGTCTGCGATGCCAACGGATTGGAATATGTCGAAGTCAGCACTCTCGAAGAGGCTATGCCAATGGTGGATGTGTTGTATATGACGCGCGTTCAACAAGAACGTTTCGAGGACAAAGCACAATACGAACGCCTCAAAGATAGCTTCATTCTCGACACCGACAAAATGGCTCTCGGCAAACCTAATATGATTGTGCTTCACCCACTTCCACGTGTCAACGAAATCACTCCTGAGGTCGATAACGACCCACGTGCTGCCTATTTTCGCCAAGTCGAAAATGGCAAATTCGTACGCATGTCGTTGATATATACATTGCTCGAATGGAAAGAGAAAGGTCTCTCAACCAATTCTTCATTCCTCACTCCTAATTCCTCATTAAAAGAGGGAGGCAAATGCACTAACCACCGTTGCATCACCACTATCGAGCCTGCTCGTAGCCTCTACTACAAGAGCGAAAACGACATCTGGCGTTGCATCTATTGCGACCACGAAATGGAATAAACCACAAGAAATTGTAAAATATTACTAATAAATAAAAAAGGAGACTAAACTAAACAGTCTCCTTTTTTATTTCAAATATTTTTTGTAACTTTGTAATCGTTAAAATAAATAAAAATACCACATAATGAAAGCATTAAAAACAATCTTTTCTGCCCTATTCTTATTGTTGGCAACAATTAGTTTTGCCGCAAACGTTATTCCTAATAATGAGGGAATTAACCTATATTACATCTTTAATGATGAAAACAAATCAGCAACATTACAACCTTCTGAAGGCGAAGCCTATAAAGGTGTTATCAACATTCCAGAAAATGTAACATTCGAAGGCACTACTTACGAAGTGGCTACTATCGCGACTGGAGCATTCAAAGATTGTAAGGATTTGACTGAAATATCTATTCCTAAAACTATTACAAAAATTGGCGGTCACGCTTTCAAAGGTTGTGAAAACCTCCGCACTGTGAACTATAATGCCAACAATTGTGTGTCGGCTGCTGATGTGAAAGGTAAATCAGTTTCTTCGGCTTTCGAAGACTGTAAAGGTATCACTACTGTGAATTTCGGTGGCGACGTGGTGATTATTCCTGAATATCTTTTCTGGGGTTGCACCGGCTTGACTGAAATCACTATCCCTGAAAATGTGCAACAAATTGGTGGTGCTGCATTCATCGATTGTAGCGCAATCAGCAAAATCACTATCAATGCTATCAAATGTATCCGCATGAGCTCGGACAACAATCGTCCTGCTTTCGTAGGAGCTCCTATCACTACTGTGGAATTTGGTCCACTTGCTACTACTATTCCTGACTATGCGTTCTATGGTTGCAAAACTTTGACTTCGGTAACTATCCCTGAAAATATTACTGCTATCGGTGGCGCAGCTTTCCAAAACTGTCCTAACCTCACAACTGTAGTGTTCAACGCACGTAATTGTACTGTGGCTCACACTATTTTGGGCGACAATGTAACACCTGCGTTCAACAATGCGGCTATCACTCGCGTTGAGTTCGGTCCTATGGTAACTAACATCCCTAACTACATCTTCTGGGGCTGTAAAGGTATCACTGATGTCGTATTTGGCGATAATATCGAAACTATCGGTCAATCGGCTTTCTATGGATGTACTTCACTCAACAATATTGTAATCCCTGAAGGCGTTACCTCTATCGGTGGCCGTGCTTTCGCTAATTGTGGCAATTTGAACACTATCACGTTCAATGCTGTGAACTGCGTGAATATGGTAACAATGGAAAACAACGTACCTATGCCTGCATTCGAAAACAAAGCGTTGAGTGCTGTGAATTTCGGTAATCGCGTTGAGGTTATCCCTGATTATGCTTTCTCTAATTGCACTAACCTAAAAACTTTCACTATCCCTGCATCAGTACGTAGCATTGGCTATAAAGCTTTCTTCGGCTGTAAATCTTTGCAAGCGGTTACTATCCCTGAGGGTGTTACTTCAATTAGCGGTTTGGCTTTTGCCGATTGTAATGGTCTTGTCAATATCGTGTTTAATGCTCGCCGTTGTACTGGTGCTTCGAAAATCGAAAATGGTCAAACTTTCTCGGCTTTCCATAACTCTAAATCTATCAAAAACGTAACTATCGGCGCCGATGTTGAAATGTTGCCTGACTATTTGCTCTTTGGTTGCACAAGCCTCAACACTATCAATATCCCTCAAAAAGTAAAAACTATTGGCAATAACACTTTTGCTGGTTGTACCAACTTGACTACTATTAACTACGATGCTGAACGTTGTGAAGAAACTTTAGCGTTCAATGGCTCAGCTGTGATAAATCTTGTTATCGGCGCTAATGTGAAATCTATCCCTAATTTCGCATTTGTCGATTGCATGCGTCTCAACGACTTTATATTACCTGCTTCGTTAGAAAACATCGGTAAATATGCATTCAAAAGTTGTGCTAATATAAAAAAAATCACTCTTCCTGAAGGTCTTAAAACTATCGAAGGGGGTGCATTCGAAGATTGTGGAAACCTCCGTGAAGTATATTTCAATGCTATCGACTGTAAAGCTATCGTAGAATACGACGACACAATAGGTATTATACCAATATTTCATAACACAAGTATCCGCAAAGTAATTCTTGGCACAAATGTTGAAGCTATTCCAGATTATATGTTCTACATGTGCCACGACATTGAAGAGGCTACATTCAATAAAGCCCTAAAATCAATTGGCAAATATGCTTTCTACGAATCTCGCACACTCAAATACATCTATCTACCTGAAACATTAGAAACACTCGGTGGTGCTTCTTTCGGCGAATGCGAACTACTATCAACAATAGATTTTAATGCTATAAATTGTACTTCTGCATCTACCATCGAAGGTGATAGCATTTTATATCCTTTCATTGGCGACAACAATATCGAAACAATTAATATAGGCAAAAAAGTAACATCACTACCTGAAGGTATTTTCTTCAATTCTCAATACCTCACTCAAGTAGTTATATCAAAAAACATCACATCTCTCGGAGGTTTGGCATTCGGAAATTGCCCAATGCTCTCAATTGTATATTTCGATGCTACTGAATGCCCTAATGCCCATAGTACAATAACACACAAAATCGCAGGCGTAACTCTCGACACTCAACTATCTTCAAATAACTCTAATTATGGTCCTTTCGAAGGTTGTAACGATTTGGAAGAAGTTAGCATAAGTGCAAAAATCAATACTTTACCTGACTACCTATTCTCTGGTTGCGCTGGCTTGAGGAAAATAGAATTACCTGAAAAAATCTCTCGTATCGGCAATTATGCTTTCCGTGGTTGCCTAGCATTGAAAAAAGTTATTATACCTGAAACTGTAGAAACTATCGGTGATGGCGCATTCATGAACTCTGGTCTTACCTCTGTTTCTATCCACGAATTCTTGTCAGAAATCGGCGAAGGCGCATTCGATGGCTGTAAAGCTCTCGCAAAAATCACCCTCAAAAAGAAAAATAAATACTACGTCATGGTAGGCACATCGCTCTACACTGCCGACAAATCTACTCTCGTAGCTAAACCTGGCGGAAGATAATAGGAGTGAGGAGTGAGGAATGAGGAATGAAGAGTGAGAAATGAGGAGTGAGGAATGAGGAGTGAGGAATGAGGAATTTTATTACTAATTACTCTTTAACCTCTAACCTTTAACCCCTAACCTTTAACCTCTAACCTTTAACCCCTAACCTTTAACCTCTAACCTTTAACCTTTAACCCCTAACCTTTAACCTTTAACCACTAACCTCTAACCTTTAACCCCTAACCTTTAACCTCTAACCTCTAACCTCTAACCACTAATAACTAATAACTAAAAAAAATGTATTGGATTATATTCATTGGCTTTGCCATAGCAAGTTGGATTGTACAACAATCGTTGCAATCTAAATTTAAAAAATATTCACAAGTACCTCTCCCATACGGAATGACTGGTGCAGATGTTGCACGCAAAATGTTGCGTGATAATGGCATAAACGATGTACAAGTAACTCACACTCCTGGTCATCTCACCGACCACTACAACCCTCAAACCAAGACTGTAAACCTCAGCGAAAGTGTTTACAACTCTTGCTCTATTGCGGCTGCAGCTGTTGCGGCTCACGAATGTGGTCACGCATTGCAACATGCCAATGCCTACGCACCTCTCAAAATGCGTTCTGCCCTCGTGCCTGTAGTGAGCTTTGCATCTCAATGGGTTATGTGGGTACTTTTGGCTGGTATGTTACTAATCGAATCATTTCCAAGCCTTATGCTATTCGGTATCGTACTATTCGCAATGACTACTTTGTTCAGTTTCATCACCCTACCTGTCGAAATCAATGCAAGTCAACGCGCAGTGAAATGGCTCCTCACAGCTGGAATCACTAACGACCGCACTACTAGCATGGCTGAATCAGCCCTCCGCTCTGCAGCATACACATACGTAGTAGCAGCCCTCAGTTCCCTCGCTACTCTGCTCTACTACATCATGATATTCATGGGAGGAAGAAGAGACTAAAATCAATGCACAATTCATAATGCATAGTTCATAATTAACCATTCGGGATTAATTATAAATTATGATTATAATAACTTGACAAACAACCTTTCATAATTCAATATCATAATTAAGAAAAGCAATTACAATTATGAATTATGAATTATGAATTATGAATTAAATAAAATGCTTTCAATAATAGTAGCAATAGATCAAAACAATGGCATCGGGAAAGACACCTCGATGCCTTGGCCCTTGAGCGATGACCTCCGTCGCTTCAAGTCTATCACTATGGGACACACTGTTATCATGGGCCGCAACACATGGCTCTCGCTCCCATTCAAACCTCTCAAAGGTCGTCGCAATATTGTCATCTCGACCAATATGCCTAAAACAGAAGGTTGCGAAATAGCTCGCTCTATCGAAGAGGCTCACAATATGGTAGCTAACGAAGAGTTAGCTTTCATCATGGGTGGCGCGCGTATCTATCAACAAACTATCGACATTGCCGACGAACTCATCGTAACGCATATTCATAAGGCATTCGATGGCATCGACACCTATTTCCCTACTATCGACCCTACCAAATGGGAAGTCAAAGAACAAACCGAAATCCTCTTCGACGAAAATAGCGGTCTCGAATATCAATACGTAACGTATAAAAAACTATAACCGACTGTTGACTATTGACCGTTGACTGTTGACTATAGACTAATACATCATGAACAAAAAGAAAAACCGTTTCAAATACAACCTAATTCTCCTCAACGAAACTACGCTTGAGGAGGTTTTTCGTATCAAGACATCTAAACTAACCTTCTCGCTCGCTCTCGGTATATTCACGCTTGTGTCGTTTACGCTATTATCAATCATAATATTCGTAACACCAATCAAACACATGCTTCCTGGATATGCCGACGTATCAGTACGCGAAGATGTACTTATTGAAGCTCAACGAGTTGACTCGCTCGAAAATATAACACAAAACAATGAACGACAACTACTCATAATTAAAAACATAATTGCCGATAACATCAAATACGACTCTATTCCTACGCTCGACTCCACCAATGTCGAGAAGTGGAATAATCTCCCTCTTGTCGCTGGTTCAGCCGAAACCTCTTTCGTAAAACAATACGAAGACGAAAATGCTTTCAATGTAGGCTACAACAACACATCTCAAAAAGAAGAGGCTATAGTATTTATTGCACCTGCAGTTGGCTCTATAACACAACATTTTACGCCTAACCAGAATAACGCCATAACAATCGTAAGCCCAGCAAATACTCCAATACTTGCGCCACAAGATGGATACATCATCCTCGCAAGCTATCACCCAACCGATGGTTATACCATTGCTATTCAACACTCCAACGGCTACATATCTATATTCCACCAATTAGGCGAGAAACTTTGCAACATCGGCTCAGAAGTGAAAGTAGGTGAAGCTATCGCATTTGCTGGCTCAAAAGACAACAAAAAACAAGATTCACAAATACAATACGAACTATGGCTCAACGGATTGTGCATCAATCCCGAAGACTATATCGTATTTTAAATAAGGAAGGAAAATAAGGAACAGGGAGAGAATAACTTTCAACTCTACAATTATGAATTATGAATTAAACAAAAGACAATCATTAGCTATACTTGGCTCAACAGGCTCAATTGGCACTCAAACATTGGATGTGGTTCGCGAAAATCGCGACCTTTTTGATGTTTATGCCATCACTGCCAACAATAGTATAGATAAACTTATAGCTCAAGCCCGCGAGTTCATGCCTGAAGTTGTGGTCGTAGGCAATGAAGCACACTACAACACACTCAAAGAGGCACTTGCCGACCTTCCAATCAAAGTATTCGCAGGTCGCGATGCTATCGCACAAGTAGCTGCTATGGATGCCGTAACCACCGTAGTTACTGCCATGGTAGGCTATTCGGGTCTTGCCCCTACAATCGCGGCTGTCAAAGCAGGCAAACGCATTGCCCTTGCCAACAAAGAGACTCTCGTCGTAGCAGGCGACCTCATCACTCGCCTCGTACAAGAGTACCATGCTGCCATACTCCCTGTCGATTCTGAGCATGGAGCAATATTCCAATGCCTCGTGGGTGAACACGACCAAGAGGTCGAAAAAATCATTCTCACTGCCTCTGGCGGTCCTTTCCGCAACCAGACACTCGACCAACTCCGCCACGTCAAAGCTGCCGATGCCCTCAAACACCCTACTTGGAAGATGGGCGCAAAAATCACTATCGACTCGGCATCGTTGATGAACAAAGGGTTTGAAGTCATCGAGGCTAAATGGCTCTTCGGTCTCCGCCCAGACCAAATCGACGTAGTCATCCACCCTCAATCTATCATTCACTCAATGGTGCAATTCCGCGACAGTAGCATCAAAGCCCAAATGGGACTACCTGATATGCGCTTGCCAATACAATACGCTCTCACATATCCTACTCGCGTACAAGCATCTTTCGAACGCCTCAACTTTGCCAAATGCACAAGTCTCACATTCGAACAACCCGACACTACTCGCTTCCGCAACCTCGCACTTGCCTTCGAAGCTCTCAACCAAGGCGGTAATATGCCTTGCGTACTCAATGCAGCCAACGAAGTGGTAGTTGCTGCCTATCTCAACGACCAAATCGGGTTCCTCGAAATGAGCAACGTCATAGAACAAGTAATGTCGCGCATGGCATTTATCTCTCAACCAACCTACGAAGACTACGTTGCCTGCGACCGCGAAGCCCGCATCCTTACAGCTGAGTTTATACGATAATTTTTATATTTTTTATTTCAACAAAAGTACAAAACTAATTTACAGGTTTGCAGAATCATAATCTCTGTTTTATTTTATTATCGGGACAATCTCTTTTTCAAGTACAAGCCTTGCGATTAGTACAAACACAATATATTGCGTCTCTACAAGAATAATTACTAATTCTTTATGAACCAAAGGTCTTTGAGCCGAAGGCGATAAAATTAGGGCTTGTACTTAAAAAAAGTAGTTATCCTAATAGAGTTAAAAATATAACTTATAATTTGTAAACCTATAATTTAATTATGTACTTCTGTTAAAACAAATTAAAAATAAATACAAAATTAATGGAAACAATCTTAATTAAAGCACTTCAATTAGTATTATCACTCTCAATCCTCGTATTCGTACACGAATTAGGTCACTTCGGCTTTGCCCGCCTATTCAAAGTTCGTGTCAACAAATTCTACCTATTCTTCAATCCTAACTTCTCGATATTCCGCGCAAAAAAGATAAATGGCAAATGGCAATTCCGTTTCTTTGCTAAAAACTTGCCTGACCACGTACGTCAAGCAGTAGATGAATTCGGCGTACCTCGCACCGACAAAAAAGGCAGACCTGTGATGGAACCTGCTCCGCTCAGCGAACTCGACGACAACGATTGGCGCAAACACCCTGAAACTACCGAATGGGGTATCGGTTGGGTGCCACTTGGCGGTTACTGCGCTATCGACGGTATGGCAGACGAAACGACCGATGCATCTATGCTCTCTGCCGAAGTAAAACCTTGGGAATTCCGCGCTAAACCAGCTTGGCAACGTATGTTCATCATTGCAGGCGGTGTACTTATGAACTTCGTTACTGCTGTCATCATCTATGCCATGATGCTATACACTTGGGGCAAAGAATACATACCTATGGAGAATGCATACCTCGGCTACGACTACTGCCAAACTGCCCTAAACAATGGTTTCCAAAATGGCGACCGCATCATCACAATCGACGGAGACACTATCGAACAACAACAAGATTTCATCAGCAAAGCTGTTATCGAAGGCAAACAAAATGTCGTAGTACTTCGCAATGGAGAAGAGGTAAACATCACTCTACCTGAAGATTTCGGCGAACAAATATTAGCCGCCAACGAAAAAGGTTTACTCCAAATACGCATACCTTTCGTTATTGCTCAAGTAGCCGAAGGCACTCCTGCCAAAGCTGCAGGTCTCCAATCTGACGACAGCATCGTTGGCATCAACAACAAACACCTCGTTGCTTATTCTGATATAGTAAAAGAACTTGACACACTCAAAGGCGAAACTATCACAATCAGCTTCGTGCGCAACAACTCTACTATGAGCCTACCTCTCACACTCACAGAAGAGGGCAAAATGGGCGTTCAAATCGACCCAAATCTCACTCGTTACTTCAAAACTAAAAAAATCGAATACGGATTCTTCGAATCTTTCCCTGCTGGTATCAAACAAGGTTGGGAAGGTTTAGTTAACTACATAAAACAATTCCGCCTCGTATTCACTAAAGCAGGAGCTCAATCAGTTGGCGGATTCGTTGCTATTGGCAATATGTTCCCTGCCACTTGGGATTGGTCTATATTCTGGAGCTTCACAGCATTCATCTCTATTGCCCTTGCATTCATGAACTTCTTGCCTATACCAGTGCTCGATGGTGGCTATTTCCTCATGCTTATGTATGAAATGATTACAGGTCGCAAACCAAGCGACCGTTTCATGGAAATTGCAGCCAACATCGGTATGTTCATCCTCCTTGCCCTCCTCATATTTGCAAACGGCAACGACCTCATCAAACTCATAATGGGAAAATTTTAAATAATGCACAATTCATAATGCATAATTCATAATTAGCCTTCGGCATTAAATCATTCTATAATTATGAATTATGCATTATGAATTATGAATTAAATAAAAATGGTTTACTTACAAGTTGAAAATCTAACCAAGTCGTTTGGCGACAGATTGTTGTTCGAAAACATAAGTTTCGGCATCGATCAGGGGCAACGTGTCGCACTTATTGCCCAAAATGGTACAGGCAAAACTACCCTACTCAACCTACTCACAGGTCGCGAATCACAAGACAGCGGCACTATCACTTATCGCCGAGATATTCGTGTAGGTTGCCTCACTCAAGACCCCGATTTTCAACCTGGCATGACCGTCAGCCAAGCCTGCTTTGCATCCGACAACGACGTAGTAAAAGCTATCGCCCACTACGAAAATCTCCTCTCTCAACTCGCCACACTTCACTTACAAAATAGCTCAGAATCTGAGGCTACCAAATATTCTCCCCCTGTCTTAGGGGGAACTGACGAACGTAGCAAGAGCAGAGGATGCTTGCATACTATGCCTTGCACGGAGGAAGTCGCCGAAGGCAATGCCGCAGGGGGAGGGGGTCAAAACCCTCAACTCTCAACTCTCGACTCTCAACTCCAAGAGGCTATGGCAGACATGGACCGCCTAAATGCTTGGGACTATGAGGTACGCATCAAGCAAATTCTTGGTAAACTAAATATCCACAACCTCGAACAACCTGTCGAACAACTATCTGGCGGACAACAAAAACGCTTAGCTCTTGCCAATGTGCTCATTACCGAGCCCGACCTTATCCTACTTGATGAGCCTACCAACCACCTCGATCTCGAAATGGTAGAATGGCTCGAAGATTTCCTCAATCACTCAAAGATGACCATACTCATGGTCACTCACGACCGATATTTCCTCGACAATGTCTGCACTGATATTCTTGAAATTGACCAACACCAACTATTCCATTATAAAGGCAACTACAGCTACTATCTCGAAAAACGCGATGCACGCATAGCCAATTTCAATGCCGAAACTGCTCGTGCAAAAAATCTCTATCGCACCGAGCTCGACTGGATGCGCCGCCAACCACAAGCTCGTGGTCATAAATCGCGTTCTCGTATCGATGCGTTCTACGAAATCGAACAACGAGCCAAACAGCGTATTGCCGAAAAACAAGTATCGCTTGGTGTGAAGTCAGCCTATCTCGGCTCAAAAATATTCGAGGCTCAATACATCAGCAAAGCTTTTGGCGACTACAAAATACTCGACAATTTCTACTACAACTTCTCGCGCTACGAGAAACTCGGCATCGTAGGCAAGAATGGTACAGGCAAATCTACTTTCCTCAAAATGCTTCTCGGCGAAGTTGCGCCCGACAGTGGTCGTTTCGATATTGGCGAGACCGTAAAATTTGCTTACTATAGCCAATCGGGCATACAGTTCAACGACGGCATGAAAGTCATCGATGCTGTGCGCCAAATAGCCGAAGAGGTAGATTTGGGCGGAGGTCGTAAAATGACTGCTACACAGTTTCTCAACCACTTCCTATTCCCACCCGAAAAACAACACGACTACATAGCCAAACTCTCAGGTGGCGAGCGTCGTCGACTCTATCTCTGCACGGTATTGATGCGTAGCCCTAACTTCATCATCCTCGACGAGCCGACTAACGACCTCGACATCGCTACCCTTAACGTGCTTGAAGACTATCTCATCAACTTCAAAGGGTGCGTCATCGTTGTCAGTCACGACCGCTTCTTTATGGATAAAGTGGTTGACCACCTACTCGTATTCCAAGGCGATTGCAAAATCAAGGACTTCCCAGGCAACTATACCGACTACCGCCAATGGCGCGAACTCAAAGAGGAAGAAGAACGCGAGCAGAAAAGTCAACAGTCAACAGTCAACAGTCAACAGTCGTCCGAAAAGTCTGACAGGTCCGACAAGTCCGACTCATCCTCAAACAAAAAACGCAAACTCTCTTTCAACGAAAAACGCGAGTACGAACAACTTACAAAGGATATCGAATC
>JAZRJN010000143.1:0-5215 GCA_045645785.1 Candidatus Aphodosoma sp. | reverse complement strand
CGTGGTCCACGTGGTGGTATCATCTTGATGGGTAAAGACTTCCCTAATCCATGGGGCAAAACTACTCCTAAAGGCGAAGTGAAAATGATGTCTGCTTTGTTGGATTCAGCTGTATTCCCAGGCGTACAAGGTGGTCCACTTGAACACGTTATCGCTGCTAAAGCTGTTGCATTCGGCGAAGCTCTCCAACCTGAATTCAAAGAATATCAACTCCAAGTGAAGAAAAATGCTGCTGCTCTTGCTGAAGCATTCATCGCTAAAGGTTATAAAATAGTTTCTGGCGGTACAGACAACCACTCTATGCTTGTTGACCTTCGCACTAAATTCCCTGAATTGACAGGTAAAGTGGCTGAAAAAGCTCTCGTTGCTGCTGATATCACTACTAACAAAAATATGGTGCCATTCGATACTCGTAGCCCATTCCAAACTTCAGGTCTTCGTTTCGGTACTCCAGCTATCACTACTCGTGGCGTAAAAGAAGACGTTATGCCAGTGATTGTTGACCTTATTGACCGCGTGCTTAATGCTCCTGAAGACGAAGCAGTTATCGCAGCTGTTCGTAAAGAAGTAAACGAAATGATGGTTAAATACCCATTGTTTGCGTGGTAATTTAATTGTCGATAGTCTATAGTCAACAGTCAACAGTCAACAGTCGCTTACGGTTTATTGACCGTTGTCTGTTGTCTGTTGACTGTTATTTGTTGACTGTAGACTGTAGACCGTTGTCTGTAGACTTATATGATAGAGATAGTTAAAGAATTGATTGAAGATGTTGATACTATTGTTTTTTATGGTGTCAACAATGTGAATATTCGTTTGATTAAGGATTTGAATCCTAAAGTGAAAATTGTCGCTCGTGGGCGTATGATGAAATTTTCTGGTGAAGATGAGGCTGAGGTGGAGAATCTCGGCAATATTATTGATAAATTGATGATGCAAGCAGCCAAGACAAATGTTTTGACTGAAGAGACTGTGTTGGAGATGATTAAAGGTAATGAAATACCTGAAGTGAAGAGTGATAATTTGATACTTCATGGCGTTGGAGGTAAAGAGGTACGTGCGCGTACGACCAATCAACGTCTTTTGGTAGAGGAATATAAGAAAAACGACCTGTTGTTTGCTATAGGACCTGCAGGTTCGGGTAAGACATATACGGCTATAGCCCTTGCTGTTAGAGCATTGAAAAATAAGGAAGTAAAGAAAATTATACTTAGTCGTCCTGCAGTGGAGGCAGGTGAGAAGTTGGGTTTCTTACCTGGTGATATGAAAGATAAAATCGACCCATATCTTCAACCGCTTTATGATGCGTTGGAAGATATGATTCCACCTGCTAAATTGGCTGAGTATATGACCAATAAGACTATACAAATTGCGCCATTGGCATTCATGCGTGGTCGCACATTGAGCGATGCTATTATCATTCTTGATGAGGCGCAAAATACATCAGTTCAGCAGATTAAGATGTTCCTCACTCGTATGGGATTAGGTTCGAAGATGATTATTACAGGTGATATGACACAGATTGACCTTCCTCCTCAACAAAAATCAGGACTTAAAGATGCTATGGAGGTGTTGAATGATATTAAAGGTATTGGATTTGTGCATTTTAATCAGAAAGACATCGTACGTCATAAACTTGTACAACGAATAGTTGACGCATATAATAAACATTAAAAAGACAGAATAACATAATAACAAAATTTTATGTTGTTTTGTTATTTTCTCTTAAAAAATAACTGATATGAAAAGATCTACTTTTGGTTCGAAGTTTGGTATGTTGGCTGCCGCAGTGGGTTCGGCGGTCGGTTTGGGAAATATTTGGAAATTCCCTTATTTGGCAGGTGAAAATGGTGGTGGTGCATTCATCATTGTTTACTTGTTATGTGTGTTGTTTTTAGGTGTGCCTGCGTTGTTGTCGGAGTTGTCGTTAGGCTACATCGGTCGTAGTAATGGTATCGGTGCGATGCGCAATATTACAGGCAATAACCGCTGGAGCATTATCGGTATATTAGGATTCTTGGGGTCGTTTGCTATTCTTGGATTCTATTTTGTTGTGGCAGGCTGGAGTTTGGAGTTTGTATATCAATCTGTTATGGGTTCTTTTGTGGGTCAGTCGGGTGAGGTGATAACTCAGAATTTCGATACATTCCGTTTTGATACATGGCGTCCTTATTTATGGACAGTAGTGTTTATTGTGTTGACAGCTGCGGTGCTTTATGCAGGAGTAGAGAAGGGTATCGAGAAGTGGAGTAAAGTGTTGATGCCTATATTGTTTCTCATTGTGGTGTATCTTTGTGTGTATGCGATGTTTTTGCCTAATTCGGGAGCTGGATATAAATTCTATTTCGATTTTGATTTCTCGAAAATCAATGCAGATGTGATTATTGCGGCATTAGGACAAGCATTTTTCTCGTTGAGTCTTGGTATGGGAGCAATGATGATTTATGGTTCGTATATTGAAAAGGGAACTAATTTGGCAAAGACATCAATACAGATTGCTTCGCTTGATACGTTAGTGGCTGTGTTGGCAGGTTTGGTAGTGTTTCCAGCAGTATTTTCGTTTGGTATCGACCCTGCAGCAGGTCCACAATTGGTATTTATAACATTGCCAACCGTATTTGCTCAGATGACAGGTGGTTATTTCTTCTCAATCTTTTTCTTCTTGTTGGTTGCAGTGGCGGCATTAACATCGACAATTTCGATTTTAGAAGTGCAAATTGCAACTGTAGCAGAAGAGTTTAAGATGAATAGAAAGTTGTCGCTTCTTGTAATGTCAGTGATAATGATAGTGGTGTGCTGTATGTGTTCTTATTCGTTGATTCCTGTTGAAGGAGGCAATGAATTGGCATTGTGGGGTGTGTCGTTGTTTGATATTTGCGATATTCTTACTTCATATATCATCTTGCCATTAGGTGGTTTGTTGATTATGTTGTTTTTGGGATGGTTTTACAAAAAAGAAGACCTTTATTATGTATTAGTTGTAGAGACCAAATGTAGCGAAGGGCTATTCAAAGTATATTATTTCTTCTTGCGTTTTATTGCTCCGTTATTGTTGTTGGCTGTGTTCTTGCAACAATTGGGAGTGTTTTGATAGGGAACAAGGAATAATGAACAAGGAATAGGGGGATTTCTTCCATCCGTTGGGCTCGTTTATCTAAGACAAGGGTACAATTTAATTTTTTGTCCCACAAATCTCACAAATTTTCACAAATTTAGTTTTGTGTTGATTTATGAGATTTGTGGGACTTTTTTTTGATATATCAGAAAAAAATAGTAACTTTGTAAGTTCAATAGTTAAAAGTCAATAGTTGATAGTCGATGGACTGTAATTGACTGTATTATTGTAGTTTTTTTTGACACTTTAAACTATTTTGATTATGGAAAATAATTATCCGAAAGTGGCCATAATGGGAGGCGGTTCGTTTGCTACAGCGATAGCAAAGATAGTGATGGAGAATGTGCCTGAGATTATTTGGTATATGCGTCGTGATGACCAAATTGCTGAGTTTAAGAGAGTAGGACACAATCCTTCATATCTTTCGGCCGTCTCTTTTGATTTAGATAGAATTAAATTTACAAGTAAGATAAATGTTGCGGTGGCAGAGGCTGATATTCTGTTTTTTGCTACGCCATCACCTTTCTTGAAGTCGCACTTGAAGAAGTTGCGTCGCAGAATTGATAGTAAAATTATTGTTACTGCGATTAAAGGTATTGTGCCTGACGAAAATCTTGTGATTTCGGATTATTTTAATAAATTTTACGGAGTGCCAGCAGAGCATGTGGTTGCGTTGAGTGGTCCTTGTCATGCTGAAGAGATTGCGTTGGAGCGCACTTCTTATTTGACCATTGCTTGTCCTGATAGAGAGGTGGGTCGTTTGATTTCTTCGATTGTTGGCGGTGATTATTTGCGTACTTCGTTGAGCGAAGATATGTATGGAGTGGAGTATGGCGCTGTGCTTAAGAATGTTTATGCTATTGCGGCTGGTATTTGCCATGGTTTGAAATATGGCGATAACTTCCAAGCTGTATTGGTGTCGAATTCGATTCAAGAGATGAATCGTTTTTGTAATGCAGTGCATCCGTTCCATCGTAATGTGCAAGAGAGCGTTTATTTGGGCGACTTGTTGGTAACAGCATATTCGAAATTCTCTCGTAACCGTACGTTCGGTTCGATGATTGGTAAGGGATATTCGGTGAAGACAGCTCAAATGGAGATGGAGATGATTGCCGAAGGGTATTATGGCACAAAATGTATTCACGAAATCAATGAAAAATATCAAGTGAATATGCCAATTTTGGAGGCGGTTTATTCGATTTTGTATCAACGTCGTTCGCCTTCGATTGTGATGAAAGAATTGATTAAACAATTAATGTAAAACAAGTTTAAAGTTGAAATGTGAAAGTTGAAATTTGATATTGATACATTTTGCATTGCTTTGACTTTCACATTTCACATTTCACATTTCACATTTCAAATTATAAAAATATGATTAAATTTAATGCAAATAAAGCGTATGGCTTCATTAATGAAGAAGCTGTAAAAGGTTATAAACAAGCTGTAGCTGAGGCTCAAGAGGCTTTGCACAATGGCACAGGTAAAGGTAACGATTTTCTTGGTTGGCTTACTTTGCCAACTGATTTGACTGATGAGTTGTTGGCTGATATCGAAAATGTTGCAGCTACTTTGCGTCGCGAGTGCGAAGTGGTTGTAGTTGTGGGTATTGGTGGCTCATATCTCGGTGCAAAAGCAGTGATTGATGCTTTGAACAATAGCTTCGATTGGTTGCAACGCGATCGCAAAAATCCTGTTGTTGTCTATGCTGGTCAAAATATTGGCGAAGACTATCTCTACGAATTGCAAGAGATGTTGAAAGGCAAACGTTTTGGTATTGTATCAATCTCTAAATCAGGTACAACTACCGAACCTGCTATCGCATTCCGTATGCTCAAAACTCAACTCGAAGAGCAAGTTGGTAAAGTTGCTGCTAAAGATTTGATTGTTTGTATCACCGACCGCAGTCGTGGTGCGTTGCGCACATTGGCTACTCAAGAGGGTTACAAAACTTTCGTAATTGAAGATAACGTGGGTGGTCGTTTCTCTGTTCTCACTCCTGTAGGTTTGTTGCCAATTGCTGTTGCAGGCTTCAGTATCAGAGAGTTTGTCAATGGTGCACGCCGTATGCAAGAGGCTTGCGGATTGGGCGTTGAGTTTGAA
>JAZRJN010000142.1:0-2670 GCA_045645785.1 Candidatus Aphodosoma sp. | reverse complement strand
GTAACGGGTGTGCTTGACCGCGAGTCTGTAGCTAAGAAGACTTACCTTATACCTGATGATGGAGGCGAACGAGTGTGGATTGCTGAACGCTCAATGGGATGTGCGTTAAATGGTGATAGAGTGGAAGTTGTGTTGTTTCCTCGTCGCAAAGGCAAAGAGCAAGAGGGTGAGGTAGTTGAAGTATTAGAACGCAAAAAGACTGAGTTTGTGGGTATTTTGGAAGTTAAACCTACATTTGCGTTCCTTAATATTGATAAGAAATTGTTGACACACGATATGTTTATCCCACTTGATAAATTGAATGGAGGTAAGGATGGACAACGCTGTGTAGGACGTATCGTGGAATGGGCAAGTAAAGAGAAAAACCCTATAGGCGAGATTGTTACGGTATTGGGTGATGTGGGAGATAATGACGCAGAGATGCATGCGATATTGGCTGAATTTGGATTACCATATAGTTATCCTGCTAATGTGGAAGAGGCTGCAAATGAGATATCAGATAAGATTGAAGATGAGGAAATTGCACGTCGTGTAGATATGCGTGATGTAGTTACCTTTACGATTGACCCTCGTGATGCGAAAGACTTTGACGATGCCCTCTCTATCCGTAAATTAGAGTCGGGATTATGGGAAATTGGCGTGCATATTGCCGATGTAACTCACTATGTAACACCTGATTCGATTATTGACAAAGAGGCTTATAAGCGTGCGACATCGGTATATTTGGTCGATAGAACTGTGCCAATGTTGCCTGAGCGTTTGTGTAATAACATCTGCTCTTTGCGCCCGAATGAAGATAAATTGGCTTTTTCTGTTGTTTTCCATGTTGATGAATTTGCCGAGGTGAAGGATTATAATATTTGCCGTACGGTGATAAATTCAAATAGACGATTTACTTACGAAGAAGCTCAGGAGATAATTGAGTTAGGAGTTAGGAGTGAGGAGTTAGGAGTTGATAGGCCCCTCAGTCCTTCGGACAGCTCCCCTAAGACAGCGGTGCAATATAGTGCGGAGTTGATGAAGTTGAATGAGTTAGCAAAGATGTTGAGAGTTAAGCGTTTTGCTAAGGGAGCGATTGCGTTTGACAGAGTGGAAGTGAGATTTGAAATAGATGAAAAAGGCAAACCTTTGAGCGTATATTTCAAAGAGGCGAAAGAATCGAATATGCTGATTGAAGAGTTTATGTTGTTGGCTAATAAGACTGTAGCAATGCATATTGGAAAACCTAAATCAGCAAAAGGTGCTAAATCGAAACCTAAGACGTTTGTTTATCGTGTGCATGATGTGCCTAATCCAGATAAATTAGAGAATTTCAGTACGTTCATCAAGCGTTTTGGCTATAAGTTGAAAACTACGGGTAAGAGCGAAGTAGTATCAGCAGCAATCAATAATTTGCTTGACCAAGTGACAGGCAAACGAGAACAGAATTTAATTGAGACGTTGGCTATTCGCTCAATGGCTAAGGCTACTTACACGACTGAAAACATTGGGCACTATGGTTTGGCGTTTGACTATTACACTCACTTTACTTCGCCTATTCGTCGCTATCCAGATATGATGGTTCACAGATTGCTGACTCGATATTTATTTGAAGAGGGACATTCGGTGAATAAAAATGAGTATGAAGAATATTGCGAACATTCGTCAGATATGGAGCAGTTGGCTGCATCGGCAGAGAGGGCTTCGATTAAGTATAAACAGGTGGAATATATGAGTGAGCGACTCGGACAGGTGTATGACGGTGTGATTTCGGGAGTTACAGATTGGGGTATTTATGTGGAATTGAATGAAAATAAGTGTGAGGGTATGATTCCGATTCGTTGTTTGGATGATGACTACTATGAATTTGATGAGAAAAATTATTGCATCGTAGGACGTCATACGGGCAAGCGTTATCAGTTGGGTGATGAATTGACTGTGAAAATTGCAAAGGCTGATTTGGTGAAAAAACAGTTAGATTTTGTATTGGTATAATACTTATAAGAAATAAATTTATAAAAAGATAGTATATGAAAAATTCTCAACTCTTAACTCTCAATTCTCAACTTGTCAAGGAGAGAGCTGAACGAGCAAAAAGTTATTTCCAAGATGGATATAACTGCTCGCAGGCTGTGTTTATGGCGTATGCCGATTTATTTGATATGGATGTGGAATTGGCATCGAAGTTAGCATCGAGTTTTGGTGGTGGTATGGGCCGCTTGCGTGAGGTATGTGGTACTTGCACGGGTATGTTTATGGTGGCTTCATTGGCGATACCTGCAGATAACAAAGATGCTGAGGCTAAAAAAACAAATTATGCTTTAGTACAGCAACTTGCAGAGGATTTTCGTAAAGAAAACGGTTCGATTATCTGTCGCGAATTGCTTGGTTTAGACCATAAAAAAGATGAACCTACTCCATCGGCTCGCACTCAAGAGTACTACAAAAAACGCCCTTGTGGAGAATTAGTGTATTTAGCAGCTGAAATTTTAGGTAAACGATTGATGGAGTTATAATTATGCGTTTGGTTATTCAAAGAGTGACACATGCTTCGGTTACAATTGAGGATGTGTTAAAATCAAAAATAGGAAAAGGGTTATTGATATTAGTCGGCATTGAAGATGCTGATACTGATGCAGATGTGAATTGGTTGGCACAGAAGGTGGTGAACCTTCGTATTTTTGATGATGA
>JAZRJN010000141.1:0-2620 GCA_045645785.1 Candidatus Aphodosoma sp. | reverse complement strand
CCAGTAGTAACCCATTGTCCGTCTTGCCAATAGCGTCCGTTTTGAGTGATTTCGCGGATGTTGATTTCAGGGTTGAAGTTGGTAGCGAAAGCTTTGTGGTGGTCGCCAGCGTTGCAGTCGACGATGTCGAGGTAGTGCATTTCGTCGAAGTGGTGTTTAGCAGCATAGGCAGTGTAGACAGCCGAGCAACCTGGGTCGAAACCGCAACCGAGGATAGCACAGAGGCCAGCTTCTTTGAAACGGTCGTGGTAAGCCCATTGCCAAGAGTATTCGAAGTGAGCTTCGTCCTTAGGCTCGTAGTTGGCAGTATCGAGATAGTTGCAACCAGCTTGGAGACAAGCCTCCATGATAGTTAAGTCTTGATAAGGAAGGGCAACGTTGATAACGATTTTAGGACCGAAGCTTTTGAATAGAGCCACGAGGTCTTCTACGTTGTCGGCATCAACTTGAGCTGTTTGGATTTTAACGTTGTAGCGTTTGAGGATGTCTTCGGCAATGCGATCGCATTTGCTTTTAGTGCGGCTTGCCAACATGATTTCAGTGAAAACGTCGTTGTTTTGAGCAACTTTGTGAGCAACTACGGTGCCAACGCCACCTGCTCCAATAATCAATACTTTAGACATAATTTTTTATAATGTTTAGAGATTAGTGTAATTAGTCAATGGTCAACAATCAATTGTCAATGGTTAATGGTCGCCATCTGGATTTGTCTGTTGACATATATTTGGTGCAAAGTTACAAAAATATTGTTATATTGCAAGTGTTTTTGCTTTACTTTTTGAGAGGATGCGATATTTGGTAGTTGTAATTTGTTGATAGATAGAAATAAAGGTGTGATTGTATTAAAAATATAGATTTTTGGTTGTGAATTATGAATTATTTTTAGTAACTTTGTATGTTTAGATTTGTTTGTTATCTTGGATAATAATGTGTTGATAATTAAGAGTGTTTTGTTTTTATCATAGATATTATGAGGCGATTGTTGATAGTTTTGTGTTTGATTTTTGCTGTGAATAGTGTTTTTGCGGCGAGATTTTGTACGCAAATATATGATGAAAATATAAAAACATTGCAGGTTTTGCCAAATGGAGAGTCGCTGATGTTGCCTGTGATTGAGTTTGGCTCGGCGGATGAGATTGTGGTTTCGTTTGATGAATTGAGTTATGAAGCTTCGAATTTTTACTATAAAATAGTGCATTGTGATGCGTATTGGAACGAGTCGAATTTGGCTTCGATGGAGTATTTGGATGGGTTTGATGGGGGAATGATTGATATGTATGAATATTCGGTGAATACTACGGTGAATTATATACATTATAAAATAGTGTTTCCGAATGATGATGTGCGATTGAAGTTGTCGGGGAATTATGCAGTGCAGATAGCGCGAGATGGGGATTTTGAGGATGGCGTGGTGGCTACGGCGTGTTTTTCGTTGGTAGAGCCGATGGTTGACATAAATGTAGGTGTGAATGGAGTGACAAAAAAAGAGTTGAATGGTAGGTATCAGGCTGTGGCATTGGATGTGATGGTTGAAGGAGTTGGAGCACAAGATAAAATGCAAGACTTTATTGTGGTTGTGCGTCAGAATAATAGGTGGGATAATATGGCGTATTTGCTTCGTCCTACATACGTAAATGGTGATAAATTGAGATATGAAAATAATGATGCTTTGATATTTGAGGGTGGAAATCAGTATCGTAGTATAGACTTTTCGAGTAGATATACATACGGAGCTGGAATAAATTATGTTGATTTTGACCAAGATATGTATCATGTAGTACTTGAAGCAGATGCGTCGCGTGCGGGCAATCAAGAGGCATATGCAATGGACGTGCATGGAGCGTATGTCGTGAATTTGCAGAAAAATGATTATTCTGATACAGAGGCAGATTATATGTGGGTACATTTTTATTATCCTGCAAAGACTCCATATTTGGAGGGTAGAATGTATATATTAGGTGATTTAACACAAAATTTGGTTGATGATAAAAGTGAGATGATATATGATTTTTCAGATAAATGTTATATGTGTTCGTTATTGTTGAAACAAGGGGGATATAACTATGTGTATGCTTTGAAATCTAAGAATAAGAAAGAATTGAGTGTAATGCAGACAGAGGGAAGTTTTTGGCAAAGTAGGAATAGATATGAGGTGATGGTCTATTATCGTCCGTTTGGGGCGAGGTATGATAGACTTGTAGGAATGTTTATTAAGGAGTAAGGAAAAGGGAGTAGGGAGCAAGAAATTAAGAATTAAGAATTAATAATTAATAATTAGATTGAGAGTAGAGTTTTAACTTTAAACTTTCAATTTTCAACTTTCAACTTGAATTATGTTTGATTGGTTTAAAAGTATTGAATTTATTACCGTAATTGATTTTATCGGTACGTTTGCGTTTGCTATTTCGGGTATTCGTTTGGCGAGTGCTAAGAAGTTTGACTGGTTTGGTGCGATTGTTGTGGGTATGGCTACAGCAGTTGGTGGTGGTACGATGCGTGATGTGATGCTTGGAACGACACCTTTCTGGATGCAAAATGGTTTTTATTTGATTGTAACAATCTTTTCGCTGTTATTTGTTGTAATATTTAGTAAGTATCTTGTGCATTTGAACAACACAAT
>JAZRJN010000140.1:0-2108 GCA_045645785.1 Candidatus Aphodosoma sp. | reverse complement strand
AAAACTATTTGCATAATTCAGAAAAATATATTAACTTTGCGACTCGAAAAAAAACAAACCATTAATTAATTCTAAACACTTATGTTGAAATCAATTCTATCAATCTCTGGTAAACCAGGTCTTTTCAAACTCGTATCGGGTGCAAAAAATATGATCATAGTTGAATCACTTGTAGATGGTAAACGCTTTCCATCGCATCAACGTGATAAAGTGATTTCTTTGGCTGATATTGCTATGTACACAGAAGCTACTGAGGTTCCACTTCGTGAGGTATTGGAAAAAGTAAAAACATTGGAAAATGGTGGTCAAGCGAGTGTTGACCCTAAGGCAGAACCTGCTGTATTGCGTGAATGGTTTGCGAAAGTGTTGCCTGATTTTGACCGTGACCGTGTGTATCCAACAGATATTAAAAAACTTGTTCAATGGTACAACCTTTTGGTGAAATCTGGTAACGACGATTTCTCAGAAAAAGAAGAAGAAACAACAGAAGAATAAATTGTGATTTGAAATGTGAAATTTGAAATTTGAAATTTTGAGTTTCACATTTTTAATTAAAATATTATGCAAAAAGTAGTACGATTAGTTTTTGCTGTAGTTATAATTTCACTTGTTTGTTGGTTTGCATCTCGTTGGAATGTGTGGTTTAATAAGCATCCCGAGCCTCAATTTCAATTAACCGAAAGCGTGGTAGGTGTTCAACTGACGGTGGGTGATAATCCATTGACAGAGCGTATAGTGTCGTGGCGGTCGCGCCCTGATTCTGTATTGTTGAAAGATAATGCTGTGCGTCTTATTTGGATTTCTGATACAGATACCTTATATCCAAAAGTAAATAAGAAGTGGATTAAATCAGGTGGAGGAGAGGCTATATATTATTGGAGTGAGATAAAGGTGCAAGAGGGAAAATATAGGTATGCTATAGTGACTGTGGATACTGTAACTCCCTATTATTCAACTGAGGTGAATTATTCGGATTCGTTGAGTGTATTGGTGTTGGGTGATGTGCAAGATAAGAGTTGTAATGCTGATACGGACTCGGCTGTGATGCGATTAAGAAAGGAGTGTGATGCGGATTTTGTGTTGCAATTAGGAGACCTTATTGATCGTCCGCATCAAGATAAATGGGATATTTATTTCCATTCGTTCGAGCCATTGCGCACGTCGGTGCCTATTATATCAATAGTAGGGAATCATGATTATCACAAAGGGTTAAATAAATACCCTGATGAACGATTTTTCTATACTTTTCCTTATTTTTTAGAGGATAATAATGCACCAAAAATAGGTTGTTGTGAACTAGATTTTGGCAACACTCATCTTTATATTCTCGACTCAAATCAACCAATATTTCGTCAGTTTAAGCAGCGTAAATGGTTGAAGAGTAGATTGGAAAATGCTGAGAATGATGTAAAAAAGATAGTTGCATTGCATCATCCATTACGCTCTGCTCGTAGTAAATTTAATAATCTTATTGTGCGTTGGTTGTTTGAAGGAATAGTGAAAAAGTATAATGTAGAACTTGTTTTAGCAGGTCATGAACATACAAATCACACTCTTACAAAGGAAAAAACTGGGGGATATAAGCAAATTATTACAAATTTTTCTTTTAAAAGTTACGGCGATGCAGATGGCGAGTGTGGTAGAAAAATTGTAGAATTGCGACTCGAAGATGGGAAAATAAAGTTCTACTAAAACATGTTGAAAAACATATTTTAAAATTTGGTCAATTCAAAAATAATTACGAAATTTACATGCTCAAATAATGAGAAAAAATCTATGTCTAAAATCATAGGATAATAAACGTAATAAATCTAACTATAAAACTAAAAAACATGGCAAGAGAAATTCAATTTAGCTTGGTTTACCGTGACATGTGGCAATCGTCAGGTAAATATGTGCCTCGTAAAGATCAATTGGCACAAATTGCACCAGTTATTATCGATATGGGCTGTTTCGCTCGCGTAGAAACTAATGGTGGTGCATCTGAACAAGTGAATTTATTATATGGTGAAAACCCTAACCTTGCAGTTCGTACATTTACAAAACCTTTCAACGAAGCAGGTATCAAAACTCACATGCTTGACCGTGGTCTTAATGCTTTGCGTATG
>JAZRJN010000139.1:0-11129 GCA_045645785.1 Candidatus Aphodosoma sp. | reverse complement strand
TAGAGGTTTGTGTTGGCGAGAAATATATTGTACGCAGATTCATATTTTTTTTAGTCGACAGTCAACGGTCTACAGTCTACAGTCAATTACGGTCTGTCGAGCGTTGTCTGTTGACTGTTGACACGACCCAAGGGAGTAATTATGCATTTTTTTATTGCCTCTGGATAGAGTTCGTGTTCGATGGCATGAATGCGAGTTTCTACCTCGTCGCGGTCGTTGCCATAGTATTCGAATGCACGTTGCATCACTATCACACCACCATCGATTGTGAGGTCGATAAAGTGTACTGTAACACCAAACACTTTCACTCCAAAGTTGAATGCATCATCAATACCATGTGCTCCTTTGAACGAAGGCAACAAAGCTGGGTGAATGTTGAGAATACGTCCTTGATAGGCATCATAGAGAGTTTCGCCCACAATACGCATATAACCTGCAAGACATACCAAATCTACGTTCAACTCATTGAGACGATCGACTATACGTTGCTCATAGGCAGGTTTGCCACCACAATCGCGTGGGTGCAACACAAGTGTTGGTATATCAAACTTTTTAGCGCGCTCGATAGCATATGCGTTGGCGTTATCGCACACGAGCAATACGATTTTTGCAGGTATACGTCCATCGACACATGCTTGTGCTATAGCCTCAAAGTTTGAGCCACTACCAGATGCGAAAACAGCAAGATTTTTCAATTCTTTCATTGTGTATTAAGACATGAAGACAAGAGGACATGAATATTCTTGTATTCGTGTCTTCCTGGCTTATTTTATGTTTAGAGAATTACAACGCCTTCTTTGTCAGTCACGCGACCGATAACAGATGGACGTTCGCCATGCGATTTGAGGATTTCGATTGCTTTGTCTGCTTCTGCTGCATCCACTGCGAGTACCATACCGATACCCATGTTGAAGATATTGAACATTTCGCGGTGAGCAATTTTACCATATTTTTCGAGCATACGGAACACAGGAAGAATTTCCCAGCTACCCTCTTTCACTTCGATACCTTGACCTTCTTTGAGGATACGAGGAATATTTTCGTCGAAACCACCACCAGTGATATGAGCCACACCGTGAACGTCACAGTTACGAATTACGTCAAGCACTTGTTTCACATAAATACGTGTAGGTGTGAGCAATACTTCACCGAGAGGACGTTCTGCATCCAATTCAGGAAGTACAGCATGTAAGTCAAGACCAGCATCGCTAACCACTTTACGCACAAGGCTGAAACCATTAGAGTGAACACCTGAAGAAGCAATACCTACGAGCACGTCACCTACTTTCACTTTCGAGCCATCAATGAGTTGAGATTTCTCAACCACGCCACAAGTGAAACCAGCAATGTCGTATTCGCCTTCAGTGTACATACCAGGCATTTCGGCAGTTTCGCCACCGATAAGTGCGCAACCAGCTTGACGGCAACCTTCAGCCACACCAGCCACAATATTTTCGATTTTAGCAGGTTCGTTAGCACCTACAGCCACATAATCAAGGAAGTAAAGAGGTTCAGCACCTTGTGCCAACACGTCGTTCACACACATAGCCACAGCATCGATACCGATAGTATCGTGTTTGTCCATAGCGAACGCAAGTTTAAGTTTAGTACCAACACCATCAGTACCACTTACGAGCACAGGTTCTTTCACGTTAAGTGCAGAGAGGTCGAACATACCACCAAATGCACCGATATTACCCATCACACCAACGCGAGAAGTTGATGCAACATGTTTTTTAATACGACGAACTACTTCGTAACCGGCCTCAAGATTCACACCGGCTTGTTCATAACTTTGAGCCATAATTTTATATAATTGAGAGTTGAGAGTTGAGAGTTAAAATTCAGTCATTATGCTCAAATTTCACATTTCAACTTTCAAATTGTTATTATTTACATTGTTTTACTTCACCACCATAGAGGGATGTTGGATATTTACCTGAGAAGCAGGCTGTGCAGAGTTCAGAGCGACGACCGCTTTGGTAAAGGCCTTCGACTGAGAGGAAACGGAGCGAGTCGGCTCCTATCTTTTCACACAACTCTTCGACTGACATACGAGATGATATCAATTCTTCGTAAGTGGCTGTATCAACACCATAATAGCATGGATGACAATAAGGTGGCGAAGCAATACGTACATGCACTTCTACTGCTCCTGCCTCTTTGAGAAGCGACACGATGCGACGCGATGTTGTACCACGTACGATGGAGTCGTCGATCATCACAACACGTTTGCCTTTGACAATCGAGCGAACTGCCGAAAGTTTCATGCGCACGCCTTTCTCACGCAACTCTTGGCTTGGTTGAATGAAAGTACGACCAATATATTTGTTCTTAATCAATCCCATTTCGTAAGGAATACCGCTCTCTTCGGCATAACCGATGGCTGCACTAAGACTTGAATCTGGCACACCAATAACAATATCAGCATCGACAGGACATTCACGATAGAGGATGCGACCCGACTCTTTACGATAGGCATGCACGTTGCAACCTTCGATATCGCTATCAGGACGAGCGAAATAGACATACTCCATTGCGCACATATAGTGGCGTTTGAAGTGAGAATAGGTGAACGAGTGGAGTCCGTCAGCATCAATCACGACGATTTCGCCTGGCTCTACATCACGCACAAATTCAGCACCTACTACATCAAGAGCGCATGTCTCGGAACTAACAACATAACCGCCATTCAATTTACCAATAGACAATGGGCGCAAGCCATATTTATCACGAGCGCAATAGAGACGTTTGTCGCTAAGGATGAGGAACGCAAATGCACCCTCAATCATGTTGAGTGCGTCGATAATATTGTGGATACGATGTTTTGTATTGTTGTCTTTTTTAATCAAGTGCGCGAGCAATTCGCTATCAGATGTTGATTGGAAAAGACTGCCTTTATGTTCGAGGTAGCGAGCCAATTCGCGTGAATTGACGAGGTTACCATTGTGTGCTAAGGCAAAATTGCCTGTATGATGACGGAAAAGGAATGGTTGTACGTTCTCGATACCAGCACCACCAGCAGTGGCATAACGCACGTGTGCGATAGCGTAGTCGCCTTTAAGGTTTACGAGGTTCTTCTCATTGAACACCTCTGTTACTAAGCCTTCTCCTTTGACACGGTTGTGTTGACGATTTTCGTCAACGCAGACGATACCACATGCTTCTTGACCACGATGTTGTAAAGCATGAAGTCCGTAATAGGCAAGATTAGCGGCATCTTTCACACCCCACACACCAAATACACCGCATTCTTCGTGAATCTCATCAGTTAATTCATAATTCATAATTCATAATGCATAATTATAGTTACACCATAATTTTTTCCACCTCTCGGTTCATAATTCATAATACATAATTCATATCAATGCCGAATGGCTAATTATGAATTATGCATTATGCATTATGCATTCAAAAAATTGGTTACGTTACGTTCAATGCGGGCGAGGAGGTCTTCGCTATCGTCGGCAGGAACGAATTTTTCGCCTACGATGTTTTCGTAAAGTTCTTGATAACGAGCCGAGATACCTGCTACTACTTCGTCAGTCATTTCAGGCACTTGTTGACCTTCTTTACCTTGGAAACCATTTTCCATCAACCATTCACGCACAAATTCTTTGCTTAATTGGCGTTGTGGTTTGCCTGCAGCAAAATTTTCTTCATAGCCTTCAGCATAGAAATAACGACTTGAGTCAGGGGTGTGAATTTCGTCCATGAGATAGATTTTACCATCGCATTTACCGAACTCGTATTTTGTATCAACGAGAATCAAACCACGCTCAGCAGCAATCTCAGAGCCACGACGGAATAAAGCCAATGTGTATTGTTCCAACACTTTGTATTCTTCTTCTGACACCAAACCTTGAGCAATGATTTCTTCACGAGAGATGTCTTCGTCGTGTTCGCCAATTTCAGCTTTAGTTGTAGGAGTGATGATTGGCTCTGGGAAACGTTCGTTCTCGTGCATACCTTCTGGGAGTTTCACACCACAGATTTCGCGCACACCGCTTTTATATGCACGCCATGCACTACCGCAAAGGTAGCCACGCACAATCATCTCTACTGGATAGCCTTCGCAAGCCACACCAACAGTGACCATAGGGTCTGGTGTAGCCAATTTCCAGTTGGGACAGATATCAGCTGTTGCATCGAGGAATTGAGCTGCAATTTGGTTAAGGATTTGACCTTTGAACGGAATACCTTTTGGAAGGATTACGTCGAATGCCGAAATACGGTCAGATGCTACCATAACAAGACGATTGCCCGACACTGTGTAAACATCACGCACTTTGCCGTGATAAACCTTGGTTTGACCAGGGAAATTATATTCTGTTGCTGTTAATGATTTCATATTTTTTTAGATTTTTAGATGTGAGACACGAGATATGAGACTTACTCGCTACGCTCGTTGTTTTTATATTATTCGACCCTTTCAGGGTCATAGGAAAGTAGAGGGAGAGAGGATTTCTCTATCTGCAGGTAATTTTTGCGATATCGCTTCGCTCCTCGCAAAAACAACCCGCAGTTAAGCATAGTTGGACGTTTTCAACGTCCCTTTTATTTCCTATTTTTCGCTTCGCTCAAGATTTTTGCTCCGCTCGGTAATTTGAGTAAACTCAATTACTCCGCTTATTGCAAAAATTCCTTGTTCCCTATTCCCTATTTTAAAGTTTCATGAGGCGATTGAGGATTTCTTGGTAGGCTTCGCCTACACGACCGAGGTCGCGACGGAAACGGTCTTTATCGAGACTGTCTTGTGTTTCGACATCCCAAAGACGACAAGTATCTGGACTGAGTTCGTCGCTCAACACCAATGTGCCATCTTCGAGGCGACCAAATTCGGTTTTGAAATCAACCAAGATAACATCGAGTTTAGCAAAAAGAGGAATCAATAATTCATTGATACGTTCCACGATTTTGTGCACTTCAGCCATCTCTTCGTAAGTAGAAAGACCAAGAGCCACAGCGTGATGCTCGTTGATAATAGGGTCGTCGAGTTCTTCGTTTTTATAGCAACACTCGAAGATTGTAGTTGGCAATTTAGTACCCTCTTCAATACCCAAACGAGCAGCCATAGAACCAGCGGCATAGTTGCGCACGATGAACTCGATAGGAATTACATCGACTTTACGACACAACTGATTACGATCATCAAGGCGTTGAATAAAGTGGGTTTTGATACCAGCATCGGCAAGTTGCGAATAGATTATGGATGATATTTTGTTATTCAAAACACCTTTATTAGTAATCTGCGCACGCTTAATACCATTATATGCCGAAGCATCATCCTTATAGCGAACAATCACTATTTCAGGGTCTTCGGTAGCATATATTTGTTTTGCTTTACCCTCGTATAATAATTCTGAATTCATAATATAAAATGTGAAAGTTGAAAGTTGAAAACTGAAATTTCAAATCTCAAATTTCAACTTTCAAATTGATTCTTATTTTTTGCGGAAGTAACGTACTGCATTGTCAAACAATGGTTGGCGTTTGTTGCCTGCAATGTTTTTGAAGATATTTTCTTCGTAACGTTCGGTGTGGCCCATTTTACCGATAATCAAACCGTCTTCCGAAATGATACCCTCGATTGCATAGCTTGAACCGTTAGGGTTTTCTGGAGATTGCATTGTGATTCGGCTGTCAGCATCAACATATTGGAACGCCACTTGACCTTTGGCAAACAACTCACGAGCCAACTCTTCGCTCACTACGAATTTACCTTCGCCGTGGCTCATCGCAATAGTGTGCTCATCACCCACTTTGAAACCTGCCAACCATGGAGATTTCACTGTGCTGATGCGAGTTGTAACCATTTGAGAGATATGACGATTGATATTATTGCGGAAGAGTGTTGGGCTATCAGGAGTAACCATACCCAAACGACCGTAAGGGAGAAGACCAGATTTAACCAACGCTTGGAAACCGTTACAAATACCGATAATAAGACCTTTGCGGTCGATAAGAGCATGAATTTCACGAGCCACATCGCTATTGTTCAATACAGTAGCAATGAATTTAGCAGAGCCATCAGGTTCGTCGCCAGAAGAGAAACCACCAGCAAGAGCCAAGATATGACAACCCTTGATTTCACGAGCCATCACCTCAATAGAACGAGCGATATCATCAGCAGTAAGGTTGCAGAACACCGATGTGCGCACTTCGGCACCAGCAGTGCGGAATGCTTTAGCCATATCGTAATCGCAGTTTGTACCTGGGAATACAGGAATATAAACGATTGGACGCTCTACTGCTTCACCTGGATATTCGAATTGAGAATTGAGAATTGAGAATTGAGAATTGAGGTCTTCCATCTCTTCTGCTGGAGCAGTAGCTGGATAGATTTCAGCAAATTTCTCAGTATTCACCTTATATAAATAGTTAAGGTCAAATGCCTCGCCATTTACAACCAATTCGGCACGCTCGATGGTTTGTCCTACTAATTCTACGTTAGCAATGTCTAATCTTTCCGCCGACGTAAAAAGAATAGAACCATAATTATAGTTAAATAAATCATTTTCAGGAAGATTTATATTAGCACCTACATTAGAACCAAATGCCATTTTAGCAACAGCTTCGGCAACACCACCCATACCGATTGAGTAAGCGGCAGTAACTTTTCCCTCTTCTACCAAACGATTGAATGCGTCGAAATTAGCTTTCAATGCGTCAGTATCAGGCATATAGTTAGCCTTTGGAGTATGACAAAGGATGTAGATGTTCTCGTCTGCAGCCTTGAAGTCGGTAGAAACCACTTTGTTAGCATCAACCATAGTAATACCGAATGCGATGAGTGTTGGAGGCACATTGATATTTTGGAATGTACCACTCATCGAGTCTTTACCACCGATAGAAGGCAATTTGAGTTCGTATTGCATTTTGAGTGCACCAAGCAATGCGCTGAGCGGTTTGCCCCAAGATGTAGTGCTTGACATGCGTTCGAAATATTCTTGATAAGAGAAACGCATAGTGTCATATTTACCACCTGCTGCCACAACTTTAGTACAAGCTTCAACCACTGCGTATGCCGCACCATGATAAGGACTCCAAGCTGATACGAATGGGTTGAAACCATACGCCATCATACTTGCATCGTTAGTGAAGCCATCAACAGGAAGTTTTTGAACACCAACTTGTGTTTCTGAGCGTTGATATTTACCACCGAAAGGCATCAACACAGTCGAACGACCGATAGTAGCATCGAATGTTTCGATAAGACCTTTTTGTGTCAATACGTTATCGTCTTGAAGATTGTTTTCGAAACGTTCGCGGAGATTAGCACCTGCGATGTTGCGTTCAAATGGATTACGTTCAGCCACTGCACCTACATTAGCCTTAGCAAAGTGAGCAGCACCAGCCGAGTCGATAAATTCGCGAGAGAGGTCAACGATAGTTTCGCCACGATAGAACATACGCATACGAGCGCGGTCGGTAACGTCAGCCACATGCACCACTTCAATATTTTCTTCGGCGCAATATTTCATGAATTCCTCTTTGTCTTTCGCTTCAACTACAACAGATACACGTTCTTGCGATTCTGAGATAGCAAGTTCGGTAGCATTCAATCCGCTATATTTAGTTTTAACTCTGTCAAGGTAGATATCAAGACCATCAGTCAATTCGCCAATAGCCACAGATACACCACCTGCACCAAAGTCGTTAGATTTCTTAATCAAACGAGTAACCTCTGGACGACGGAACAATCGTTCCAATTTGCGTTCTTCAGGAGCATTACCTTTTTGCACTTCTGATGAGCAAGTTTCGATTGACATCACGTTGTGCTCTTTCGAAGAACCTGTAGCACCACCCACACCATCACGACCTGTACGACCACCAAACATCAATACGATATCGCCAGGAGCTGGAGATTCGCGACGAACTGCATCGGCACGCACTGCACCAGCCACAGCACCTACTTCAAGACGTTTAGCCACATAGTCAGGGTGATAGATTTCACGAAGATGAGTTGTAGCAAGACCGATTTGGTTACCGTATGAAGAATAGCCTGCAGCTGCTTTTGTAGAGATGATACGTTGTGGCAATTTACCCTCCATAGTCTCTGACACAGGAGTATAGATATTGCCAGCACCTGTTACACGCATTGCTTGATATACGTATGCACGACCTGACAATGGGTCGCGAATAGCGCCACCAAGACATGTAGAAGCACCACCAAATGGTTCAATTTCAGTTGGGTGGTTATGAGTTTCGTTTTTGAATTGGAGCAACCAGCGTTGGTCTTCACCATCGACATTTACGTTTACGAAGATACTACATGCATTATTCTCTTCGCTTTGCTCCATATCGTTGAGATAACCGTGTTTTTTGAGGTAACGAGCACCGATAGTAGCCATATCCATGAGGCAACGATCTTTGTGTTCGCGACCGAGTTCACGGCGCATATTTTCATAGAGAGCAAGACTCTCTTCGAGTTCTGATTTAATGAATGATTCGTCGATAGTAATCTCTTCGAGCACTGTAGTGAAGGTAGTGTGACGACAGTGGTCTGACCAATAAGTGTCGAGAATCATCAACTCTGTGCGATAAGGGTCGCGACCCTCTTTGTAGAAATACTCTACTACGCAACGCAAGTCGTCGGCATTCATAGCCAAACCATTCTCTTTGCAGAAAGGCACAAGGTCAGCATCTTGCATATTGCGGAAACCTTTGAGTACTTCCACTGGTTCGATTTCAGCATTCTCGTTGATACCGAGCACCGACATATCTTTTTCGCGACACTCTACGGCATTGATTGTATATTTGCGGATACGTGCAAGTGTAGCCTCATCCAATTGCTCATTAAATAACAAAAGACGAGCACAACGAATGCGCACGTCAGCCGATGGGTCAACCAATTTCACACAGTCCACAGCACTTGCTGCGCGTTGGTCGAATTGTCCTGGAAGACTTTCGATAGCGATATAAGAACGACCAGCGAGGTCGAGCGAGTCAAACACATCATCTGTAACCACTTCGCCAAAGACACCATAACGAGTCTTTTCGAGCAATTCAGGAGTGAAATCGAACAAGTCATAAACATTCACAAGACGCATGTCGCGAAGTTCAAGACCAAGATTCGAATTTAATTCGCGTTGCAAGCTCTCTGCCTCAACACGAAAGCGAGATTTTTTCTCGACAAATATTCTGTAATCCATAATATTTTGAGTTGAAAGTTGAAAATTGAAAATTGAAAATTAATATCGCACGGCAAATTTCAAATTTCAAATTTCAAATTTCAAATTGATTAATTAACCTTAAATTCGTATTTAACATTTTTCAAGTCTTCGTTGGCTTTAACAATTTTAGATTTAAGTGTCTCTTTGTAGTCAACGAGTTCTTGTTTGAGGCGAGCATCACCCACAGCCAACATTTGCACTGCCAATAGACCTGCATTCATCGCAGCATCCACGCCAACAGTAGCCACAGGAATACCCGGAGGCATTTGCACAATAGCAAGCAATGCGTCCATACCTTGAAGTGTTGCACTGATTGGCACACCGATTACAGGTACAGTAGTAGAAGCAGCAATAACACCAGGCAAATGCGCAGCCATACCAGCCGCAGCAATAATTACTTCGATACCACGCGATGCAGCACCCTTAGCAAATTGTTCCACTTCTACCGGTGTGCGATGAGCCGATAAAGCATGAATCTCAAACGGAATCTTAAAGTCATTGAGCACTTTAGCAGCCTTTTCCATCACCGGAAGGTCGCTCGTGCTTCCCATAATAATACTTACTCGTGCAGTCATATTTAGTATATTTTACATTACAATATATCCAACATGCAAAGATAATAAAACTTTACGATTCAACAAATAAAATTAACAAAAAAAATAGAGCTTTTTTACGTTAAAAAATACCTTTTTATCTAACCTCATTAAGACAAAAGAGTTAAATAATACAAATGTTAAAAACAAGCATTCTCGCAAAAAAACATATAAAATTTTAACAATTAAATACACAAAAAAAATACAAAACAATACAACACTAATTTATGCATATAAAAAAAAGACTTCTCATTGAGAAGCCTTTTTGATATAAAGAATTATAAATTAACAAAAACGACGAACAACAACATAACCTAATACAAAGAATAAAAATCCCCAAATAGTATCTGTAATAGGACCAGGTTGTGCACCATCACCATAAGTTCCGTCTTCAGGAACATACTGCATACTTTCAGTTGAAACAATATTATTATCAACAAAAGCATCAGTTACAGATGTTCTACCTGCATAAGCATCTACTGTCATTGGACGATTAAATGTCACATTTTGTGCAGTAGTAATATTCACTCCTGTATGGGTATAACCATTCCAAGTATTATTTTGCAAAGCAACTTGTGATGATGTTTTAGCAACCGATTCAACTCCATTTACAATAGAAGTGCGACGAATTTGCTCTGCACGTCGAAAAGAGTTATAATCCACACTTTTTACTTGAATATTGCGTCTTTGCAAATTATTTCCATACTTGTTTATATCAATATCTTGAGAAAAAAGCGTAGAATTTGTATTTTCTTCAAAAAAATTATCACTAAAAGGCGCAGCAAAAACAGCAACACCAACAAGCATAACTACCACTAATACAAGAAATTTCAATACAATACGTCTCATTTTACCCATTATACATAAAAAACGGCACAAAGTTAATACTTTTTTCTATAAAAAACAATATTTTATTATTTTTTCACAAAAAAAAAGCAATCAAATATCTGATTGCCTTTATACAGGTGGAGCTGACGGGAGTCGAACCCGTGTCCGAACGAGGAAGCAATACGCTTTCTACATGCTTATCTTCGCCTTGATTTTCGAACGACAGCAAGACCGAAGCCACCAACTGCCGCCTTATCTGCTAAAATCTCATCAGCAGTGCACAGCCACTACTGACCAGCCCCGAATTTATAGCACCTCTAAACCAGACCGCCTCGGCGCAATGGCATCTGAGAGATGTCTTGTTTCAGCACCTGGTGCCGAAATTAAGCTAATCTACTATACTTCGATTAAGCAGCAAGAGCGTAAGTATTTTCGCCAATTATAGTTTACCTGCTATGATTAAAGTGCTTAACAGACAATGCACTGCATGCTTACATACCTCTTCTACCCGCCGTCAAAACCAAACAGCCCC
>JAZRJN010000138.1:0-4885 GCA_045645785.1 Candidatus Aphodosoma sp. | reverse complement strand
CCAATTCTGCTATCTCAGTTGAACCAGGATGTCAAACTTTTATATGTCTTTGTTATTAATTTTATTATCTCTGCAAAGATACGAAAAAACTTTTGCTCTTGCAAGTGGTTTTTATGCAAATTGAGCGGACGCACGAACCGTACGCCCCTACAATATTTCACTCTCTTGCAATCGAACAAGTGTCCAACACGAATAGTCTGAGGGATTGGTGATTAAAATGCCGGCATCAATCTTTTCCATGTAAGATTCGCCGTAAAAATCGACAAACTCTCTGGACTCGGCAAATATTGCTTCTTTGTAAGCTTGCTCTACTTTTTCGCATGTGCTATACACCCCCAACACCGTACTACTCGGCTGGTCGCCTTGGCTAATCTGACTGGTCATTGTCAATACATAAACTTTCATAATCTTCATGTTTTAAATTTGTGTGCAAAGGTACAATCGTATTGTGACAACTTTTGTCAATGATAAAAAAGAGACGCCATATACTAGCGTCTCTAATTATATTCTCATAACATGAAATTACAATCCTCACTCCTACAAATAATTTGTTTTTTTTCTCATCAAAAACGATTTTGCTAAAAAGATAGATTCTGGAGTCTGCACAAAATCCTTATCCGAAATCAACTTATTAATATCTCTCTTAGTTAAAGGCATAAAAACAACATCAATAGCCTCATACGAAGCATCTTTTGCTAAAGTCCTTCTCATTAAATCAAAATCTTCTGTAGTTATCGTATCCGACCCAAAAGAAACCTTTGTATAAGAAAAAAATTCAAATTCTAACCTTTCGTCATTTTTTATCAAAGCAAATGATATAACTTTAATGTCATCATCATTTACATTATAACCCGATTTGTGATATCCCAACCCTAACTCTTCAATCAAGCCTCGACGAATACAAGTGACCAAACATGGTATTGTTTCTGTACCTACTACTTTTATATTAGATTTATCTTGTAAATTAAAGGTTTCGTCATAACTAAAATGCCACTTCGTTGGTTGCGCAACACCAGCCGAACGTTTCACCCACAACAATTCAGGACTTCCCTTTCTATTAGCCAAAATAAAACCACCCACACCAATCGAACAGAAAAATGGTCTATATTTATTTAAATCCGAAATTTTTTGTATTGCCGAAAACACCTTTGGATTTCTCATATTCAAATCTTTATAAACATTTACCATAAACTTATAAGTAAAATAGTCTGTTGTAAACAAAGTTATATCCAACGTTGAGGCTTCTGAATTTGAATTATAAGTTTTTGATTCTGATATTTTATCAATACCCCACATTTGATTATTAAACGCCAATTTGCCCGCTTTTAAACGATCTAAAAAAACTTCAGCTGTATCCTCAGCAATCTTATTCAAATAAATATCTATATCTTTAATTTCAGGATAACGATTAAATATAAATTCATACAATGGCGTCTTATGTACATCGTCACAAAAATCACGTCCATCTCTACTTACAAAATGAGGAGTACCATCTGATTTACAATATTTCTTAAATTCTTCTCTATAAATAGCTGGTACTTCTCTATAAAAACAATAGCCTCCGTCCTTAAATGTAATATTATCTAAATTACAATAAGGTACAGCATGCTCAAACACAATGACATCATCAAACTTATTGACTATTCCTCGATTAAATCTCTGCATTATTACCTTATTCCAACATTTTTTTAACCTACCAGCTATAATCTCGATAACTTTAGCTAACAATTTCACTAAAAAAAAATCCATAACTAAAAATATTTAATAATTAAACAAGAAAAAATTAACTTAATCTATTCACTTTATACCTAATAAAAAGAGATTCTGCCCAAAAAACAGACTCTTCTGAATGAACAACTTTTTTGTCTGAAATAAAATCATTAATACTCTCTTTCGTTAATAAAACAAAACATACATTTTCATCTTTATTTATTTGTTTTACGTTCGAAAACAACTCCTCGACCTTGTCGTAAATACTAAGATATGAAAAAAATTCAAATTTTAAATTTTCATCATTTTTCAACAAAGCCACCGCTGCAATTTTAACATTCTCTCTCTCTCTAGTACCTTCTATACCATAAATGCCCAAACACTCTTCAATCCCCCTACACGCACATGTATACAAATTAGATGTATCTAATCCTCCGACTGATAACATCGACATATCATCAGGAGAAAATTCCACATCATAACTAAAATGATATTTATCTAAATCACTATAATCTCCACATTTAACCCAAAGTAATTCTGGTGTTTCACTTTTAAGTCTCTCTACCAAAACAAAACCACCAACACTTATAGAACATAAAAAAGGCTTATATTTATTCAAATCTGACAATGTTTGTATACCATCAAAAACCCTAGGATCTTTTTTATTCAAATCTTTATACAAATTCAACATAAATTTGTGCGTAAAAAAATCTGTAACAAACATACGTATGTCTAGTGTTGGATCCTCCGAATCTCCATTTCCTCTATTCGAAGCAATCTTATCAATGCCCCACATCTTATTATTAAACAAAAAAGCCCCATCCTTCAATCGCGTTAACAAACGCAAAGCTGTCTCTTTCGCAATCTCATTAAAATAACTATCAATATCTCTAATCTCTGGATAATTATTCAACACAAATGCACGCAAACAGCGATTAATCGAATCATCCTCTCCATCTTGTATTATATGCGTCTCGAAAAAAGGTCTGCCATCTTGCCTACAATATTGACAAAATTCTTCTCTATACTCATCTGGAATCTGCCAATAAAAATATTTTCCACTATTCCTTAATGCTATATCTTCTATACTATAGCTTGGTACAACATTTTCAAACAAAATAAGTCCTTTTGTCTTATCCGATATTACACTACTTTTGTTTTTAAATATAATTTTCTTGCAATTTTCAACAAAAAACTCACCAACCCATTTAAACATAGGTTTTAATAGCACCTCCTTGCATAGCTCTAAACCAACATTCATATCTAAATATTTTATTTCTACAATTATCTTAACACACAATTCTATATTTATAATCTTAATATACATTAATTTATTTTGCAAAAATACAAAAAAGGTTTTGCTTTTGCAAAGAATTTAGTGTTTTTTTATCATTAACGTTCAACCTTGCGATTAATAGGATACAGCACGCCGTATTTGTAGTGGGGTTGGCAAATACACACTGTGAGTGGGTATGAAAAATGTCGCTTTACTAAGAAGCAGTTTGCTTGACCTTGCTTGACCCCTCTCCACACAACCCAACAACAACCTGCTTCATAAAATAACACTGCCTTCACCCTATTCTCTACGAAAAAAAAAGATAATCCTCACCGCAAGCATAACTTGAAGGTAGGGTTCACCATCTTGTTTTATACGAAAAAATCCCCAACCCGACTCCCTCCGAAAAATGATTGTTTCCCTTTTTTTTCTCGCTTTGCTCGAGATTTTACTCATGCTCGACATAACTAAAGCAAGCTTTGTTCTGTTCTCGCGTAATCGTAAAATTCCTTATTTTCTTTTATTGGTGTCCGGTAAAAAATAATGTAATAGCAGAAAGCTTATTAACACAAAAAAAGAGATGCAAAACCGTTATTGCATCTCTGAGTAATAGTTATTTTCTGTCTAATATCGTTTTCATTGTATCATATACCTCTATTGCTTCCTTCTTGTTTAACCCTACCCTTTCTGCCACAGCAAAAATATCTTCGACCGTAGGCTCGATACTATCATTGATAGAGGTGGTTCGAATTCCATTTATGCCATCGCTTGGAAGCAAATCGAAAGCTGGAGAAAAATGCCACTCTCCATCTCGATAAATAAATGCAAAATTTTTAGCATGGTCGTCTTTGTTACCTATAAGATAATTAAATACCATCAAACGATAGACTTTCCATAATTCCACAACACTATGAGTCAATGTGGCACATAACTGAAAAATATGCAAATAATCGATGCTCGGCATACGATAATCTGCCCCTATAAGTCCGGCTACACTAACAACATGCTGCTTCTCGCCACCGACCCTGTCGAAACGCTCAACTCCAAAATATTTATCCTCGAAAAGTCGCGTTTCGGGCATATCAATTCCGCACTCTTTTGCTAAAAGCGAATAACGATACTCTTCGACTCCTATATGCTTCGAATCCATTTTTGCCCTGAACTTAACCAACCACTCTGTAGCATCGTAACGAACGAATATTTTTGGTCGTGCACCACCAGGTGAGCCTCCACGATACTGAAACTCTTCGACCCCATTGCCCATATATTCATCACTATCCAAAATGCGCTCTGCCTCCAATGCCAATTTCTCAAAATCAACATACTCTTCATGAGACATAATGCTCTTATCTGGGCGAAACTCCAAAGCTCCACGCCCCGTAGACCCCACTAACGCAAGACGGTCGAGCAACGAAAGCATACGAGGATTGATACCCTTACGCTGCAAATATCTGTCAAGAATGAGCAAGCCCCATCCATCAGGCAAGCAATCATCGAAAACACCAAATCCACCATCAAACGGTCGTGGTTTTGCCACAAAAACCCCACTGCGCAAAGGCAATTCGAATGGAGAGATAGAAAAACCCGAAGAAATCCATTCTACCGAATACTCAAAGGCACACAAACCCTCTTTGGTCAATGCCAGACGCCCAACTAATTGGTCGTTATATACAACCTCTATCTGCTTTATTACACTCATTTTTTCTTACCTCGTTTACGTATTACAATACTATCATCCAACACATCATCGATTGATTGATACTGCTTTTGCGAAAACAAAACATCAAAATCAGACAGCGCATTCAACGCAAACCCTATTTGAAGCAAACCAGTCAAAGAAATTTCGCCTGTTTGCTCAAATCGACGATATGTTGCAAACTTAATCCCTGCGCGCTCAGC
>JAZRJN010000137.1:0-6248 GCA_045645785.1 Candidatus Aphodosoma sp. | reverse complement strand
AATTGCGTGGTTGTAAGCCTCGTCAACTTCAGCTTCGGTCATGGCCTCTTCTTTGTAGAAATCGTAGGCAATTTGCACTTCGTTGACAGCATCTTTGACAGCATTGTAGCCTTCAATCCAAAATTTTAGGCCTTTAACGAGTTTCATTTGAGCTTCGGCACGCTTTTGGTCTTGCCAAAACTCTGGGGCTTGAGTTTTTAATTCTTCTTCTTCGAGTTGAATTTTCTTTTCTTCGATATTGAGGTATTTGTTGAGTGCTTCAACTCGGTCGATAGCTGCTTTTATTTGGTCGGTAGTAATCATTTTTAGATGTTTTTGTTTTTAACAGAAGTACATATTTTATGTTTTTAAGTTTATTATTGTGCAGTGGGAGTTTTTTGTTTCTAATAGGATAATATATTTTTTTAGTACAAGCCTTGTAATTAGCTAGCTTGGGGATATTTTATAATTTAGGGCATGTACTTAAAAAAAAGTTGTTATACCTACAAAGCACAGAGATATCACTATAACATAGTAAACCAACACAAAATATTTCTGTACTTATGTTGAAATATTATTGTTTTTGTGGGTATTTTCGGAACCAGCTTGATATTTTGAGTTTTACGACGCCGAAGAGGGCTTCGGAGAAGATGCCTCCTGACATTTTAGATGTGCCTTCGACGCGATTGACGAATACGATAGGTACTTCTTTGATTGTGAAGCCACATTTGTAGGCTGTGAATTTCATTTCGATTTGGAATGCGTAGCCTTTGAAACGGATTTTGTCGAATTCGATGGTTTGGAGTACTTGGCGACGGTAGCATTTGAAGCCAGCAGTAGTGTCGGCAACAGGGAGTCCTGTCACGAAACGTACGTATTTAGATGCATAGTAGCTCATGAGTACGCGACCCATTGGCCAATTGACTACGTTGACAACATTACCAACATAGCGAGAACCGATAGCTACATCGGCACCTTGATTGGCGCAAGCATCATAGAGTTCGAGGAGCTTAGGCACTGGGTGAGAAAAGTCGGCATCCATTTCGAATGCGTATTGGTAATCGTGGTCAAGAACCCATTTGAAGCCTGCGATATAGGCTGTTCCGAGGCCAAGTTTGCCTGTTCGCTCAACAATGTGTAGTTCTTCTGTAAATTCTTTTTGGAGATTTTTTACGATAGTGGCAGTGCCGTCTGGTGAACCATCGTCGATAACAAGAATGTGAAAACATTTAGGGAGTGCAAAGATTGCACGGATTATTTTTTCGATATTTTCCTTTTCGTTGTAGGTAGGAATAATTACTACTGAATCGCTATGCATAATATAATGATTAGTTAGGAGTTAGGAGTTAGGAGTTAGGAGTTAGAAAAATTTGATGATTATCTACACTCTGAACTCGCTATATTTATGCAAAATTACGAATTTAATTTGAGATGTACAACTTATTTGTCAAGTTTTTTTTGTAACTTTGCAAATCTTAATAGTCGATAGTCAACAGTCAATAGACAATAGTCAATGGATTTTACGATAGAAAAATATAGGGAGTTGGTGCAGGCATTGAAAGGTGCTGGGTATGAGTTGATGAGGTATGATGAGTATTGCGAGGGGAAGAGGGCAGAGAGGATGATTGTGATGAGGCATGACGTAGATAGGTCGGTGGAACGAGCGAGGAGATTGGCTGAGGTTGAAAAGGAGATGGGGGTGAGGACATCGTATTATTTTCGTGAGAAGTTTGTTTTGAATAATGGTGATGATATTAAATATATAGCGGGTTTGGGACATGAAGTGGGGTATCATTATGAGGATTTGGTGGTGGAAAAAGGGGATGTAGATAAGGCGTATGCAAGATGTATGCGTAATATTAATGTATTAGGTAAATTGGTTGATGTAAAGACAATTACGATGCATGGGTCGCCTATGAGTGATATAGATGCAAAGAGGATATGGGAGAAGTATGATTATAGGGAGATGGGGGTGATTGGAGAGCCTCAGATAGATGTGGATTGGGGTGAGATGTTTTATTTGACTGATACGGGAAGGAGTTGGAATGGGGTGAGTAGGAGAGATAAAGTGGCAGAATTTAAGTCGGTGTGGGATGCGAAAGGTTGGGTGTATGAAACGACAGATGATGTGATACGAGCATTAAGAGAGGGGCGATTTCCGAAGAGAGTGATGATGACAACGCATCCACAAAGGTGGACTGATGGTTGGGGAGAATGGATGTGGGAATTGGTGATGCAGGGTGTAAAAAATTTTGTAAAAAAATTTTTTATAAGGAACAAGGAATAAGGAACAAGGAATAAGGAACAAGGTTATTAATTTTAATTGAAATATATATGGCAAAGGTAGTTGAGACGCCGTTGATGAAGCAGTATAATGAGATAAAGGCACAGTATCCAGATGCGGTGCTTTTGTTTCGTGTGGGGGATTTTTATGAGACATTTTCGGAGGATGCGATACGTACGAGCGAGATATTGGGTATCACGTTGACTCGTCGTGCGAATGGTGCTGCGCAGTATGTGGAGTTGGCTGGATTTCCGCATCATGCGTTGGATACTTATTTGCCTAAATTGGTGCGTCATGGATTGCGTGTGGCAATTTGTGACCAATTGGAAGACCCAAAGACATGTAAAGGCTTGGTGAAGAGAGGTATAACCGAATTGGTTACGCCAGGTGTGAGTGTGAATGATAATATATTGGATGTGAAAGAGAATAACTTTTTGGCATCGGTGTATATGACTAAAAAGGGTGTGGGGTTGAGTTTGTTAGATATATCGACAGGAGAGTTTTTGGTGGGCGAGGGTAAGGCTGATTATATAGAGAAATTGATTGGTTCGTTTGCGCCGAAAGAGATTATATATGAGGCAGATATGCGTAGTGAGGTGATTGATTTGGTGGGTGGAAAATACTTTTTACAATCGATGCCCGATTGGGTTTATACGATAGATACAGCGAGAGGACGATTGTTGAAACACTTTGAGGTTAAGAACCTTAAGGGGTTTGGTGTTGATGATATGGAGTTGGGATTGGTGGCAGCAGGAGCAGTGCTTTATTATCTTGACCAAACCAAGCATGAACAGGTGGGGCATATCACATCGTTGGCTCGTATAGAGGGAGATAGATTTGTGTGGATGGATGGATTTACGGTAAGAAATCTTGAATTGTTGGGTGGTATTCATCAGTCGGGACGCAGTTTGTGTCAGGTGATTGACCGCACAGTTACGCCTATGGGAAGTAGGTTGTTGAAAAGATGGTTGATATTCCCATTAAAAGAGGTGAAACCGATAGAAGATCGTTTGGCAGTAGTTACACAGATGTTTCGCAATCGTGAGATGAAAGATATGCTCGAAGAGGCATTAGGACGAGTAGGAGATTTGGAGCGTATAATGAGTAAAGTGGCAGTAGGACGAGTTACTCCAAGAGAGTTGTTGCAATTGAAGATAGCATTGCAGTCGGTAGCCGTAGTGAAACAGGTATGTGCTTCAGCATCAGATTGTGAGCCAATGTTGCGAGTGGCGGATAGATTGAATCCGTGCGAGAGATTGGTAGAGCGCATAGCCAGAGAATTGTCGGAAAATGCGCCAGCGATGTTGAATAAAGGCGGAGTGATAGCAGAGGGAGTGAATGCAGAATTAGACGAGTTGCGTCAGATAGCATATCATGGCAAAGATGTGTTGCTACAAATACAACAACGTGAGAGTGAGGCGACAGGCATACCAAGTTTGAAGATTAGTTATAATAATGTATTCGGGTACTATATAGAGGTGCGCAATACGCATAAAGATAAAGTGCCAGCAGAGTGGATTAGAAAGCAGACATTGGTGAGTGCTGAGCGTTATATTACAGAAGAGTTAAAGCACTATGAAGAGAAGATATTAGGCGCAGAGGAGAAGATAGCAGTGCTTGAGGCACAGTTGTTTAACTCGCTTGTGCAGGCAGTGATAGAGTATATTTCGGCAATACAGGTGGATTGTGTAGAGTTGGCGCAGTTGGATTGTTTGTTGGGATTTGCGCGAGTAAGTGCCGAGAATAAGTATAACTGTCCGGTGATTACCGATGAAAACGTGATAGATATACATCAAGGACGTCACCCTGTGATAGAGAAGCAGTTGCCAATAGATGAGGCGTATGTGCCAAATGACGTATATCTCGATGGAGAAAAGCAACAGGTGATGATGATTACAGGTCCGAATATGGCGGGTAAGTCAGCTTTGTTGCGTCAGACAGCATTGATAGTGTTGATGGCACAAATGGGTTGTTATGTGCCAGCAGAAGCGGCGCGAATAGGGGTGGTAGATAAGATATTCACCCGTGTTGGCGCAAGTGATAACCTCAGTGTAGGAGATTCGACCTTTATGGTAGAGATGAATGAGGCGGCAAGTATATTGAACAATATGACCGATAGGAGTTTAGTGTTGTTTGATGAATTAGGTCGCGGTACGAGTACGTATGACGGTATTTCGATTGCGTGGGCGATAGTGGAGTATATACATGAGCGTAAAGGTGTTAGAGCTAAGACATTGTTTGCTACACACTATCACGAACTCAATGAAATGGAAAAATCGTATTCGAGAGTGAAAAACTATAACGTGTCGGTGCGTGAGGTCGATAAGAAAGTGATATTCTTGCGTAAATTGGTAAGAGGAGGTAGTGAGCATAGTTTTGGTATCCATGTGGCGAAGATGGCAGGCATGCCACGTTCGGTGGTGGAGAGAGCTAATGAGGTGTTAGAGATGTTGGAAAGTGAGAATAAGCAGTCGATACTTGAGGGTAGAGATATGTCGAAAGCATCGGTGCGAGAGGGAGTTCAACTTAGTATGTTCCAATTAGATGACCCAGTGCTCAAGGCGGTGCGTGATGAGATATTAGGGTTGAATATCGACAACCTTACGCCCGTGGAGGCATTGTTGAAGCTGAATGAGATAAAGAAGATTGTGCTTGGAAAATGTTAGTATAAAAAAACGACCGATTCACTTGGGGGGGAGTCGGTCGTTTTTGTTATTGGGGTAATTTGAAAATGATTGGTAGTGTGTATTTACAATCTTCAACTTCACCGTTTTTGTTTTTGCCGGGTATCCATTTGGGCATACTTTTTATTATGCGAATGGCTTCTTCGTTTAATGATTCATGATCACTTTTTAGGATGATAATATTGTCAATGCTTCCGTCTGTTTTTACTGTAAATTGACAAATTACTCGTCCTTCGATACCTTCTTTTATTGCTTCGGCGGGATATTGCATGTTTTTTTTGATGAATTTCATACATTCGGCTATACGTCCAGGAAATTCGGGCATTTCTACTTCATATTCAACAGGATCTATATATGTTTCTTCTGTTGTGTAATTTGTTATTGAATCTTTTTGGGTCGAGTTGTTTGATGGAGAAGGATTTTGGGGTATAGATTCTTTTATTGTGGAACATCCTATAAGTAATAGGGTGAGTACTGTCAGAAAAAGTGCTTTCTTCATGGTGTAGAGTGTTTGGTGTGTATTAGATTGAGTTTGATAGTGCAAAGGTAGTGAATATTTTTTTTTTTTGCAAGTATCTACATGAAAAAAACAACCGACTCACTTTGTGGGTGAATCGGTTGGAAATATAATTTTGTCAAATGTTTGAAGTCATTAGTCTGTTGACTGTTGACTATAGACTTTTGACGTTTAATTATTTGTTTTCTTTAGCTTCGAGGGCTGCTTTAGCATCTTCGATCATTTGGTTTTTGAGATCAGAAAGAGCGTCGATGTCGCCGAGAGTAGTTTTTTCTACAGCAGGCATTTCTTCTTTAGCAGCTTTAGTAGCTTTTTTCTCAGCAGCAGCAGCTTCTTCAGCAGCAGCTTTAGCTACGTCTTCGTGGATACGGCTGTGAGAAAGGATGATACGTTTGCCTTCTTTGTTGAATTCGATTACTTTGAAGCTGAGTTTTTCGTCAACTTTAGCGTTAGAACCGTCTTCTTTAACAAGGTGTTTTGGAGTAGCGAAGCCTTCAACACCGTAAGGGAGAGCAACTACAGCACCTTTGTCGAGCATTTCGATGATAGTACCTTCGTGGATGCTATCTGGAGTGAAGATAGTTTCGAAAACATCCCATGGGTTTTCTTCGAGTTGTTTGTGACCGAGGCTGAGGCGACGGTTTTCTTTGTCGATTTCGAGAACAACAACTTCGATTTCAGAACCGATTTGTGTGAATTCAGATGGGTGTTTGATTTTTTTAGTCCAGCTAAGATCAGAAATGTGGATAAGACCGTCGATACCTTCTTCGATTTCTACGAATAC
>JAZRJN010000136.1:0-4631 GCA_045645785.1 Candidatus Aphodosoma sp. | reverse complement strand
GACTATGCGTGGTGGTCATAGCGAATTGACTTGCACTGACGATGATAAAAATAAACCTGAGGGATTAGACATTAACTATGCTACAGCTTGGAGCTATGGCGTTGGCGAAACTATGACACTCCTTATTCCTAACTGGGAAGGTGGCGCAAGCGGTTTCAATGTTGGTGCAGAATCGCAACTCTGCGAAGCCATGAAAAAACAAGGTATACCTAAACGTTCTGCCGAACAATTCTGCCAGCAAGTACCTACATACCACGGCGAAAAAGCATTCACAAGCGGTCCTGTATATGTCGGTGCAATTATCTGTTTCTTGTTCGTATTAGGACTCCTCATTGTACAAGGTCCATACAAGTGGGCATTATTGATTGCCACCCTCTTCTCTATCACATTGGCATGGGGACGCAATATGATGTGGTTCACCGAATTGTTCTTCAACTACTTCCCAATGTATAGCAAATTCCGTGCTGTCGAAAGTATATTAGTCGTTGCCGAAATCACCATACCACTCTTGGCTATACTTGCTTTACAACAAATTATTGATAAAAAATTTGAATGGAAAAAACTACGCACTAGTATGTTTATAGCTGGGGGCTTAACTGCTGGACTATCTCTCTTCTTTGCACTATTCGGTGGCATTGTAGACATTACAAGCAGCTACGACTCACAATGGACATCACAAGTGCCAGCATGGCTTCGCGATGCAATATTTGAACAACGTACTGCTATGATTAAAGCAGACGCATGGCGTTCGTTCCTATTTATTGCACTTGGATTTGCTCTTATTTATTGGTATGCTTGGCAATCACAAAAAGAAGAAAAAACATCTCAGAAATATATTCTCTATGGTGCACTCGCAGTATTAGTCTTGGCAGATATGATACCTGTCAACAAACGTTTCTTTGGCAACGACCACTTCGTGCGTGCAAAAGAGGCAAACTCTTATTTCGCAATTCAACCATACGAACAAGAGATATTGAAAGACACAGATCCTAACTTCCGTGTATTAAACCTCGCAACTAACACATTCAACGATGCCCGCACAAGCTATCGTCTCAAATCTATTGGTGGCTACTCTGCTGCTAAGCTACGTCGCTATCAAGACCTCATTGATATGCATATTTCTCAAGAGATGAATCCACTTATGCAATCTATCATGCAAACACAGGGATTTATGTTGCCAGATGCAAACGAAGGTCGCAATTTCGCAGTGCTCAATATGCTCAATATGAAATATGCAGTAGTATCACTACAAGATGGTCGCCAAGCACCAATACAAAACCCATACGCAATGGGCAACTGCTGGTTTGTTGACGATATTATTTTAGTTGATACTCCTGATGAAGAATGCAATTTGTTAGACAAAATTAATCTACACACACAGGCCGTAGCCGACAAACGTTTTACCGATGCTTTAGATATTACAAAACCTGAGGTAACCACAATGATGTCATTCGATGAAGAGACAATCGAATTAACATCATACGCACCTAACTGCCTTGAATATACATCACGCAACGAGCGCAACAAAGTAGCAGTATTCTCAGAAATATACTACCCACACGATTGGCATCTATATATCGTTGACGAACAAGACAATAATAGCGTAGAAATACCTATAGCCCGCGTCAACTACACCCTACGTGCCGCTGTAATTCCTGCTGGCGAACACAAACTCCGCATGGAATTCAAACCACACGCACTCCAAACCGACAAATGGTCAATGGCATTTTTAATTATATCGCTACTCTTAAGCATTGGAGGTTTAACATATCCTTTTTGGAAAAAAACAATAAAAAATAAGGAGAACTAAGTTCTCCTTATTTTTTTATATAATCTACAATAGATGAAACTAAAACTTTCTTAAAATAAACCCACCACAGCATCAAACAATAAGAGCGATAAAGATTATGTCTTTTAGCAAAACTAAACATTGCAAATATCGCTTTATGCTTCTCCTTACCTCTAAAAACACCCTTCTTATTACTTATTGATTGTGGATAAATAATATAGTGATAAAATGGTTTATCAATTTGAACTATTCTTTCTGCGACTAAATAACATTGACCTACAAAACTACTATCTTCACTACTTCTTGCATCTGGAAAACATAAATCATATTGCAACAACCATTCTCTATCAAAAATCATAGTAGTAAAATTACTAACATATTGAGAAAGTAAATAACGACGCTTTCTTTGAGTTAAAATACCATCACCTACGTAAGGATTTAACATTACACTCTGTGAACCATCGGGATATTCCTTAACAGCTGCAGACGAAGCAATATGCGCATTATGTTTTTCTGCCATCAAATAAAGAGTCTGCATCATATCAGACTCAATCCAATCATCAGCATCTACAAAAGCAACATATTTACCCCTGGCCTCTCTTATTCCAATATTTCTAGCTAAAGCAGGACCTTGATTAAAAGGAGTCTTAAATATATGCCAATCTTTTTCTAAATTATATTCTGATATATAATCTTGAATAATATTTATACTATCATCTGTTCCCCAATCATCAACAAATATCACCTCTATTTCAGAAAGAGATTGTGTTCTTAATGAATTCAAACAGTTCACAACATATTTTGAAACATTATAAACAGGCAATATAATTGATATTTTGTAACACATTATGTAAACTAATATTTTTACTTATTTTACACCAACACAAGATTAAATATTATAACGATAACAATAAATTATTCCAAAGATTTGCAACATTTTCTACTGAGAAACGACTGGTTGATTCTATACACTGAACACTCATCTTTTTACGGCTTTGTTCATCCAACATTAAATGTTGTAATTTTCTTACGAACATTTTTCTATCATTATTTTCTACAAGAATTCCATTTTCCCCATTTATCACAAGTTCACTTGCAGAAGAAAAACTGTTATAAATAACAGGTATACATCCACATTGTTGTGCTTCAAGAACTGTCATAGGAAATCCTTCACACGCAGAAGTAACTAAAAAAATACTTGCATCAAGATAATACGATAAAGAGTTTTGTTGCCCTTCAAAAATTATATTTCTCAATTGCTTTTTATTTACATAATTTTTATAATACGGAGCATCTACCCCATCACCAACAATCCGCAACACCCATTCATTAAAACGATTATCTTTTTGTATTATCTCCCATATTCGCAATATTTCACTTATGCGTTTATGCCAATCATCCAATCGCGCAACAACTAAAACCTCCTTTTTTAAATATTTATCATCATGTACAACGATGTTATCAAAGGAACAAGTATTTGGGATAGCTATAAAATCACCTAATCGACCTTGTGCAATAGTCTGATAATCTTTAATTACCCCTTTAGATAAAACAACTAATTTATGAGCATTCTTATAAGGACGTGCATATTTGTAGCGCAACTTGTTAAAAAAATACGATTTAGGAAATAGCATCATTGCCAATTGAAGTAACGATTGTTTCAATGTCCAACGAACCTCTATTCTATGCATTAGCCTATATCTAATAATATTCCAACGAAGCGGAACTATCTCAAACCCAGGAGTTCCATGAAAAACATTAACTACTTTTATCATTGGAAGCAAAGTAACACAATCAAAAATATCTTGAGCCAAAACACAAGGAGACTGAACAATAATAATACCTCCACCTATACGTTTTACCCAAGAGCAAAATTCCTTCTTACCTTGCCATAAATAAATATCCGCAAATACATTATCAACAGATGTTATTTGCTGTATTGGATTTGCATAAACAGAATAACATGTATATCCAAATCTACGACTAAGAGCCTCTGCCATAACATAGGTAATCCTAGATATGCCACCTGATAAAGGATTTACGTAATTATCTGCAATATAAATTAAGTTCATTGTTCGTTATAAAATTCAATTTTTGAAGTATGTACCACACGTTTATCTTTAGGTGGCAATTGCATATAATTACCAAACAGAGCAGTAAGCACGGCATCTGGATTATTAGGCACACACACTTGAAATTCCTCAAATGACATTCGCTTAATAGGATAATAATCTTTTTTTGAAAAACTATTATATGCCATCCAACCATATACGTGTGCCAATTGGTCTATATTACGAAACTTGTTAATAAAGCGCGTAAAAACAGTAAGTAACCATGCAAAAGGAAACACTATATATGACAAGATTGTATCTTTCATGTCTGCATAGTGATGAATACCACGCAAACAATGCCCATACCAATAATCCAATTTTGCCTTCCACTTAAGATTCGGTATCTCTTCAATAGGTATAATATCAATAAATATACCTTTTTCTTTAAGTTTATCAGTACAAGGTTCTTCATACATATACGAATCTCTTTCTCGTACTTTAGCTATAAGTGTAGGATAATATGGATCAGTAAAATAATCTTGATAAACCAAGTGTGATGGCAATTCACGAGGAAGTATCTTTCTCAATTTCGCTAAATCTTCTCTTCTTACATTAATATCAATATCATCATCCCATGGTATAAATCCCCCGTGTCTAACTGCCCCCAAAAGAGTTCCACCATCAAGTGTATATTCTATTCCATGCTTTACACAAATAGCATCTACCACTTTCAATATTTCTAACATACGCAATTGTGCCTTGCGTAATACTGACCCTTCTGGATTATAATG
>JAZRJN010000135.1:0-12050 GCA_045645785.1 Candidatus Aphodosoma sp. | reverse complement strand
GCTCTACAAGCAACACCTGCAAATCCTGTCCATCAAAACCAAAAATCACCGCATCCGCCGTCATCGCCGCACGCGGATACTCATAACCATACAATCCATCCTCCGTTTTTTTCCAATCTTCTTTCATAGTATAATATTTTTATTATTTGTGTAACTTTTACACAATGTAAAGTTACAACAAATTTTTATGTCCACCAAATAATTTGCGTATTTTTTACACAATATTTTATAACTCGCAGTATATCAACAAAAAAGTCGCACTAAAACTCTCGTTTTAGCACGACTTACTTTTACAATTATGAAGTTTTTTAAATTAAATCAATTCAACAAAAACCTCTTTACCTTCTTCAGCAATAGCCACTTTGTTCTCACGAGCCAACCAGCCAAGTGCTGCATAGATTTCTTTTTCAGTCAATTTAGTTGCTTTTTTGATGGCTTTCAATTCTAATTTACCACCTTCCAATGCATGCCATACAAGACCTGCATTTGTACCAATTTTTTCAATCATGTTTTCAAAAAAATTAAAACCTTTAATACTAAGAAAATACAAACTTGCAATACGAGATTGTCATCTCTCACAAATTCAGGTGCAAAGTTACAAAAAAAATCCCAAACTACCAAATCTAACCATTTCACCCACAATCCAATGCACCAACAACATCCCTTCTCCCTCCTAATCCTACCTTCTACCATATTACTCCCCAACTCTCCCATACCTTCAATATACTATAAGCATAGTATAAAAACCATATCCACCCTATTGCATAATTCAAAAAAAAATCGTATCTTTGCTTGTTAAAATAAGCAAACAAAGAACTCATGTTCTCATGTCTTCTTGCTTAAAAGTTAAATCAGAATAGCAAGTCACGTTACTCGCTACTCGCTACTAAAAGTCTTAATATGAAAATATACAAATTTGGAGGCGCATCTGTTAAAGATGCCAACGGCGTACGCAATCTTTGCGAAATAGTAAAACAGTCTAACGATAATCTCGCAGTTGTTATATCGGCAATGGGCAAAATGACCAATGCTTTTGAGCTTGTTGTAAACAGTTTTTTCAACCACAAATCTGATGTCGAGCATCATATCCAAGCCATAGTTGATTACCACGAAGCAATCATTGCCGACCTCTTTGGCGACCAACGCGACACTATCGACACTCTTATTGCCGACTTATATGCTCAACTCGACGAAATCATATCTCAACGTCCTTCTCTCAGCTACGACTTTGAATATGACCGTATTGTGTCATTCGGCGAGCTCCTTTCAACTACTATCGTAGCCACATATCTCTGCCATATCGGCCTCCCTGCCGAATGGATCGACGTACGCAAATGCATCATCACCGATGCCAACCACCGCGACGCCAACGTTGACATGGAAATCAGTCTTAACCTCTGTCGCGAAGCTTTCCTTAACAAACAACTCACAATCACACAAGGTTTCCTTGCTGGTACAAAAACCAACCAAACAACCACACTCGGTCGCGAAGGTTCCGACTATACTGCAGCAATCCTTGCCAACCTTCTCGATGCCGAAAGCGTAACCATTTGGAAAGACGTTCCTGGCGTGATGAATGCCGACCCAAAACTCTACGAAAACGTACAAATTATCCCTGTACTTTCATATAAAGAGGCTATCGAACTCAGCTACTGCGGTGCATCAGTCATCCACCCAAAAACAGTGAAACCTTTGCAAAACAAACGCATCCCTCTACACGTAAAATCGTTTGTTAACCCAGCCGAACCAGGTTCTGTAATCACCAACTACACCGAACGCCTCGAACTTCCACCTATCTATATCAACAAACGCAATCAAGTACTCCTCTCGCTCACTCCTCGCGATTTCTCTTTCATCGCCGAAGAGCGACTCAGCAAAATATTTGGCGTACTTGCATCTTATCGTCTCAAATCAAGCCTCGTACAAACTGCAGCTATCAGCTTCTCGCTCTGCGTTGACTACAACGAAATCAACTTCCAACGCATGATCGACGAACTCAAAGACGAGTACGAAGTGCTCTACAACACCGACGTCGAACTCATCACTATCCGCCACTACACAAAAGAGATAGTCGACAAACTCATCGGCGAACGCCTCGTCTTCGTAGAACAACGCAACCGCGTAACTGCCCGCTTCGTCGTCCCTGCAAACCAATAAAGAATTGAGAGTTGAGAACCGAAGGTCTTTGAGCCTTTGGCGAAAAAATTGAGAGATTAAGTCCAGATGGCAATCAAGCTTTGCCTCTGATCAATAAGTCCTCGAAGAGGGCTAACTATACTTAACTGCTAGTGACCAAAGGGAACCTGCAGAAGATAAACGCTTATAGTAATACGTCCCCAACGGGGGCGAATATATAATTAAAGACATACGCCCTTCTGTCTTCATGTCTAAAAAAATGAATACAATTCTACCATTTTTACAAGACTTAGCACAAAACAATAATCGCTCGTGGTTTCAAGAAAATCGCGAGCGATATGATATTGCACGCCAAGCAATGCTCGACCTAACAGCCACTCTTATTAACGAAATCGGACAATTCGACCCACAAGTGCGCTACCTCGAGCCTAAAGAATGCCTCTTCCGCATCTATCGCGACACACGCTTCTCACCCGACAAATCACCATACAAACGCCACTTCGGATCATACATCGCCATGAACGGCGGTCATCGTAGCCTATTCTCTGGCTACTATATTCATCTTCAGCCAGGCAATTGCATGCTATCAGGAGGCATTTGGTGTCCCGATAATCAAAGCATCAAACGATTCCGTTCTTATATCGACACCGAGTATGAAGAGTTGTTCGACATCATGTCGCAACCCGATTTCAAACACTATTTCGGCGAACAACTCACCTGCTTTGAATCGCTCAAACGACCACCTATAGGCTATCCAGCCGACCACCCAGCCATTGAACTACTCAAAAAGAAACAATGGCTCACCGAGCACCACTTCGATGACTCGCTACTCAACAATCCACAAGAACTAATTAAACACCTCACAGATGCCGCTCGCGCTATGATGCCTTTCTCACACTGGTGCAACCGTGGCCTCCTCGAATAAAAACTAAAAAACATAAAAACCTCCCACAAATAACACAAATCTTCACAAATTTTACATATTTATTATTTGTCCAATTCGTGTAATTTGTAGGCAAAAAAATAAACATCATTAAATCTGTCATTCTTCCGCCGAAATACACCATAGGTGTAGTAAGGCGTATGTAAAGAAAATATGTTCTTATGTCATTATGTCTAAAAAATATATAATACAATGGCAAAATTCGAACTATTCATAGCCAACCGCTTCAACCGCGAAGAACGCAACAACAAAAGCATGTCGCGACCTGCCGTACGCATTGCTATAATAGGCATAACTCTCGGACTTGCCGTCATGCTCATATCCATAGCCGTAATCATTGGCTTCAAAAGCGAGGTACGCAACCAAATCATCGGATTCGGCAGCCACATACAGGTGATGTCATATAACAACTACAACTCTCTCCAAACCGAACCCGTAACACTCACTCCTCAACTCGACAGCCTTCTCAAAAACACACCCAACGTCAGCGACATACAACACATAGCCATTCAACCCGCTATCATCCACACCACCGACGCCTTCCAAGGCATCATCCTCAAAGGCGTTGACTCCACCTACAACTGGAACTTCTTCTCAAAAAACCTAATCGAAGGCACATTACCAAACTCCTCACTTCTAACTCCTAACTCCTCACTAATAAGCTCTTCCATCGCCCGTACAATGAACCTCAAAGTGGGCGATTCATTCACTATCTACTTCGCCACCAACGGACTCCGTGCCCGAAAATTCACCGTTGTAGGCATCTACCAAACCACCTTTGCCGACTACGACAAACTCTACATTCTCACTGACATAAGCCACATCCAACGCCTAAACCAATGGGACGACAACCAATTCTCTACTCTCGAAATTCTCGTAAAAGACTACTCTCGCCTCAATCAAACATCTGCCGATTTATTCAACAAAATCATAATCTACTCCCACAATACTGACATACTCTATCGCGTTGAAACCATCGAAACCATCACACCTCAAATATTCGATTGGCTCGACATGCTCGATATGAATGCCGTCGTCATAATCATCCTTATGCTTGCCGTATCAGGCTTTTGCGTTATATCTGGCCTACTAATCCTAATCCTCGAACGCTCCGCAACCATCGGACTACTCAAATCTCTCGGAGCAAACAATTGGACTATACGCAAAATATTCCTCACTCAATCGGCATACCTGATTTCGCGCGGCATGATTTGGGGCAATATTATAGGTTTATCAATAATCGCAATCCAATATTTCACCCATGCCATATCCCTCGACCCTACTTCCTACTATGTCGATCACGTCCCTGTATATCTCTCAATCCCAGCATGGCTTCTAATCAACATCGGACTCGCCACAGCTTCAATCCTAATGCTCGTAGGTCCATCCTATTTCGTCACCCGCATCTCTCCTGCCGAAGCCATGCGCAAAGAATAACCACTCCCAAAAACAAACTTAAAAACATCCATAAAAATCAACAAAAAAAGGCTGTCCACATTGCTGGACAGCCTTATTTTTGTGATCATAAATATTAACCACGTTTTTCTGCGATACGAGCAGCTTTACCTGTAAGGTTACGGAGGTAATACAATTTAGCACGACGTACTTTACCAATTTTGTTAACCTCGATTTTGTCGATAAATGGAGAGTTCATAGGGAAGATACGTTCAACACCTACGTTGTCTGACATTTTACGAACCGTAAAGCGTTTTGTTGCACCGTGACCAGTAATTTTGATAACTACACCACGATAACGTTGAATACGCTCTTTGTTACCCTCTTTAATACGGTAATCTACTGTAATAGTGTCTCCACTTTTGAATGTTGGGAGATTGTTCTCTACTGCAAAAGCTTGTTCTGCAATTTTAATAAAATCCATTGTCAATCAATGTTTTAAGAGTAAATAATTATGCAGCATTCGCAAGGGTCACTATTCCTCGCCAGCGGCTACACATAACGGGCGCAAAGTTACAACTTTTTTTTTATTCCCACAACTATTTTAAGTTGAAAGTTGAAAATTGAAAGTTGAAAGTTATCATCATATAATATAAACAACTAAACCACAATGATTTACATATAAAAAAACAAAAAAAAGAGTAGCAAGCTCTAAAACTTGCTACTCTCTATCTTTATTTATAACAAGAGTTCTCGCTACTCGCTACTATAATATTATTGCAAACGGAATGACACTGGCACTGTATATTTACAAGACACAGCTTTACCACGTTGTTTACCAGGTTTCCAGTTAGGCATGTTTTCAATCAAACGAATAGCCTCACGGTCCAATGATTTATCAACACCACGCACAACCACGATATCACGGATAGTACCATCTTTCCATACTGTAAATTGGCAGATAACACGACCTTGAATACCATTTTCAGCAGCCACTGCAGGGTAACGTACATTATCAGAAAAATATTTCATCAACTTAGCCATACCACCAGGGAACTCAGGCATCTCTTCTACCACCATAAATACCTCTTCAATTTCCTCTTCTTCCTCTTCTTCTTCAATGACTACTTGTTTGATTTCAACAACTTCGTCTTTCTTATCTTCAGAATTGAAATTCACGTCTTCTGTTTTAACATCATCATCCACAATCTTAATCTCTTCAATAACTTCAGGCACCTCTTCTGGTTCTGGAGGTGGTGGAGGAGTCTCTTCTTGGAATGTTTGGTCAATTTGAATTTCTTCCTCAATAAGGAAATCTTCATTCTCAGCTTCGTGAACTGTAATCTCACGTTGTGTCCACTCAAAAGCAGTGTACAAAATAGCCAAAGCAACAATCAAACCCATGAATACAAAGGTCAATCGTTTATCTTCCAAATTGGCTTTTGGTGATTTTTTTATTTCCATACTTATATTTGATTATAATTATACAAAATAACTTCGCAAATGTACACATTTTTTTTTACATAGCATACTCTTTTTTACTTTTTTTTTTGAATTTATATTTCCCCACACACCCACCACACATAACATGCTGATTAGATGTAAATTAACAATAATACACCCACACAACAACCAACCTTTCCACACCTAAATACGACTATAAATCAACACATACCGAAAACAAAACCACCCATCAAAAGCAACCAAAACCACCTATTTTTTCACAAAATAATACCTAACGAATACAAAATAGATTACATCCCAAAAAAAATCTAAAAAAGTAAAATAATCCAAAAGTAAAAAATTAAACTTTTTTTTGTAACTTTGCAAAAACAGAATTTTTCTTTCAATTCTCAATTTTTGCAATAAGCGAGAGCATAAACAAAGTTTATTTTGATTATGCCGAGCAAAGCAAAAAATTCTCAATTCTCAATTATAATGAAAATATCCCTCCTCGGTGCCAGAGTGCATAACCTAAAAAATATCGATGTTACCATTCCACGCAACGCCCTAACCGTCATAACAGGCCTCAGTGGCAGTGGCAAATCATCGCTCGCTTTCGACACTATCTATGCCGAAGGCCAACGCCGTTATATAGAGACCTTTTCAGCATACGCGCGTCACTTCATCGGCAACATCGAACGCCCCGACATCGACGAAATCACAGGCCTCAGCCCCGTAATCGCCATCGAACAAAAAACCACAAATAAAAACCCTCGCTCTACAGTCGGTACCGTTACCGAAATCTACGACTTCCTCCGTCTGCTCTATGCGCGTGCAGGCGTCGCCTATAGCTATATATCTGGGCAACCGATGATTAAATACTCCGACGAACAAATCCTTGACCTCATCCTCAAAGACTACGACGGTCAAGCCATATACCTCCTCGCACCCATTGTACGCAACCGCAAAGGTCACTACAAAGAACTCTTCGAAAGCATACGCAAAAAAGGCTATCCTAATGTGCGAGTCGATGGCATAATGCAAGAAATTTATGCCGGAATGAAACTCGACCGCTACCACAACCACGATGTCGAAGTAGTCATCGACAAACTAAAAATCACACACGACTCATCTGACAATCAAGACACCCCATCCTTCCAACGCCTCAAAAAAAGCATCGAAAAAGCAATGGACATGGGCGAAGGCGTCATGATGATTCTCACCCGCGACGGCGAACAAACTCGTTTCCTCTCGCGTCACCTCATGGACCCTACCACAGGGCTCTCATACAACGAACCCGCACCTCACAATTTCTCTTTCAACACACCTAAAGGTGCATGCCCTCACTGCAAAGGTCTCGGCACAGTCAATCAAATCGACTTCGAAAAAATCATCCCCGACAAAAGCCTCTCTATCGCAGCAGGCGGCATCGTCCCTCTCGGCAAGGAACGCAGTTCTATGATTTTCTGGCAAATCAATGCCATTGGCGAGAAATATGGTTTCACTACCAAAACTCCGATTGCCGAAATCCCCGAAGAAGGCCTCGACGAAATTCTCAATGGCTCTACCGAAGAACTCCTAATCTCAAACTCAGCCATTGGCACCGACACCAACTATCGCACTCGCTACGAGGGTCTTATACATTATATATCTCTCCAACAAGAAGATGGCTCATCCACCGAACAACGCTGGGCTGACTCCTTCTATACCCCTGTCGTATGTCCTCATTGCAACGGCACTCGCCTAAATCGAGAGGCTCTCAGTTTCCGCATTGCCGACAAAAACATTGCCGAACTTGCCAATATGCAGCTCGACGAACTCTACGAATGGCTTGCCTCTGCCGAGAAACAAATGGACAAACGTCAACGCCAAATCGGTGCCGAAATCATAAAAGAAATCCGCACCCGACTCAAATTCCTCCTCGATGTCGGTCTTGGATATCTTGCCCTCTCACGCTCATCCGCCACTCTTTCAGGTGGCGAAAGTCAACGTATCCGACTCGCCACACAGATTGGTAGTCAACTTGTTAACGTACTATACATCCTCGATGAGCCAAGTATCGGCTTGCACCAACGCGACAATATTCGCCTCATCAACTCACTCAAAGAACTCCGCGACGTAGGCAACTCCGTAATTGTTGTCGAACACGATGAAGACATGATGCGAGCAGCCGACTACATCGTTGATATGGGACCTGGAGCAGGTCGCCTCGGCGGACATGTCGTATTTCAGGGCAAATTCAAAGACATGCTCAAAACCGACACTCTCACAGCGCGTTACCTCTCTGGCAAAACATCTATACCTATTCCAACCGAACGCCGTCAGGGCAACGGACACCACCTTCGCCTCATAGGTGCATGTGGCAACAACCTCAAAAATGTAACTCTCGACATACCGCTCGGCACCCTCACCTGCATTGCTGGCGTATCAGGCAGTGGCAAATCATCACTCATCAACAGCACTTTACGCCCAATCCTCACCCGCCACTTCTATCGTAGCAAAGAAGAACCACTACCTTACAACTCTATCGAAGGCATCGAATATATCGACAAAGTAGTTACAGTCGACCAAGAGCCTATCGGTCGCACACCACGTTCTAATCCTGTCACTTACACAGGCATTTTCAACGACATCCGCAATCTCTTCGCCGGGCTACCCGAAGCCAAAATCCGTGGCTACAAACCTGGTCGTTTCTCTTTCAACGCCAAAGGCGGACGTTGCGAAGTATGCTCAGGCAATGGCATGAAGAAAATCGAAATGAACTTCCTACCCGACGTCTATGTGCCTTGCGAAGCCTGCGGAGGGAAACGCTACAACCGCGAAACCCTCGAAGTCCGTTTCAAAGGCAAATCTATTGCCGACGTACTCGATATGACTATAAATCAAGCAGTTGAATTCTTTGAGAATATGCCAACCTTTGTCCACAAACTCCAAACTCTACAAGATGTAGGTCTTGGTTATGTCAAACTCGGACAAAGTTCCACAACCCTCTCAGGTGGCGAAAGCCAACGCGTGAAACTTGCCACCGAACTCGCCAAACGCGACACAGGCCACACGCTCTACATTCTCGACGAGCCAACCACAGGCCTACACTTCGAAGACATCAAAGTGCTGATGAACGTGCTCCAACGCCTCGTCTCTCGTGGCAATACCGTTATCGTCATCGAACACAATCTCGATGTTCTCCGCCAAGCCGACCACCTTATCGACCTCGGTCCCGAGGCAGGCAAACGCGGTGGCGAAATCGTAGCCACAGGCACCCCCGAACAAATCAAAGACCTCGCCAAAAGCCCAACAGCCCCATACTTATGAATTGAGAATTGAAAATTAAGAATTAAGAAATAAAAAAATCCTGCTTAGTCAAGCAGGATTTTTTTATTACTATTTACTAATTACTAACTACTATTTCTTTCCATAGTTAGGGTCAATCTTACGATCTACAAAGAATGTTACAGCCAACGTTGCAATACAACAAACCATCACCATCCAGAAGAAATCAACATAACCCAATGCCTCTTGGATATAACCTGCAAACATACCTGGAATCAACATACTCATTGCCATAAAAGCAGTACAAATTGAATAATGAGAAGTTTTAAGCTCACCTTCAGAAAAATACATCATATAGAGCATATAAGCCGTAAATCCGAAACCATAACCAAATTGTTCTATAGCAATAGCAATAGATGTAAGAACAAGATTTTCAGGTTGACAAATAGCCAAATACACAAATGTAAGACAAGGCAAAGTCATACATCCAGCCATAGTCCAAAGTGATTTTTTAAGACCGAGTTTTGATGCAAATAAACCACCTAAAATACCACCTATTGTGAGGAATAAAACTCCGATTGTGCCATATACAACACCCACTTCGGCAGTTGAAAGGCCAAGACCACCCATCTTTTTTGAAGCTACAAGAAATGGCATACACATTTTGATAAGAAATGCTTCAGGTAAACGGTAGAGCAACATAAATACAATAGCCAACAAAACACCTGATTTTCTAAAATATGTAGCAAACGTACGTCCAAATTCCATGAATATAGCACCAACTGTAGGCTTTTCATCCTTCAACGAAGAGATATCAGTCGTTGGACGTGGAAGCATAAACGTATGATACAAAGAACATACTGCAAAAATAATAGCAGTTACAATCATCGTAATCCTCCACGACATTGGAATATTACCTGTATTTGTTTCAATCAAACCCGCAAGCGCAACAAGCACACCTTGTCCAAAAATAGAAGAAAGACGATAGAATGTACTACGAATACCCACAAAAGCAGCTTGGTCACTTTGTTTCAATGCCAACATATAAAAACCATCAGCAGCAATATCGTGAGTTGCCGAAGCAAACGCTGTAATCACAAACAATATAAGCGTAACATAGAACATACTAATCGGAGTAGATTGTGTTGCCAACATTTCTGCTGTAGGTGTTGGAATTGAGAAAATTGTACATGCAAATGCAATAGTCATAAGAATTTGCATAACAACAGTCCACCAACGCTTAGTCTTGAAAATATCAACAAACGGGCTCCAAAATGGTTTTATCATCCAAGGAAGATAAAGCAAAGAAGTAAACATCGCCATATCACCATTAGGCACACCCATTTTAGTAAACATCATTACTGAAATGTTATTCACAATAAAATAAGGTATACCCTGAGCAAAATAGAGAGTTGGTATCCAAAACCAAGGAGAAAGTTTTTTTTCCATACTATTTATAATAATTAAAACTTAATATTCAAAACAAGTCTTGTATCTCGTGTCTAATATCTTATTTATATAGTGTCTTCAATTCCGAATTCACAAAATAATGACTCAATATCTCGTCGTATTTATAGCCTTTTGCACCCATCACAGCTGCGCCTATTTGGCAAAGACCAACACCATGACCCCAACCTGCACCTATAAGACGGAAGCCTTCATCGGTTTTATCAACCACAAACGCAGAACTATAAAGGTGAGATTCCGATAACCAACGGCGTATCTCTAACTCTTTACCAACAATCATTGTGCGTTTTGTACCCACAATACGCAAACGTGTCAAACGACCCGACACGCCACGTTCAACTGGCTCAAGAGCAATGATAATTCCAAAATCGATACCCGAACGACGAGCCACTAAATCAGACAATTGCTCTGTTGTATATTCCACTTTCCAACGATAGAAATCGGTTGTCTCTTGGTCGTAGTTATTAAGCACTTGCGAGAGAATCTCTTTATCGTGAGTATTACAGAACGAATCATACTCACCACGAATCCAAGCATCAGCATTCTCCTCCACCCTCAAATCCATAGATATCAACTGTTGACTATTGACTATTGACTGTTGACTATCTACCACTCTCTCCAAATAAGGATAATGCTCATCTGCCCAACAACTTTCAAACACTTCACTTACACCGCCACACGATTTAGAAAAACGAGCATCACAAATCTCTCCACTATTCATCAGCACCAAACCACGTGTTGCCTCAATAGCAAGTCGCACATTCTCCGTACGAGCACGAGTGATTCCCTGATAACGTTGACAATGGTCATCAGCACACACATTATATAATTCGTGCGAATCACGTTCGTACCACTTAATCAACTCATCATCAGTGCGATATTCAAGCACTGCATTCGCATTATGTTCGTTATGAATAATAGGTTTCAAAAGCCAAGAACGCGAAATCACAGCATGAGCTTTCAAGAGTTCAAGACTTGCAGTAGCACTCATCTCACTCGAAATCACTGAGAAAATATATGCCTCAGTAGGTATCTCATTGATAGCAACCACCTTGCCATGCTCTATCATAAACGTAAGTCCGCCTTTGAAACGTTGATTCTCTTTACGTTCCCAATGGAAATTGATACCAATCACCACATCTTCAAGCTCGAAATAACCATCTTCCGACGTATAATCTTGCTCTTCAATAGGCGTAAAATGCAATGCATCAAACTCTTGTTCAAAGAAACTCACTCGCCCATTTTCAGAAAGCAACACCTCATACTCACCATCAAACGTAATATTGGGCATCTCGGCACAACGAAATGGCGAATCGAAAAAAAATCCTATTCGCTCAGCATGCATTATACCAACTGTAATTATCGGCTCTTGTCCCAATTTTGGCAATTGTTCCAT
>JAZRJN010000134.1:0-1715 GCA_045645785.1 Candidatus Aphodosoma sp. | reverse complement strand
TTGGCAGCGTTGCCAGTGCCGTATTCGCTTATGGTAGTTGTAGTAGGATTATTTTGATAGCATTCAATAATTTGTTTGTGATTGCAACCTGCGAGCTGGTTCCAACCATTTTCGATGGTTTCGACCCATTCTGTTTCGTCGCGTAGTGTAATGCAAGGTGTTTTGTGGAAATATGCCTCTTTTTGTATTCCTCCAGAATCAGTTAGTATCTTGTAAGCGGCTGATTCGAGTGCTATCATATCGATGAAAGAGACTGGTTCGGTGATAATGATATTGTTATTATTTTTGATTAAATATTTTAGTTCATCGTTGCATTCTATTATAGCGCGGGTGCGTGGATGCAGAGGGAGAATGATTGGTTTATCTGGTGTAGCTATTATATTGAATGCAAGTATTATCTCTTTTAGACGGTTTATGTCGTTTGTATTTTCAGCACGATGTATAGTTGCAAGATTGAATTTTTTCGGTTCGATGTTTAGTTTGTTAAGTATTTGAGATTCTTTTTGTGCTATATCGGCAAAATATATTGCAGAGTCATACATAACATCGCCTATTTGATATACATTTTGTGTTATGCCTTCGTTTTGAAGATGTTTGATTGCTGTAGATGTAGGGCAAAAGAGAAGAGTTGAGCGTTTGTCAGTTTCGATACGGTTGTATTCTTCTGGCATTGCAAGATTGAAACTGCGGAGACCAGCTTCGACGTGTATTATTTTTATATTTGCTTTTTCGGCAGCTAAAGCTCCTGCTAATGTTGTGTTGGTGTCTCCGTATAGTAATACATAGTCAGGTTTTTCTTGTTGGATGATAGGGTATATCATTTCACTGAATTGTTCGACAGTTTTATTTTTTCCATCTAACAACCATTTGGGCTGTGGTATTGATAGTTGGTCAAAGAAAATATGACTCATATTTTCGTCGTAGTGTTGTCCAGAATGGAGTATTTGTTCTTCTATTGCTTGGTATCCTTGTGATTTGTTAAAGTCGATTATGGCTTTACTGACCATAGCCGCTTTTATAAATTGAGGACGAGCTCCAACTATTGTGATAATTTTCATTGTTCTGTTGTTAATAAATTGATTAGTTGTGAGTATAGATTTTTGTGGTCTTTTTCAGTGAATATTGTATTATGCCAAAGGAGACATAAATCACCATTGTATTTTTTTGTTTCGTAGATTAAATTTTTGGCATATTGTAAAGATTCTTTATAACTCAATCCCATGTAATTTTCATGTGTTAGAGTGCAGTCCATCATGGTGAGAGGGTGGAGGGTGAGTGATGAGAGTCGTTTTGTTTTAGGATTGATGAAGCGAACTGCGCGACAAGTGCCAAGTCGGAAGCCTGCAATATCGGCATAGCCCATTGTGAAATCGTCGGTGATATGGGCATCGATAAGAGATTCCATATCGTTGGGTTGTAGTGAACGGAGATAGTGGTGGCGGGCTGTGGTTACTTGTTGATTTTCGATGGCATATTGTAGTAGGCGTTGCTCATCGTGTATAATATCGGGAGTATCACCGCTTTTATAACTCGCATGAAGCCCGAATATTGCGTTAGGTGATGATTTTAGTGTCTCTTTTATTAAATATTTGAAGTTTTTGCCTTGTAGATTGTATGCTGGGCGGTCGAAACCTGTGGCATTACGAGTTGCTTTGATAAAATATATTTGAGTTGCAGTAGGCAATAAGTTGTCTTGACGTAGAATCCAAGAGAAT
>JAZRJN010000133.1:0-3414 GCA_045645785.1 Candidatus Aphodosoma sp. | reverse complement strand
TGTTTTCAACATCTTGGCATTTGGTGGTGTAGGAGTGATAGCACTTGTCTATCTCAATGTTGTTAAGTTCTGCCTCTTTCAACCACACCTTTATTATGCTGAATGTGCTTGCAATTGTGTTAGCGGAATACTCTTGTCCCAATAACCATGCAGTAAAGCGTTCTTCGAGACGGTTGTCAAACAGTTGCCAAGTTAGTGCAAGGCGATTGTCGTTGCAGAACTCTTGCAACCGTTTCAAAGCATTGTAATGGTTGTAGATTGTACCGCTGACTATCTTGCGTTGGGTTGCCTTGTTTACCATTTGCTTTTTGCGCTCAATGTAGTCTTGTATGAATGTCAAAGGTCTTTTCTTGATATCTGTGTTCTTGCCATTGATTTTGTTTTTGAGATAGTTCTCGAAGTTCTCTTTCGTGTGTTCAAGTTCTCCTGCGGTTACTTCTTTCGTGTATTCCTTACAATATGCCAATACCACCTTTAATCCTTTATTAACCTCTTTATTGTGTCGTAATTGTACTGCGCCAACTGCGGGGTCTTCGCTCGCCTTTTCACCAAGTTGTGTTCTTGTCGTTTTTAACCAATATTGTGGCGCAATGAGTAATTTGGTAAAGACTCTTGCACGTTGCTTTTCGATTGTTGTAGTTATCCAAATCTGCGATTTCTTGCCAACAGGTTTCAAATTGAAATTAACTCTCATGCTAAAATTCCTATCTATGTAAAAATAATTTTCTACCATGTTTTTTTACTTTTATTGATGTTATTTATACAAAATATATGTCCCAGAAATTAAAAGTCAAGACCTTGAAGCATTTTTTTTTACTTTTTTTTGAATTTGCTTCAAAAGTACCAGGAAACCAGGACTCCTGCAAGAAATAACTTTTATAAACTGGTGTCAAAAACTGGTGTCAAATTTTAGATATGAGAAATATACGAAAATAGTCTCCAGCGCATACTGGAAACTATATACCAATAAAATAGCCTCAACTTTCTAATGGTTGAGGCTATTCAAATATGCTTAAAAATGGTTTTTGATTATTCCCACTCAATAGTAGCACTGGGTTTGGGTGACATATCGTAGCATACGCGGTTGATGTTGGGAACTTCAGCGAGTATGCGGTCGGTAATCTTCAACAAGATTGGCCACTCAATCTGCTCGATGGTTGCTGTCATGGCATCCACTGTGTTCACGGCGCGGATGATTACGGGCCAGTCGTATGAACGTGCGTTGTTGCGTACGCCTACTGACTTGAAGTCGGGTACTACGGTGAAGTACTGCCATACTGTCTTGTCAAGACCGGCGTTCTTGAACTCTTCGCGTAGGATGGCGTCGCTCTCGCGCAATGCCTCCAAGCGGTCGCGTGTGATTGCACCAAGGCAACGTACACCCAAACCGGGGCCTGGGAATGGCTGACGATATACCATGTCGTATGGCAAGCCAAGCTCAAGACCGCAAGCACGTACCTCGTCCTTGAAGAGCTGACGGATTGGCTCTACCAACTCGAACTGAAGGTCTTCGGGCAGACCGCCTACGTTGTGGTGGCTCTTGACCATCTTGGCTGTCTTTGTACCGCTCTCTACGATGTCGGGGTAGATTGTTCCCTGGCCAAGGAAATCGATGCCGTCGAGCTTGCGTGCTTCTTCTTCGAATACGCGGATGAACTCGCCACCGATAATCTTACGTTTCTCCTCGGGGTCTGCTACGTTCTCGAGTTTGCCAAGGAAACGGTCGGTTGCATCAACATATACAAGGTTCGCACAAAGCTGCTTGCTGAATACGTCAACAACTGCTTCGCTCTCGCCCTTACGCATCAAACCGTGGTTTACGTGTACGCATACAAGGTTGTCGCCGATAGCCTTGAGAAGGAGTGCTGCTACAACTGAACTGTCAACACCACCTGAGAGGGCGAGCAATACTTTTCTGTCACCTACCTGACGGCGGATAAGCTCTACCTGGTCGTTAACGAAGTTTGTCATGTTCCAGTTCTTCTCGGCTTTACATGTGTCGAGAACGAACTCTTTTACTGCCTCTTTGACAACTTCTACATCATTGCCTATTTCTGCTATCTTTACGTCGCAGAGTGCCTTGTCATGACCTGCTGCCATAACGGGGAAGCCTGCATTGTAGATGTCGTGGTTAACGTCGATGGCTACACCGTCGATAACGTTGTTAGGACCACCGTTGATGATTATACCTTTTACATTAGGAAGGGCTTTGAGCTCTTCAACTGTAATGTCGTGAGGATAAATCTCACTGTAAACGCCCAAAGCGCGGATAGCTCTTGCAAGCACTGTGTTCTCGTGACTACCGAGATCCAGAATGACAATCATGTCCTGTTTCATATTCTTGAAATATTAAATTGGTTTCTATATTCAACGTTGCGAATTTACTGTTTTTTCTCTTTTTCTACAATAGTGAGGTCGCTAATGTTTGTATATGATTCTAAAAAAATGAGAGTGAAAACCGCAAGGTTTCACTCTCGTTTATGTGCGCTCTATTTCTTCACCGGTGATTGCACCGACTGTCATGCTGATAACATTGCTCTTTGCAACGAAAGCCTTGAAAACATGAAGAAATTTTTCCATAGCAATCTTTATATTGTAACTAATCGTTTCTAAAATTCGGGCTGCACCTTATTTGGTGTGCCAAAACTTTGACAAAGATACAAAGTTTGTGGAAAAATATATAATTTATAGGAAAGAATATTCGTGAAAAACGAATTTTTTTTTGAATGAGGGCGGATTATGCTGCCGATGGAGTGTTATTATATAAGTATAGGTGCTTTATTGTAAGTTTTTTGATATTTAAATGCTAAATCTTGTTTTGTATGTGAAAACATTTTCTTAAATTTGCACAGAAACTGTGCGAAGATAGGCTGCGCTCGTTGGGAAACATCAAAAAAAGCTTTTGTGTTTCACTCGCTTGCACTATCATTGCATCGTAAACCTTGCGAAGGTAGGCTGCGCTTGTTGAAAAACATCAAAGTAAACTTTATGTTTCACTCACTTGCACTATCATTGCATCGTAAACCTTGCGAAGATAGGCTGCGCTCGTTGGGAAACATCAAAAAAGGCTTTTGTGTTTCACTCGCTTGCACTATCATTGCATCGTAAACCTTGCGAAAATTGGCTGAATAAGTATGAAGACTACAAAAGTTGTATTTTTTATTGTACTTGCGGCGATGATTATGGTGTCGTGTCGCGCAGTCGAATATTGCAATTGCGGATAAATGAGTCCGCCTGTAAAGGAATTTGAGATTTTTTTTAATTATAAACGTTTTAATTAAATTTTTAAAGAAATGATTAAACTTGGTATTAACGGTTTCGGTCGTATCGGCCGTATGGTGTTCCGCGCAGCAGTGAAGAACTTCGGTAACGACATTCAGGTTGTAGGTATCAACGACCTTCTCGATGCTGATT
>JAZRJN010000132.1:0-9278 GCA_045645785.1 Candidatus Aphodosoma sp. | reverse complement strand
TGTGGTGATGAATAATGCTGAGGTGAAATATTCGACTGTGCAGAACTGGTATCCAGGCGACAAAGATGGTAAGGGCGGTATTTATAACTTCGTGACTAAGAGAGCGATATGCAAGGGTAATAACTCGAAAGTGTCGTGGACTCAGGTGGAGACAGGCTCGGCTATCACATGGAAATACCCTTCATGTATTTTGAAAGGCGATAATTCGGTGGGTGAGTTCTATTCGGTGGCGTTGACAAACAACTATCAACAAGCCGACACTGGTACGAAGATGATACATTTGGGCAAAAATACACGTTCGCGTATCGTAAGTAAGGGTATTTCGGCAGGTAAGAGTCAGAATTCGTATCGTGGATTGGTGAAAGTGAATGCAAATGCCACAGGCGCAAGGAATTACTCGCAATGTGACTCGTTGCTTTTGGGCGACCAATGTGGTGCGCATACGTTCCCATACGTAGATGTGAAAAATCCGACTGCGATTATAGAGCATGAGGCTACTACATCTAAAATATCTGAGGACCAATTATTTTACTGCTCGCAACGCGGTATTTCGACCGAAGATGCAGTGGGTTTGATTATCGGCGGTTATGCCAAAGAGGTAATTAATAAATTGCCTATGGAATTTGCGGTAGAAGCACAGAAATTGTTGCAAATATCACTTGAAGGAAGTGTAGGATAATGAATTATCTTGAGATTATAGCAGTGGTGTTTGGGGTGGTGGCTATATGGCTGGCATCTAAGGGGAAGGTTGTGAATTTTGGGATTGGGTTGGTGAATTGTGTGTTGTATGGCATATTGTTTGGCAGAGAGGGGTTGTACTCAGGGATGATATTGCAAGGAATATATTTTGTGATAAATCTTTATGGCTTATATTCGTGGAGAAAGCCTGAGGTGGAGACTGATAAGGGGCTGAAAGTTATGTGGTTGACCATGAAAGAGAGAGTGATTATGGGGATGGTGATTGTGGCGACTGGAGTGCTGTGGGGAATGGGTGTGAAGTGGGGAGCTCAGTTGTTGCCAGAGAATATTCAGGAGCCTCAGTATCCGATGGTTGATGCCATATTGACAACAGCGAGTATAGTGGCACAAATATTGTTGACACATAAGAAAATAGATAACTGGGTGATATGGGTGTTGGTGGATGTGGTTTATATAGGTCTGTTCTTGATGGTGGGGATGTATTGGACTGCAGGGCTTTATGTGGTTTATACGGGGATTGCAGTTAACGCTATAAGAGAATGGAATTTAATGAGGAATTAGGAATGAGGAGTGAGGAATGTTTAACTCCTCCGTCCTTCGGACACCTCCCCTAAGACAGGGGAGGAATATGGGAGAATAAGGAAATGGAATTGGCTTCATTAGGATATTTGGGTATTGCGATAGCGGGGTGTTTGGCGGCGACGATATTACCTTTTAGTAGTGAGGCGGTGTTCACGGGGTTGTTGATTGGTGGTTATGACCCGATTTGGTTAGTTGTATGGGCTACGGTGGGTAATACGCTTGGCGGGATGACTTGCTATTTGTTAGGTTTCTTGGGCAAGATAGAGTGGATAGAGCGTTGGCTTAAAATACCACAAGAAAAGGCAGAAAAATGGAAGAAGAAAATACATAAATATGGCGATGGATTCGCGTTTTTTTCGTTCTTGCCAGGTGTGGGGGATTTTATCGCAGTGGCGGCAGGATTGTTGAGATGTAGATGGTGGGTAGTGCTTGTGTCGATGGCAGTGGGGAAATTGGTGAGGTATTTGGTGTGGATGGAAGCTAATCAGCTGATAATGAATTGAGAATTGAGAGTTGAGAATTGAGAATGCCGTTCGGCGTTAATCATTAATAACTAATAACTAAACATTAATAACTAAAATAAATGGCAGAATTAAAACAACTTATCTCAACTATTGTTGAGGGAATGCAAGAGAAAAAAGCAAAGAAAATTGCGATTGTAGATATGAGCAAATTGGAGGCTCCATGTCAATATTTTGTAATATGTGAAGGCGATTCGAGCACACACGTGATGACAATTGCTACTACAACAAAAGATTTTGTGCGTGAGCATGCAGGCGAAAAACCTTTTTCGTCAGATGGTTATGAAAATTGTCAATGGATCGCAATGGATTATGGTCATGTAATAGTGCACGTATTCCAACCAGAATTCCGTGAATTTTATGATATTGAGCACCTTTGGGCAGATGCTAATATCACAATGATACCAGACCTTGATTAAAAAAGAGCAGTTAGTAAAGAGTAAATAGTAATTGGTAAAGAGTAAATGGTGAGAACTATTTATTAGGGGGAAAGTATATATGTCAGAAGAAATAAAAAACAAACCAAATCAAGAAGGGAAAAAACCACAAAAAGGTGGGTATAAACCTAAATTCAATTTCTATTGGATATACTTAGCGATAGGTATATTCTTCATTGTGTTGTCGTTTTGGAATCCGAAAGGAGCATCGAGAGATGTGGCGTATTCGAGATTGGAAGACGGATTGCGCAATGGTTGTGTAAGCAAAATCTCTATTGAAATCACAAAACAACGAGCTATTGCTGAAATCAATCCTCAATGTGCGAAAGATATAATAGGGATTGAAGCAGAGGGCAAAGAGGTTGTGAGAGTTGAGACAATCGTGCCTTCGATTGATGAGTTTTCGAAATTGCTCAATGAGTTGAAGGCAGATAAGGTGTTTACAGGCGAAGTACGCTATACTGAGGGTAAAGACTATTTCGATATGTTCTTGTTCTCGGTATTGCCATTGTTGTTGCTCATCGGATTCTTTGTGTTTATGAATCGCAAAGTGATGGGCGGTGGCGGTCCTGGAGGCGTATTCAATGTAGGAAAATCGAAAGCACAAATATTCGATAAAAACAACCCTCAACACAAGGTAACATTTGCCGATGTAGCAGGATTGGAAGGTGCAAAACAAGAGGTGGAAGAGATTGTACATTTCTTGAAAAATCCTAAAAAATATACAGTGCTCGGTGGTAAAATACCAAAAGGTGCATTGCTTGTAGGCCCTCCGGGAACAGGTAAGACATTGCTTGCAAAAGCAGTGGCAGGAGAGGCTGATGTGCCATTCTTCTCGATGTCAGGCTCAGACTTCGTAGAGATGTTTGTGGGTGTAGGAGCTTCGCGTGTGCGTGACCTTTTCCAACAAGCAAAAGCAAAGGCTCCATGTATCGTATTTATCGATGAAATCGATGCTATTGGACGTGCTCGTGGCAAAAATGTGAACCATAATGGCAATGATGAACGCGAGAATACCTTGAACCAATTGTTGACAGAAATGGATGGTTTTGGTTCGAATTCGGGCGTAATCATCTTGGCAGCGACTAACCGTGCAGAAATATTGGATAAGGCGTTGTTGCGTGCAGGTCGTTTCGACCGTCAGATACAGGTGGAATTGCCAGATGTGCATGAGCGTAAAGCGATATTCAATGTACATTTGAAACCATTGAAATTGGATGATACGGTAGATGTAGAGTTTTTGGCTCGTCAAACACCAGGTTTCTCGGGTGCAGATATAGCAAATGTATGTAACGAGGCGGCATTGATAGCAGCACGTAAAGAACGTACTGCTGTAGGTCGTCAAGATTTCTTAGATGCAGTAGATAGAATTGTTGGTGGATTGGAGAAAAAAACGAAAATTATTACAGCAGAAGAGAAGAAAAATATTGCTTATCACGAAGCTGGTCATGCTACAATTAGTTGGCATTTGCAGTATGCCGACCCATTGGTGAAAGTTACGATTGTGCCTCGTGGACAAGCATTGGGTGCAGCATGGTATTTGCCAGAGGAGCGTCAGCTCACATCAGAACAACATATTTTGGATAAAATATGTGCGTTGTTGGGTGGTCGTGCAGCAGAAGAGATATTTTTTGGTATATTAGATACAGGCGCATTGTCGGATTTGGAACAAGCAACTCGTCGTGCATACGCAATGGTTACTTATTTCGGTATGAGCGATAAGTTGAAAAATATATCATATTACGATTCGACAGGTCAAAGCGAATTTGGATTTAGTAAACCATATTCGGAAGCGACTGCTCAATTGATTGACCGTGAGGTGCAAAGAATTATAGATGAGCAATATGAAAGAGCTAAACAGATATTGCTTCAATATAAAGAGGGGCATAATGAGGTGGCTCAGATATTGATAGACAAAGAGGTATTGTTTGCCGAAGATTTGGAAAAGGTGTTTGGCAAACGTCAATGGGCTTCGCGTGCGGAGGAAATACTTCAATAATGAGGAATGAGGAATGGGGAATTAGGAATGGGGAATTAAAATTCTCAACTTTCAACTCTCAACTTTCAACTTTTAACTTTCAACTTTCAATTTTTTCGCAAAGGCTCAAAGACCTTCGGTTCTCAATTTTCACCCAAATGCTCCCCTAAGTTAGGGGAGCTGTCCGAAGGACTGAGGGGTATGCAAATTCTCAATTCTCAATTCTCAATTTTCAACTTTCAACTTTATATACCGTGGATTTTAAGAATTTAGTTGTACGTACATTGGCAGGAGCGGTTATGGTGGCGGTCATTATTAGTGCTACCATTTGGACTCCGTATAGTTTTGGCTTAGTTTTTATGCTGATAAGTTTGTTGACAACACAAGAGTTGACAAAGTTGTTGACAGGTAAGACGACATATCTTGGTGGTGTGTCGGCTTTACTGTTTCTAGCTACATTTGCGCAGATGTCAGAATTTTGCTCACAGAGAATGGCCACTATTGCGTGGTTTGTGTATGGCATGTGTGTGGTTGTGGCATTGCTTGGTCAGTTGTGGAACACTAAATCTAATCCAATCACAGCGTGGACAAATATTGCATTTACACAACTTTATGTGGCAGTGCCGTTTGCGTTGTTGAATATGATTATTTTCTTAAATGGAGAATTTAGGCCACTGCTTGTATTGGCTTTGTTCTTGATTATTTGGGTGAATGATTCGTTTGCATATTTGACTGGTAGTTTGTTTGGTAAGCATCGCTTGTTTGAACGTATATCGCCTAAAAAATCGTGGGAAGGTTTTATTGGAGGTAATTTGTTTGCACTTGCTGCAGGGTATGGATTGTCGTATCTTGAGCCAACATTGATGTGGTGGCAATGGATGATATTTGCACAAATAGTAGTTGTGTTTGGTACGTTTGGAGATTTGATGGAATCGTTGCTTAAACGTACTATTGGAGTGAAAGATTCGGGTTCGGCAATACCAGGACATGGTGGTTGGCTTGACCGTTTTGATAGCCTTATTTTCGCTACACCTGTAGTTGTATTTTATTTGTACTTAATTTAAGGAGCAGGTAATAAGGAACAGGTAGCAAGGAGTAGGGAGAAGGGGATAATTATATATATTTTACAGATAATAATATTTTATAAAAAATAAATAAGTGAGGTAGTAATATTTTGTTACTATTGTAACTATTAAAAATCTAAAACTTATGAAAAGAAGATTAAAAGTACACAAAGAGGGGTATGCTATCCTTTTTTCGTTGTTGACTTTATTGGTTGTAGCCAATGTAATTGTGTTTATTGAGTCGCCTAATCGCATTTGGGCTGTAGTGTGTTTGGTGATTTCGATATTGACATTTTCATTTTTCCTTTATTTCTTCCGTAATCCAACTCGTGAAGTGGAGATTGATGATGAAAATCTTGTGATTGCACCCGCAGATGGTCATATTGTAGTTACAGAACCAACTGAAGAATGGGAGTATTTTGATGGAAAGAAGATGATTCAGGTGTCGATATTTATGAGTGTATTTTCGGTGCATGCTAACTGGTATCCAATCTCGGGTATTGTGCGTTATGTGCGTCACTATAATGGTCGTCACATGGCTGCATTTTTGCCTAAATCATCACACGAAAATGAGCGTTCGACAGTGGTAATCGAAAACGAGAATGGTCATAAAATCCTTATGCGTCAGATTGCTGGAGCTTTGGCTCGTCGTATTGTGACATATTCGGCTCCAAATCATAAATGCAATATCAATGAGCATCTTGGATTTATTAAATTTGGTTCGCGTGTGGATTTGTTCTTGCCAGAAGGTAGTGAGATATTTGTAGAAATAGGTGAGGCTACTCGTGGCAATGAGACAATTATTGCACGTCTTCCAGACGTAGTTAAGGAATAAGGAATAGGGAACAAGGAATAAGGATATGAAAAAATTGCTTGTTGCATTATTATTGATATTGGGTGCTTTCATCGGACTTATTGTGCTGATGGGAGCACTTGCTTTATTGGCTCCAGAGTGGGCTAATTCTACTGTTGGATTATTGACTATGCAGGGAGTGCAGACTGTTGTATTGTTTGGAGTTACTGCGTTTGTGGGAATTTGGTTTACGGAAGAGAGAGTTAATCCTTTTAAGCAGATGTTACTTAATAGGGGGGTGACGTTGAAGCAAGGATTGATTGCTTTCTTTTTTGCTGTTGCGGCATTGCCTACGATATCGATGTTGGCAGAGTGGAATAACGGAATGGAATTGCCTTCGTTTTTGGCATCGGTAGAGGAGATGATGCGTCAGATGGAGGAGTCGGCAAAGGCACTTACTGAGCGATTTTTGAATACTTCATCGCTGGGAATGATGTTTGTGAACTTGTTTGTTATGGCATTTTTGCCTGCTTTGTGTGAGGAGATGATGTTTAGAGGTTGGTTGCAGCGTGTGTTAGGTAAATCAGTTAATTACCATACTGCTATATGGGTGTCGGCATTTGTCTTTTCGGCAATACATTTTCAGTTCTATGGATTTATTCCACGAATGTTGATAGGTGCTGCGTTGGGTTATTTGTATTATTATACTGGTTCGTTGTGGGCACCGATTATAGCGCATTTTACGAATAATGCGGCGGCTGTAATCTCTGCGTTTTTGACTTATAATGGATATACGTCAGTTGATTTTGATTTGATAGGTACGGGTGATACTTGGTATTTGTCAGTTGCATCGGTTGCGGTGTGTTTGGCACTGCTTTTTAGATTGAAAAGAATAGATGTCAATAGATAATATAGTTGTTCTAGTTTTTTTAGTTAAATAAAAAATAGGCGGATATCCGATTGGATGTCCGCCTATTTTATTGTTGAAAGATTAAGTATTATTTTTTCGCTCTCTCAGTCGCCATGCGTGCGAGTTCTTTTGTATAGACTTTAGCAGCTGTGGCTTTGTCGATGCGAGTAACAGGACCGCTGATACATCCGTTTTCGCAAGCCATAACTTCGATGAATTGGTTAGGGCATTTGCCTGATTTAGCGTATGCACGGAGGAGACCAATGTTTTTCTTGTTAAGGTTGCTGAGAAGGAGTGCGTTAACTTCAGGGCCACCGAGGTGGTCAACAACAGCCTTAGTTACACCGCCAGTAGCACCGTAGCCGTGAGAAGTGAGGTAAGCGTCTTGGTCGATGTGGAATGGAGCAACTTGTTCGAGGTTGATTTCCATACCATCGAGGATTGAGCCGAGTTCTTCGAATGTCATTACATAGTCAACATTTCCGCTGTATTCTGCTTCTTTGCGTTTAGCGATACATGGGCCAATGAATACTGTTTTGCAATCTGGGTATCTTTCTTTTGCAATTTCGGCAGTATAGCGCATTGGAGAGAGTGTTGTAGAAACATATTTTTCCATTTCTGGAATGTGTTTCTTAACGAGTTGGATGTAAGAAGGGCAGCATGAAGTAGTCATGAATGGTTGACCTTCTTCGAGTTTTTCGAGGAGCTCGTGGCTTTCGCGGCGTGTAGTTTCGTCGGCACCGAGAGCTACTTCGATTACGTCATCGAAACCGATTTCTTTGAGTGCACCGTAGAGGTGTTCGAGTGTTGTATTGAATTGCGAAAGGATAGCTGGAGCTACCATTGCAACTATTTTTTGGTTAGGATTTTTGATTGTTTCGAGGATGTCGAATACTTGTGAGATTTCGAAGATAGCACCGAAAGGACATGCGTTGACGCATTTACCGCAATAGATACATTTGCTTTCGTCGATGTGCTCTACGCCGTATTCGTCTTTGGTGATAGCTTTGACAGGACATGCTTCTTCGCAAGGTACTGGTACGTAGATAACTGCGTGATAAGGACAGCTTTGGTGACAGATACCGCAAGAGATACATACGTCGTGGTCGATTTCGGCTTGGCCGTTAGATTTGAAGTGAATTGCGTTTTTAGGGCAGTTCATGTAACAGCTACGAGCAACACAACCGCGACAGAGGTTAGAGATTTCGTAGTTAGTTTGCACGCAAGAAGAGCAAGCTTCGTCCATCACGCACATGATGTTTTTCTTAGTGCGTTCTTGGCGAGCGAGGGCTTCTTTAGCATAGTGTGAGAGTGGAGTGTTTTCGCTCACTTCGTCGCTCATGTCGAAACCGAGGAGTGGGAAAGTTTTGTATTTCCATACTGCGCGTTCTTTGTGGATACAGCAACGACCGCGTGCTTTTGATTGACGTGGTGAGAGTTGAATAGGGAGGTTGTCAATCTCTTCCACTAATTTGTCTTCTTTCCAAAGTTTTACGAGTTTCGCCAAAAGACCGTGGCGAACAATCATTACGTTGTTGGTAAAAGCCATAATATTTAGTGATTAGTTACTAGTTACTAGTTATTAGTGAGTTTTTTACTATATAATTTTTCAAGGTACAAAGGTAGTGATTTTTTTGTGATTGACAATGTTTTTTTTAGTTTTTTTTGATTAATGTTGTTTATGGTGCTTTACTCCCTTTGGTCGTAAATGATATTTTTTGTGGTGTGATATAAAAAAGCCACCTCACAGGGGGTGTGAGATGGCGGTTTGTTTTTATAAATTATGGGTTGTTATAGTACTATTTTTTCCACTTCGCCATTGATTGTAACGAGGTAGATACCTCGTGGGAGGGTGAGAGTAGAGGCGTTGCCAGAGTAGATTAGGCGACCTGCGGCATCGAGGATGTGATAGTTTTCGGTTGCGCCTTCGATGTGGAGAGTGCCGTTGGTTGTATAGATGTTAGCAGATGATATTTTTGAGGTTTCGAGGTCAACTGGATTTCCGCCTTGTGCCATTTGGAAGCGAGCATAAACCTCAATATTTTCTGTTAATGTCAATATGCGAGGGTTGTCGGTATTGCCATCGGTCCATTCCACGAATTCAAAGCCCTCGATTGGTTCTGCTGTAAGAGTAACTTTTACACCACCCATGCTTGGTACTTCAGCTGCAGCGTAAACGCCAAACACTTCAACTTCAAATTCGGCAGTATAAGTTTTGTTTTCGGTAACAGTTACGATGCGAGGGTTGTCGGTGTTGCCGTCAGACCATTGAACGAAGCGATAGCCTGAGTTGG
>JAZRJN010000131.1:0-4333 GCA_045645785.1 Candidatus Aphodosoma sp. | reverse complement strand
GTCGGCAGATTTGATTGTAGAGAGGCGATGGGCAATGACGATGGCAGTACGATTTTGCATAAGATTCTCGATAGCGTTTTGTACAAGTCGTTCAGATTCAGTGTCGAGAGCAGAGGTAGCTTCGTCGAGAATTAAGATAGGAGGATTTTTGAGTATTGCACGAGCAATGGAGATGCGTTGACGTTGACCGCCAGAGAGGCGTGAGCCACGGTCGCCAATGTTGGTTTCATAGCCATCGGGCGTTGATATAATGAAATCGTGAGCATTAGCAATGCGAGCAGCCTGTTCTACTTCGGCTTGTGTGGCAGATTCAACACCGAAAGTTATATTATTATATATGGTGTCGTTGAAAAGAATAGCCTCTTGGTTGACATTGCCCATAAGGTGGCGGAGATTTTGGATTTTTAGGTGTTTTATGTCGATTCCATCTATAGTTATAGTGCCCTCAATAGTGTCGTAGAAACGTGGAATGAGGTCAACGAGAGTAGATTTGCCAGAGCCAGATTGTCCGACAAGAGCAATGGTTTGACCTTTGTGGATTGTGAGGTTTATATTGCGTAATACCCACTCGTCTTGATATTTGAAAGATACGTTGTTGAAACAAATTTCGTGGTCGAATGAGTTGATAGTTTGAGGGTTAGAAATTTCTTTAATGTTGTTTTCTGTATCGAGAATAGCATCGATGCGCTGGAGCGAAGCAAGACCCTTTTGGATGCTGTAGCCAGCGCGTGAGAGTTCTTTGAAAGGGTTGATAATGCTGTAGAAAATAACAAGATAGTAGATAAATTCGGGAGCAGTGATGCCACCATTGCCATTGAGGATGAGGTATCCTCCGTACCAAAGAAGAATGGCGATAACAGCAGTGCCAAGAAATTCGCTTACGGGGTGAGCAAGGAAATAGCGAGTGTGTATGCGATTGAAAGTGTGGCGAATAGTGTCATTTAGAGATTGGAAACGATGATTAAGTTTCTCCTCGGCATTGAAGGCTTTAATTATTCTTAAACCACCGAGAGTCTCTTCGATTTGAGCGATTAGTTTGCCAGAGAGTTGTTGTCCGAGCAGAGATTTACGCTTGAGGGATTTGCCTATACGACCGATGAGTAAACCACTGATAGGTAGTAGAATAAGTACGAATATAGTGAGTCGCCAACTCATAGTGAAAAGAACTATGAGATAGAGTAGAATCATTATTGGATTTTTGAAAATAGTTTCGAGAGAAGCAATTATAGAGGCCTCGATTTCGACAACATCGTTTGTCATTCGGCTTATGATGTCACCTTTCTTTTCGTTAGAGAAATAGCCGAGATGGAGTGATGTAATTTTTTGATATACAGTGTTGCGAATATCGCGAAGAATGCCAGTGCGGATTGGAACTAACGATGCAGATGCAAGGAAAGCCGAGAGAGTTTTTAGTAGCGTCATTACGATGAGATATATGCCTAATAGCATAAGTGCTGTAGATGCACCATGTTGATTTATAAGTGATTCAATGTAGGCGTATATGTTGTTTTTGCTTATTTCGAGAAGAGAGTCGAGTGATGTTATTTGCGAAAAAGGGATGTGAGAGTGCGTGTTGGTATCCATACCGAAAAGGATTTGTAGAATCGGTATGATTGAGGCGAAAGAGAATAGGTTGAATATGGCAGTTATGAGATTTAGAAAAATATTGGCAATAACATACCACTTGTATGGAGGAAGGAAACGGCGAAAGAGAGAAAACATAAATAAATTGAGAATTGAAAATGTTTTTGTTATGCAAAGATAGTAAAAAATGCACAATGCACAATGCACAATGCACAATTTTTTGATTTTAGATATTCGTTCCAAAATTTTTTAGTAACTTTGCAAGGTAAAATGGGTTATATTTAAGTTGAAATTTGAAAGTTGAAATTTGAAAGTTAGTATATGGTGTTTTTTCAATTTTCAATTCTCAATTTTCAACTCTCTATTCTAATTATATGGAACAATATATTGTATCGGCGCGAAAGTATCGTCCACAGACATTTATGTCGGTGGTTGGTCAGGCTGCGTTGACTGCGACATTGAAAAATGCAATCGCTAATAAGCATTTAGCGCATGCATATTTGTTTTGCGGTCCACGTGGTGTGGGTAAAACTACTTGTGCGCGTATATTTGCAAAGACTATTAACTGCTTGAATCCTACGGCAAATGGCGAGGCTTGTAATGAGTGTGAATCGTGCAAGGCATTCAATGAGCAGCGTTCGTTTAACATTCATGAGCTGGATGCGGCATCAAACAACTCGGTCGATGATATTCGTAATTTGGTTGACCAAGTGAGAATACCTCCTCAAATTGGTAAATATAGCGTTTATATTGTCGATGAGGTTCACATGTTGTCGGCTGCGGCGTTTAATGCCTTTTTAAAGACATTGGAAGAGCCCCCAGCACATGCTATTTTTGTGCTTGCAACTACCGAAAAACACAAGATTATACCTACTATTTTGTCGCGTTGTCAGATATATGATTTCAATCGTATTACGATAAATGATACGGTAGCACATTTGCAGTATGTGGCGAAAAATGAGGGAGTTGAGGCTGAGGATATGGCGTTGAATGTGATAGCACAAAAGGCAGATGGTGCGATGCGTGACGCGTTATCGATATTCGACCAAGTGGTGAGCTTTTGTGGTAATAAGATTACGTATCAGGGAGTTATATCTAATTTGAACGTATTGGATTACGACTATTATTTCAGATTGGTTGATGCGTTGTTGCAAAATAGAGTGCCAGAGGCATTGATGATATTTGATGAGGTGTTGAGCAAAGGTTTTGAAGGACAACATTTTGTGGGAGGATTATCATCGCATTTGCGCGATTTGATGGTTAGTCGCGATGAAATGACATTGCCTTTGTTGGAAGTAGGAGAGTCGATAGCCGAAAGATACAAAGAACAATCGAAACGATGTGAGTTGTGGTGGTTGTATAAAGCATTGGAATATGCAAATGATTGCGATTTGGCATATCGAGCAAGTAGAAATAAGCGATTGTTGGTCGAAGTGATGTTGATTCGTGTTGCAGGACTTATATCGGGGGCAGTACAATCAAAAAAAGTTGAACCGGAGTTGCCGTTATTGACTGTTGCGACAGCTTCGGGAGGACAAAATAATAGTCAACAGTCAATGGTCAACAGTCAACAGTCAACAGTCAACAGTCAACAGACGGTGGTTAATGTACAACAAGAGGTAGGTGCGCCAATCGTGGTGCAGATGCCGAAGGTAGTTACTGTTTCGTTGAAACCTACTGTTGAGAATGTTGCAAGTCAGCTGTCTAAACAAGAAGAGGCGGTTGAAAAGATTGTTTCTAATGAACCTGTCGCTCAAGAGATAAAACAAAGTGATTTCACGAATGACGATTTGGTGCGTGCATGGAGATTGTATGCCAAGAAGATAGAAGGGGAGTTGCATACATCGAATACAATGCAGAATTTCCTTCCAACGAAAGGGGATGGAGCTTCGGTCGTTGTGAAGTTGATAAATACAATGCAGTTAGAAGCATTAAGTCGTCATAAGCGCACGTTAGAGCAATTCTTGTCGAAAGAGTTAAATAATAGTGGTATTACGGTGAATTTTATGGTAGAAGAACAAACAGACCAGCCAATATTTTTGACCAAAGATGAGAACTTCAGACGAATGCAAGATATAAATCCCGATTTCAAACGACTTAAAAGTGAATTAGGCTTGGAGTTGGTTTAGGTGGGGAATAGGGAAAATAATATTAAAAATCTTCATTTTGTACTTGCAGAATGAAGATTTTTTTATACCATTGCACTTGTAAGTTTACGTTGGGAATGTGTTAATTTTTTTTATGGTTTGTATATGTATGTTAGATACACAATGAGAGTGTGTATTAGCGTTTCAATTCTCACCTTACCCAATAGTAACCTTCAAGCAAACTGTACCGAAGAAAACATACACACACTCATGAGTGTGTATGGCATAGGTAGGGGTATCATCTGAAGAGGGGGGGAAGTATCGGTAAATTTGGTTTGGAGGGAGAATATCTAAAAAAGATGTAGTAGATTATAAAAAGAGACGTAGTAAGCTACGTCTCTTTTGTTGGCTAAACTTATTGGTTGAGTGGACGCAATATACTACGCCCCTATTGTTACTCAGCAAAAGGTTTGATTTCGCAGAGTTCTTGGTACTCGTTCCAGTCGGGGTCGATTTCGACGTAGAGGGTGATTGGGAGTTGTGGGAACTGGGCGAGGGCTTCGTTGAGGCGTTCGCCAAATACGCGTGATGTGCGCGTATAGAAGACCAAAGTGCGCTCGTTGTTGCCTGTATAGATGCCTGTGAGGATTGCGAGTTTGTCT
>JAZRJN010000130.1:0-12104 GCA_045645785.1 Candidatus Aphodosoma sp. | reverse complement strand
GATGTGATGGGAGGAGCACATTCGGAGTATAAAATTAGCGACGGAAAGGGGGATGAAGTGTTTCATCTCTCGGGGATGTTTCGTACGTGGTTTTTGGATTATGCGTCGTATGTGAACTTGGAGCGTGCGATACCACATATCAATGACGGATTGAAGCCTGTGCAGCGTCGTGTGTTATACGCTATGCGCCGATTGGATGATGGACGATATAATAAAGTGGCTAATATAGTGGGGCATACGATGCAGTTTCACCCTCATGGTGATGCTTCGATTGGCGATGCGTTGGTGAATTTGGGTCAAAAGAATTTGTTGGTTGACTGTCAGGGTAACTGGGGTAATATATTGACTGGAGATGGGGCAGCAGCACCACGTTATATAGAGGCGAGATTGACAAAATTTGCGTTGGAGGCAGTGTTTAATCCAAAGACAACACAATGGAAGCCATCGTATGACGGAAGAAACAAAGAGCCGATATCGTTGCCTGTGAAATTCCCTTTGCTTTTGGCGCAAGGGTCGGAGGGTATCGGATTGGGCTTGAATTCGAGAATATTGCCTCATAACTTTGGAGAATTGTGTGATGCGTCGGTGGCTTGCTTGAAGGGGGAGGAGTTTGAATTGTATCCAGATTTTCCGACTGGGGGTATGATGGATGTGTCGAAATATAACGACGGTGAGAGAGGAGGTAAGTTGGCAATTCGTGCGAAGATAGAGAAGATAGACAATAAGACGTTGAAGATAGTGGAGGTGCCATACGGCGTGACGTCGGGCGTGTTGATGGATTCGATAGTGAAGGCGCACGAGAAGGGTAAGGTGAATATCAAGAAGATAGATGATAATACATCGAAAAATGTGGAGATTCGTGTGCATTTGGAGGCGAAAACGTCGAGCGATAAGACAATAGATGCGTTGTATGCTTTCACGAAATGCCAGGTGAATTATTCGCCAAACTGCTGTGTGGTAGACGATAATAAGCCTTGCTTTATCACAGTATCGGAGTTGTTGAGAAGGAATACTCGCACGACAGTGGAATTGCTACGCAAAGAGTTGGAGATAGAGAGAGGCGAATTGAGTGAGCAGTTGCATTTTGCGTCGCTTGAGAAGATATTTATTGAAGAGCGAATCTATAAAGATAAGCAATTCGAACAGGCTAAGTCGGTAGATGCGGCGTTAGACCATATTGATTCTAGATTAGAACCTTATAAACCGAAATTTATTCGCGAAGTAACGAGAGAAGATTTGCAACGCTTGTTGGAAATAAAGATGGCGCGCATCTTGAAATTCAACACAGATAAAGCTGAAGAACAGATAGTTGCGTTGAAAGATAGAATAAAAGATTTGGATTATAAGTTGGCGCATATAATTGAGCATGCGATAGAGTGGTTTGAGCATTTGAAAGAGAAATATGCACATTTGTATCCACGCCAAACAGAGTTGCGCAACTTTGAGACAATCCAAGTGGCTAAAGTGGTAGAGGCTAATTCGAAATTGTATATCAATCAAGAAGAGGGCTTTGTGGGAATAGGATTGAAGAAAGATGATAACACAGAATTTGTTACCAACTGTTCGGATATGGACGATATTATCATATTCTACAAAGACGGTAGATATAAGGTGATTAAGGTGGCAGAGAAAGTGTATGTGGGCAAGAATATATTGCATGTGGGAGTGTTTGTGAAGAACGACAAACGTACGATATATAATGTGGTTTATCGTAACGGTAAAGATAAAGGCTATTATATCAAGCGTTTTGCTGTGAGTGCGGTTACAAGAGATAAAGAGTATGATTTGACACAGGGCACTGCAGGTTCGAAAGTGGTGTATTTCTCGGCTAATCCTAATGGAGAGGCAGAAATTATTAAGGTGCAGTTGAAACCAACTACACGCAGAATAAAGAATTTGACATTCGAGAAAGACTTCTCGGAAATAGCAATCAAAGGACGTGATGCGATGGGTAATATACTCACGAAGTTTGATGTGCAAAAGATAGTGTTGAAACAAAAAGGAGGTTCGACACTTGGCGGTACGGACATCTATTTTGACCGTGATGTGTTGCGTTTGAATATAGATAAACGCGGTGAATATCTTGGCAATTTTGATGGTGATGACCAAATACTTGTGGTGACAAAACGAGGTGAGTATTATACTACTAACTTCGATTTGAATAATCATTATGATGATGATTTGGTGAAGATAGAGAAATTTGATGCAGGGAAAGTGTGGACTGCAGTATTGTATGATGATGAGCAGAAGTATCACTATATCAAGCGATTCACGTTTGAGGCTGTGAATAAACGTACATCGTATTTGATAGTAGGAGGCGATTCGAGAATAGATTTGTTGACCGATACAGTATATCCACGATTGAAGGTGGTGTTTGGTGGAGGCGACTCGTTTAGAGAGGCAATAGAGATTGATGCAGAGGAGTTTATTGGCGTTAAGAGTTATAAAGCAAAAGGTAAACGATTGAGTAATTATGTAGTGGGAGAAGTAGAGGAATTGGAACCTTTGCGCCAGCCGGAACTAGAGCAGATTACAGATGACAGATTTGACCCCCTCCCCTTACAGGGACTCCCCCTAAAACAGGGGGAGAATATGGGACAGAGTGCAGAAGATGTGTTGGCTGGAATAGAGATTGTGTCTACTCAACCAGAAGACCCAGAAACAGTTGAACCAAATGGGGATGGGCAGATGAGCCTATTTTAAGGAATAGGGAACAAGGAATAAGGAACAGGGAATAGGGATATAGGCTGGAAGCCTAATAGTTCATAGTCAATGACAACGTCTTGGGTAAAAGGATGCTTTCTTTGTGTTTTTGGCCCTGAAAGGGTAAAAGTATTTAAGCCTAAAAACGAGCGAAGCGAGTAAGTTTTGCTACTCGTGTACAGACGCAATATATTGCGTCTCTACTAAAAATCTAAAATATGAAAAAAATATTATTGATATTATTGTGCATTGTGCATTGTGCATTGTGCATTGATTTGAGGGCACAGGATGATGCAGAATCGATTGTGTCGGGGGATATTGAGGTAGAGGGATTGGAAAATTTTTGGGTAGAGAGTCGATTGATTACCGATATAGATGTTGTAGATGGTTTTAAACCTGCGCGTCCAGCGGGAGGTAATATTGCATTTTTGACTCATGTGCAGAAGTATATGTCGAAGGTATTTAATATTCTTTTTGAGAAATACCCAGAAGAGATGTTGGGCAGAGTGGGAATGCATACAGAGGTACATATTGAATTTACGGTAACAAAAGATGCTGAAATACAACTGGATTCGATAAGTAATGGTGCTATATTCGGTATAGATGTGGTGGTGGCGGAGAAATTGTTTAAGACATATCGTAAATGGACACCAGCTAAAGTTAATGGGGAAGCAGTGGATTCGCATATAGAGTTGGTGATTGATGTTTCGATTTAATTAAGGAGCAGGGAGTAGGGAGTAGGGAATAAGTTTTTTTCTTGAAAAAAGTTGTATATCTGATTTTTTTGTGTAACTTTGCAAAGTCTTATGGGTTAACTAAGACTTTGATATAAATTGTTAATAACTAATCATTAATAACTAATAACTAATATTATGGGAGCAATTAAATCATTTGAAGATTTGAAAGCGTATTTGACTTCAGGTAATGGAGTTACACGTAAAAAAATGGCAGTAGCTAATGCTGTAGATATGCACTCGCTTGAAGCTGCGATGCAAGCAGTGAAAGAGGGTATTGTAGAAGTTTATCTTGTAGGTGATGGTAAAATCATCAACGAGCGTTTGGAATATTATTTTGCATCGGCAGATAAAACATACGTTCACGTTGTAGATGTAGCAGACCCACAAGCAGCATGCGAAGAAGCAGTACGCATGGTGAAAGAAAACGAATGCGATATCTTGATGAAAGGTATGGTTAACACAGACGTTATTCTTCGCGTAGTGTTGAATAAAGAGCATGGTATATTGCCAAAAGGTCGTGTATTGACATACAATTCAATTCTTAATATTCCTGGTTATCATAAACTTGCGTTCTTTACAGACCCAGCAGTTATTCCTGCTCCAAATAAAGAACAACGCATTGAGATGATTAAATATGCGCTTGAAACAGCTCGTAAATTTGGTGTAGAACAACCAAAAGTAGCTCTTTTGCACGCAACAGAAAAACCAAATCCAAAAATTGCGTTTATGCAAGACTATTTGGATATCATCGAACTTTGGAAACAAGGCGAATTTGGTGATTGTATCATCGATGGTCCAATGGATGTATTCATTGCAATGGATAAAGAACGTGGCGGTATTAAAAACGTACCTTCTCCAATTCTTGGTGATGCTGATGTGCTTATTTTCCCTGACTTCCAATCAGCTAACTGCTTCTATAAAGGCTTAGTATCATTCGGTGGCGCAGGTATGGCTGGTCTTCTTCAAGGTACAGAAAAACCTGTAGTTCTTAACTCTCGTTCAGATAGCGAAGAATGTAAATTCTATAGCATCTGTATGGCAGCTATTTTGGCACAATAATTAAAATTTTCTTAATAAATAAACGAGGCGAAGCCGAGTAAGTCTTGCTTGCTTTTATATTCTCCCTTGTATTAGGGGAGGTGTCCGAAGGACGGAGGGGTTAAGTCTCATATCTCGCTACTCGCTACTAAAAATCTAGTTATATGAAAAAAATCTTAGTTATCAATCCAGGTTCAACTTCTACAAAATTCGCTGTTTATCACGATGAAGAAGCTGTATTTACAAAAACATTACGTCACCAAGGTGAAGAACTTGCTCCATATCCAAATGTAGCATCACAATACGAATTCCGTAAAGATACTATCCTCAATGCTTTGAAAGAAGAGGGTATTGCTATCGATTTTGATATTATCGTAGGTCGTGGTGGTCTTTTGCGTCCAATCGCTTCAGGTGTTTATGAAGTAAACGAAGAGATGCGTGAAACACTTCTCGCTGCTAAATATGGTGAACATGCATGTAACCTTGGTGGTCTTATTGCTGCTGACATTGCTAAAGGTCTTGGTTGTAAAGCAGTGATTGCTGACCCTGTAGTAGTTGACGAAATGCAAGATGTAGCTCGCATCAGTGGTCGTCCTGAAATTCCAAATCTTTCTATCTTCCACGCATTGAACCAAAAAGCTATTGCTCGTCGTTATGCAAAAGAGGTAGGTAAAGCATACGAAGAATTGAACGTAATCGTAGCTCACCTCGGTGGTGGTGTATCAGTAGGTGCACACCAAAAAGGTAAAGTAATCGACGTAAACTGTGCATTGGGTGGTGATGGTCCTTTCTCACCAGAACGCGTAGGTACACTTTCAGCAACAGGTTTGATGAACCTTTGCTTCTCAGGTAAATATACAAAAGACGAAGTTAAGAAAATGTTGATTGGTAATGGTGGTTTAATGGCTCACCTCGGTTTGAACGATGCTTATCAAGTAGAAATCAAAGCAGAAAAAGAAGGCGATCCACAAGCAAAACTTATCTACGATGCAATGGCATATCAAGTAGGTAAAGCTATTGGTGATAAAGCTGCTGTATTGAAAGGTAAAGTAGATGCTATCCTCGTTACTGGCGGTATTGCATACGGTAAAGGCTTCGTTAAATATATCGCTGACATGGTTGAGTTTATCGCTCCTGTGAAAGTATATCCAGGTGAAGACGAACTTGGTGCATTGGCATCTAATGGTCTTCGTGTACTCAATGGTGAAGAGTGCTTGAAATACTAATATATCTTGTTGATATTTAGATATATAATTAATAGGAGGATGCGTCCTCCTATTTTTTTGTTAAAAATGGAGTTTTATTTGTTTTTTTTAAAAAAAAATACTAATTTTGTAGCGTGAAGTATTAATCGTTTTATTAACTAAAATATTTAGACTTATGAAAAAATTTTACATCTTATTTCTTATTGTGCTTTGTGTATTAGGTTTGAGTGCACAAACTATTGAAGTTATTCGTGAAGGACAAGCATTTTCGATGATTTCGCCAAGTGCAAAGTATATTGCTGGTAATATTGATGATATTGCAGTGTATCTTAATGTGGAAACAAAAGCTGCTGCTGTACTTAAAGGTGAAACACAAGATGATGGGGGTTGTTTTGTATGGGATTTGAATGATAACGGACAACTTGCTGTGGATCATATTAAAAAAGCTGCAATTTGGACAGAGGAAGGAGATTTTGAATATTTGCCAGAACCTGAAGGATTGAAAAAATCTGAGCAAAAATATTCGGCAGCTCGTGCTATCACAAATGATGGAAAAACAGTTGTGGTATCTTTTGGCGATCCTACAATTAGTGTTTATGTTTACACTTTAAATTCAGCAGGTATTTGGGATATGACAAAATTACCAATGCCAGAAGAAGATCCTATTTATCATCAAGGTCCACAATTTATAGCTCCAGTAGGTATTAATGATGCAGCAACACGTATTATGGGACGTTATCGTATAGATACAGGTCTTGAAGAGTTGCCATTTGCGTGGGAGAAAAATGCGAATGGAGAATGGGAAATCCGTTGGGTGGCTATGAATTTTATTTGTGTAGGAGGTAAAACGGATGCAGTATATCCAGGAGGAGAGGTTGTTTTTGACGGTACAGGATTGACACCAGATCAATGGCAAGAAGAATATAATAAGGCTGAAGCAGAGTGGAAACAACAGTGGGATGATTATGAAACAATTCTTAAGGCGGTATCAACAGGTTACTATTACAATGGTGCAGGAAGTCTTTCTAGTATGCGATTGAGTCGTAATGGTAAATATGCTAATGCTCATATTTCGCATGAACAAACAAATGCCACATATCCTGCAGTTATTGATTTAGATGCAGATACAGTTTATGTATTTACATGTCGTCCAGGTGGAGGTTGTTTGTCAGTTACAAATGAAGGTGAAATTTCTATTTTAGGCGCATTAGATTATTTTTCTATGACTTATGTTTCGTCTATTGCAGATCCAACTAAAGATATGACACTCGCAGAATATACATTGAATAGAACTGAAAATAAAATTAACCTTGCAGAGTATATGATATACGAGACTCCTTATGGTTCGCAAGTAGCAGAAGGAACTGCGACTCTTGCTTCTAATGGTGTAGGTTATGTTACTTGGCAGTATAATGGTTTTGGGGATAATCAAAGATACGAAACAGTGATTGTTACATATCCGTCTAATGTAGGTGTTGCTAATGAAGTTGTATTAGACAATCAACTTTCGGTTTATCCAAATCCAACAGATGGAATTTTGAATATTTCAGAAAAATTGGATAATGTACAATTATTGGATATTGTAGGTCGTGTTGTTTATTCAGTTTCTTCGGTTGAATCTACAATTGATTTATCAGGTGTTGTATCAGGAACATATGTTCTTGTAGCTGAGAAAGAAGGTAATCGCATTGCTACTAAAGTAGTTGTAAAATAAAAAATAGTAATTAGTAGAGAGTAATGAGTAATATATTGCTTATTACTCTTTATTATATTAAATGTTTTAATTTTATGAAAAAAACATTATTGATATTATTCTGTGTTGTGTGTAGTGCATTGTGTATTGATGTAAATGCTCAAGTAATCACAAGTGTAATGGATGCAACTTATAGTAGAATTTCTCCTAATGGAGTATATTCGTATGGAAATTACGAAGATTTATCTTTCTATTATAATGCAGAGACCGAATTTAAGACAGTATTGCAAGGCGATAATCTTGATGATGGTGGTTGTTGGGTATGGGATGTCAACGATTTAGGTCAGTTGGCTGTAGAGCATAAAAAAAGAGCAGCTATTTGGACTGAACAAGATGGTTTTGAGTATCTTCCTATGCCAGACGGAGTTTCAGAAACATCATATACAGCAGCGCGTTGTATTAGTAATGATGGTAAAGTAATTGTTGTTTCTGTTGGTTCTCAAACAAGAAAGATTTATGTTTATACATTGGAGGATAGTGGTGTATATTCAATTGAAAAATTGCCTATACCAAAAGAAGATCCAATGTTTCATCAAGGATTTCAATTTGTAGCGCCATGTGATATCTCAGGCGATGGTGGTTTGATAGTTGGACGTTATCGTATAGAAACAGGGTTTGAAGAGTTGCCATTGGTATGGAAGAAAGATTCAGAAGGTAACTGGCAATATGAATGGATGAATATTGATTTTATTATTGAAGGAGGAGAAACAGAAGCAGTATATCCTGGTGAATTTGAATTTGATTGGTCGGGATTAGATGTTAATTCGGGAGAATGGCAAGCGGAACATGACAAAGCATATGCAGAGTATAATGAGAAATTGATTGAATATTATACATTGGTTTATATGAATGCTTCTGGTTATTTCTTCTCTGGAAATGGAGACCTTTCAGATGTTGCGTTGAGTAATAATGGTCGTTTCGTTAAAATGAATATGTCATATCAACCAAATGGCTCGGAGAATGTTAAAGCAAATTATCCAATTGTGTATGAGTTTGCAACAGATTCTATATACTTCTTTACATGTTGTCCAGGTTCTGGTTGTCTTTCTGTTACAGACGAAGGTGTTGTTTCTTTGAGTGGATTATCAGATCTTTTTTCTTGGACATATATTTCGTCTATCGAAAATCCAGCGATATCAACAACACTTGCAGAGTGGACATTGAATAAGTCGAATGGAAAAATAAATCTTGCTGATTATATGACTTATGGTACACCAAATGGTCCACGACTTGCAGAAGGTACTGCTTCATTAGCATCTTCGGGTAATGCTTTTGTTACATGGCAGTATAATGGTTTTGGTGATAATATGCGTTATGAAAGTTATTTTGTTCGCTTTGATGTTGGTGAAAATTCAGGCACAAATACAGAAAACATAAATGGTTCTGAGATATTGCTATATCCTAATCCAACCAATGGTGAGGTAGTAATTCCATTTGGTTTTACAGAAGTAGAAATATTTGACATTACAGGTCGTAAGGTTTATGTTTCATCTAATGTAAATTCAACAATTGATTTATCGTCATTAAATGTAGGTACTTATGTTTTGAGAGCATTTAATGGAGAAGAGTATGTTTCAACAAAATTAATCAAAAAATAATATTTAAAATTATGAAAAAGTTATATTCAATTATTTGTGCATTATGCATTATGAGTTGTGCATTTCTTCAAGCACAAGAAGAGTGTTCGACAATTGCTGAGCTTAAGGCTTTAGCAGCTGGAACGAAGTGTGTTTATGTAGGTAATGCAACTACTACGTATCATTATGACGATTATGGTATTTTGATGCAAGATGAGACTGGAGCTATTTTGTTGTTAAATAGAAATCTTGGAGCATCTAAAGCAGGTGATAATGATTATACAGATGTTACTACTAATATGGAAATTACCTATGTAGAGGGTACTTTTAAGAAGGAAGATCAAATGTATGGTTATATTGATTATATCGATATGAAGACCACAAATATTGAAAATATCGAAATCAATAAAAAGAATGTAGAATTTATTCCAGAAAAGATAGCATTTGAAGAATTGGTAACAAAACTTGATGAGTATAAGGGTATTGCAGTTCAATTAGACGAAGTAAATATTCGTAATGTTAATAATACTATTAATAGTGAATTTTATTCTTTAACATCAGATGTAACTCTTTCTGTTCCATTTAATCAATTGATAGGAACACTTCCTAGTAAAGCAAGTGTATGCGGTTATATTGCGGTAAATTATAGTGGTAATATATTTAAAGTAGGTTCTAAAGAGTCTATTGTGCCATTAGCTTTTAGTTCTATTAAAGAATTGAAAAATGCTATTACTGAGTATAAAGATTTGAATTATGAAATGCAAGATACATTTGCAGTATCGCATGTAATGACATATGGAGATAAAAAATTGGTTTATATTCAAGAGAAAGATAATTTGTATCCAGAATATTATGATCATGGTCTTCGTATAGAAGTGCCAGCAACAGTAGATGTTGCAATTGGTGATTCGATTGTAAATATTTATGGAAAATTCCGTCCTTATGTAGGGGATTCTATTTCACAAAAAGGAGCATCTTTCTTTCAAAACGAAGCAACACCAATTGAAGTCGTAGGAAATGGCGCAAATTGTAGAGCATTTGCAAATCATATCTATACTATTACCGGTGATAATATGCAAAATGCTTATCGTTATGAATCTACATTGATAACTATTTCTGGTGGAGGAATTGTAAAAGAAAATGATGGTTCTTATTCTTATGTTATTGAAGATGAAGTTGGACAAGGTCGCCAAAAAATAGGTTTTGTTATAGCTGGAGTAGAAGATCTCTCGGCTTATGATGGCATAGATTGTGGAGTTTGTGGTATTCTTGATGTTGCAAATAATTATCCTGAAAAACAATTTACTATCATAGCTCGTAATGAGTCAGATATTATTGCGTCTAATATAAGATTTGAAACAATTGAAGAGCTTATAGCAGCAGGAGAATTGGGAAGTGCTATAACATATGAGATTGTGAATCCAGTACTTGTAACATATAAATTTGCAAAAACACAAAATGTGTCGACTTATTATTTTATGGTACAAGATGAAACAGCAGGTATTGTTGTTGACTTAGGAGTTACTGCAATGGATATAATATTAGTCGGTGATTCAATTATGGGGCTTAAAGGTGTTTATACTAATAATTTAGGTAGAACAACCGATTTCCTTGCAGTAGATGAAGTGTCTCGTGAGAATATTGTTATTAAAAATAGAGGAAATGAGATTGATGGTATTGAAGTGACTTTTGCAGAAATACTTGCAGATAAAAAACTTTATGAAAATAGAGTAGTAACAGTTAAAGGTGTTGAAAATTGTAAATTGTACCATGAAGAGTTGAATGCAGATGAATATGAAGGTTGTTTTGTGCAAGGAAAAGATACAATTTATTATACAACAGGTGCTAATGCAGGTGATTTTATTTTCTATGACTATATGGATATAACTGGTGTTGTAGATAATAAAGTTATTGGAGAATATTATTCTATTTGGCCTTTAAGTCAAGAGCATATTATTGATTTAGGAGAAGCTCCAACATTTGTTGAAAATGCATTAATTAATGCTCGTATTTATTCAAATAATAAAACAATATTTGTAGAAGCTACAGAGGGTTCTATGGTTCGAGTATTTTCATTGCAAGGTCAATGTTTATATTCTAATTTAATAACTAATCAAACTGTAGAAATTGACAATATTTCAGATAATTGCGTAATTATTCTTGTTGATGAAGTAGCGTATAAATTAATTGTTAGATAATAATAATTTGATATATAGAAAGATGGACGGTATTATGCTTAATACGTCCATCTTTTATTTTATGTTATAAAACATGTTTTTTTATATATGTTTATTGGAGAAAAAGAAGTAATTTTGTATCTTTAAATATGTTATCTAAAATTATTCTAAAAAATTATATTTATGAAAAAAATTACTTTATTTTTAATGTGCTTTATTGCACTAAGTGTTAATTTATTTGCACATACTATTGATTTTACAAAAGATGGTCGTCACTATTATATAGCATCGCCTAATGGTCGTTATTTTACAGGTACAGTAGATGAGGGTCCTGGTTGTTTTTTTGATGCAGAGACAGGAACTCATTATGCGACAGATGAGGATTCGGTTCTTATTTTTGCAGTGAATAATGATGGTATTGCATGTGGTGCTCTTGTAGGTAAACCGGGTGTATGGGTGCGTGGACAAGAGTGGAAGATGCTTACAGCACTTGCAACTATTGGGGGTAAGCCTATTACTGGAGGTGAAATTATTGGTATGTCGGCAGATGCCACAAAATTCATTACTTTGATGTTCTATGATGGTAAAAGTATTCCGGTATATTTTGAGCTTGATGATTTTAATAATTGGGATGATGATAGCGCTTGGACATATAGAACACTTCCAACTCCTAGTAAAGAGGATTTGTTGTATCACATGAATCCTGCATTTATTCAAATTTGTGGTATGAACTATGATGCTACTCGTATTTTGGGTCGTTATAGATTAGAAGATGGTAAACGTGAAGTTCCTTTTATTTGGCAAAAAACAGCAGATAATGATTGGATTATTAAGTTTGTTGCAGAACGTAGTCTTTTAGTAGAAGATGTTGTAAATGGAGATATTGTTATTCCAGATCGTAGTGAATTTACTAA
>JAZRJN010000129.1:0-1507 GCA_045645785.1 Candidatus Aphodosoma sp. | reverse complement strand
GCCAAGCATATAAGCAAAAGGGAAAGTAATAGTACCAGCGTCGAAATAGAACCATCCAGCAATGCTAATCACCTTCACCGCCATGATGTTCGACACCAAATAGAGAGTAACGAAAAGAGCCGTCACCGCCATCAAAGGCATCACACTCTCTCGTCGGTTTTTTAAAGGGTTTTCCGAGACCTTATTCATTTTTTTAGATTTTTATTTTAGACAGAAAGACATAAAAAACATATTTCTTAATCTTTACATAATGGTCTTGCTGCTCCTAAAGTCGCATCTCGACACCAAAGACATAACAAATTACACCTCTCTGCCAAAACACTTGTTAGATAAATTCGTTTGCAAAGTTACTCATTTTAATCCACATTTTAGTATCTTTGCAAAAAAAATTATAATTTTGTGTAGTTTTCAGTAGCCCTATGCGTCTAATGTGTAAAAAAGATTTGAAAATATGGAAAAATCGGAAAAAGAATTTGAGAAAATTGTGAGAGAGCATAAAAATACGATATATACCGTCTGTTTTATGTTTTCAAAAGACAATGATGAGGTGAACGATTTGTTTCAGGAAATCCTCATCAATCTGTGGCAAGGATTTAAAGGCTTCAGAGGTGATAGCTCGGTACGCACTTGGATTTGGCGCGTCAGTCTAAACACTTGCATTTCATCGGAACGAAAGAAGGGCAAAATACAAACCGTGCCTCTATCTATCGACATCAACCTCTACGAAGACACCGATGAAGATTCACGACAAATACAGATGCTCTACAATCGCATTAACCGCTTAAAACCTTTTGACAGAGCAATTATTCTGCTTTGGCTCGACAATCTGCCATACGACGAAATTGCTGCTATTGTGGGCATTACAGTAAAAAACGTATCGGTGCGCCTTGTTCGCATCAAGGAGGAACTAAAAAATATGTCGAACAACTAAATTATCGCTATTATGGAAAAAGATATTAGAATGGAAGAATTGGAAGGGTTGAGACAACAACTCTCACTATTGAATAAAAAACTTGAAAAACAGAGTATTGTAAATGAAAAATTGATACGCAATTCAATGAAAGAGAGGATTTCAAATATCAATCGCACAGGGATTATATTTTGCGTATTGGTTGCGATTGCAACTCCCATAATTGCAATTAACTACGCCCGTTTACTTAACTTTTCACTTGCTCTTAACATCTTCACTTGCGTATTTATGGCGATTGCTTTTGTTTATACCATTTGGTCGCATTGGGGATTGAATAGCGAATTGCTCAATGGCGATTTGATTACAGCAAGCGGTAAAATCTTGCGCACACGCAAACGTTACAAACAATGGGGTTATTTCAGTTATCCATGGCTTGTGGTGTGGCTCTGCTGGAATGGGTGGGAAGTCTACACCAAAATCGACAACCAAGAGATATTGCACGGAATAATAATTGGCGGAATAATAGGTTTGATAGTTGGCGGAATATGGGGTCTGCGCCTAAGAAATAAAATTTACCGCAATATCGATGCCATGCTC
>JAZRJN010000128.1:0-14521 GCA_045645785.1 Candidatus Aphodosoma sp. | reverse complement strand
TTGGGTTATTATAAAATGACAAAACCAAATGTGTGGGAAGAATTTACTGTATATTTGAGTGATTTGAATTTGGATGATTATGCCGATTATCGAAATGCAAGATACGTTGTGATTATTTTCCCAAATGAAGATGTATTATTCTTTGTTGATGATATAGAGGTGAAATTAGCACCAACGTGTAGCAATCCTGTAGAGGTAAAATATGATGAAGTGGGAACAAATAGTTGTACATTGAGTTGGGTGTCGAAAGGTGTAGGTGATAGATGGAATGTTGTAGGTTATAAAGATGGTGTTGTAGCGATAGATACGATAGTTGATACAAATCCAGCAACAATTGAAGGATTGCAACATTCGACAACATACGAATTTGAGATAAGAACAATCTGTTCGGATACAACCGTAAGTGATTTTGCGAAATTTGGGCCAGCGACAACAGCTTGTGCAGCATGGGAGTTGCCTTATTTGGAAAATTTTGACCGTTATAAAACTGACGAAATACCGCAATGTTGGGAAGTTTTGGATAACGAAGGTTGGTCTGTAGAAGTGCAAAATAAGATAGGACATTTATATTTCCCAACAAATGCACAAAATGTAGAAAAGAAAAAATCGAAAATAGTTTCTCCAGAATTTGATTTAACACAAGAGATAGGAGCATTGTTGCATTTTGATTTGTTGAATACAACAGATACATTGACAATAAAATTGTCGATAGATGGAGGTTCAACTTATGGAGTTGTATTGGGCGAGGGTTATACAGAAATGCCGACATACACGCCAATTACATTTGATTTGACACCATACGTAGGTAATAAAGTGCGCGTGATGTTTGAAGGAACAGCGACAGGAGATCCAACAACATATTTGTTTGTAGACAATTTTGAAGTAGAGAAGATAGAAGCGTGTGCGCGACCAGTAGATTTGGTGATTAAGTCGGTAGGAGAACATTCGGTAACGATAGAGATAAATGACACTACAGGAGCATCGGCATGGGAGTATATTGTAGATAGTAAGCGTTTGGCTTTGGATGGAGAGGAACCACAAATATGTAAAGTAACAGAGAATCCGTTTACTATAGAAGGCTTGTATGGTTTCACAAACTATACAGTTAAGGTAAGAACTGATTGTGGTGATAAACAAAGTTCGTGGAGTGAAGTGTCGTTTAAGACATTGTGTGCGGCAGTTAATGCAGTGCCATATTACGATAGTTTTGAAGATATCGAAAATGTGAGAGAGGCATGTTATACAATGTTGACAAATTCAACAAGTGCAACATTGCCAACTTGTGGTGTTACGTATAATTCATCGGAAGGTCGCCAAGGTTTGTTCTTCTTGTCATCGAAAGATTATCCGATGATGTTGATATTGCCTCAATTTGATATTCCAACAACATCGTTGCAGTTGACACTTGATTATTTGGCTATAAAAGGAAATTCAAGTTATACAGATTTGCGAATAGGTGTGATAACTGATGTAGAGGATGTAGAGACATTCCATGAAGTGGCAGTGTTTACTCCATTTGAAGAGCAGAAAGATGCAGAAGGTAACTATAAATTCCAAGAGATAAAAGTAGTTTTCAATGTGTTAGATAATGAATTTGCAAATGCAAATATAGCGTTGTGTGTAGCTCCGACAACAGAAGATTATAAAAATGTTTATATCGATAACTTGATTGTAGAAAGAGCTCCTTCGTGTCCAGATGTATATAAAATGGATTTAGTGTCAACAGAATCGACATCTGCAAAAATATATTTGGATTATAAATCATCGGCGGTACAATTGGCATACGGACCATCTACACAAGATATAGATTCGATGGCACGTGTCATAAGTGTTCTTGATACCGTAGAATTGGAAGAGTTGAGTAAAGGTGTTAATTATGCTGTGTATGCTCGTTCTGTGTGTGGAACAGATACAGGATCTTGGATTCAACCATTGTTGTTTGGAACAGATTGTGATGTATATGAATTTGATGTTTTGAATGGCTATGAAGAGACATTTAATACGTATGGAACACATCCATTGGCATTCCCAACATGTTATACTCGCATTAGTTCAATAGTTGAACGAGGTATAGAATATCCAAAATTGACACAAGCAAAAGAGGGAGAAGGAGATAAGAATGTATTGCATCTATATAAAGAATCAGTAGTAGCATTGCCAGAATTTGATGTTCCGGTACATACCATGACATTGTCGTTTGACATGTATAATCCATCGACAGGTACATATTTTGAAATAGGGTTGCAAGATGATTTGTCGGATGAAAGTACATATCAATTGGTAAAAGAGTATTATGTATCACAAGAGCGTAAGAGTGTCAAAATAGACTTGTTTGGTTATAATGCAAAAGGTAAATATTTAGTATTTAAAGGAACTGCTACAACTAAAGATGTTTATATTGACAATATACGCTTGCAAAAAGCGCCAGAATGTTTTGAGCCAAGAAATTTGAAGCCAGAACTAATAGGTGATACTTTTGCCGTATTAACTTGGGTACATTCACCAAGTGCACAAGGATATGAGTGTGAATTGAGTTCAAGTGCAGGTGTTGAAAAATTTGATGTAGATACAGCAAAAGGCCGATTGTTGTTGACAGATTTAGAAAAAGAGACAACATATCAGTTGAAATTGAGAACAAAATGTACATCGGCGACAAATTGGGTAGAAGTAGAGTTTACAACATTTGCAGCGTTGCCAACAATACCATATATTTGTGGTTTTGAGGAAGCGGAAGAAAATAGTAGATGGCGCTTGGTAGGCTCACAACCAAATAGATTTGTGGTAGGAGCAGAGTCGAACGGTTCGGTTGCGACAGGAGATAGTGCACTTTATGTGGCAGATGCAGTAAAAGAGTATGCATACGAAAATGGAATATCGTCTAATATTTATGCCTATAGAACATTTGTATTTGAAGCAGGTGACTATATAGTGTCGTATGATTGGAAAAGTAATGGTGAGGCAAATCAAGACTATGGTCGAGTGTTCTTAGCGCCGATAGATATTTATATTTCGAGTGAAACAGAGATTGGAGCAGAAACCTTATCGGACAGATATATACCATTGCATAATGAGAATAGATTGACTGGTTCGACAGCATGGAAGCATGAGACGATGATATTTAGTGTTGATAAGCAGATGAATTATCATTTAGTGGTTCAGTGGTCGAATGATGCGATGGGAGGTGAAAATCCGCCGTTATCGATAGATAATATAGAGATAGGATTGGTGACTTGTAGTGCAGTTGAGGGGTTGACGCTTCAGTCGGCAGGCTTAGATGAAGCTGTTGTGGTATTTGAAAATCCAGAAAACTTGGCAGTAGAGTATGTTTTGTCGATGGAAGAAACAACAGATTTGACAGGTGCAACTCAATTGGATGGAGCAAATACGATAGTGTTGAACAATTTGTTGGCAGATACAAAATATTATTTGTATGTCAGAATGAAATGTGATGAAGATCAGTTGTCGCCATGGCGTAGTTTAGTATTTGAAACATCGAAAGTTCCAGTGCCAACAAACTTGGTTGTAGATAATATAACAGAGACAAGTGCAGATTTGGCATGGGAAGGTGGTTTGGCTGAGTATGATGTAAGATTGATGGAGTCAAGTAATTTGCTTAGAGAAGAACGAGTGGCTGGAAATAGAATAGTATTTGAAGATTTGGAGGCAGCAACAAGTTATAAGGCACAAGTGAGAGGAGTGTATGGAGATAAAGTTTCGGATTGGGTAGAAGTTGTGTTTAATTCGGCATGTAAGGTGTTGAGTGCGCCATATTTTGAAAACTTTGAGCAAGCATCATTGGCAACCATTCCAAATTGTTGGGATAACACGACATATAGTAAATTGTCGGATAATTTATACAATTGGATGGTGAAACAACCAAATGAATATGATTTTGTGGGAGATGAATTTGGTCGTTGTATGCAAATACAGTGTGCTTCGGCTGACGGTTATGCTATGTTGGTTATGCCAGAAATTTATCTTGATGCAGAATATACATTCTCGTTTAAATACTTTAATAATTCGGAAACAGAAAAATTGGATGTTATAGTATTTAATGGGGATGTTAAAGAGACATTGGGAACATTGGAGTATAATCAAGGATTGTGGGAAGTGAATAGATTCTCGTTGTCGGAGTATGTAGGAAAAACAATACGTATTGCATTTGGAGCAACAGCACAAAAATCGGCATCAGCAGTGATAGCAATAGATGATATTAGAGTGAATTGTTTTGGTGAGTTAGAGTTTAGTGATATGGTTTGTCAGCCAACACAAGGCACAGTGATTTATAGAAAGCATGGATTTGAAGTTTCGACATCATCGTTGATGTTAGGAGAGAACGTTATAGAGCTAATGCACGAGGCAGAAAAAGAAGGAGAATGCGATACATTGAAACGATTGTATTTGACAATGATGCCATCGGGAGTGTATCAGTATAATGATACAATATGCGAAGGAGAGGTATATAACAAAGGAGCTTTTGAAGGTAAAAATATTGTGTTGCCAGGTTATTACGATGCATTGTTGAAGTCAAGTTGTGGTTGCGATAGTACAGTTCGTTTGAATTTGACCGTTCTACATACAAAAAATGCAAAAGCAGACACAATATGTGAAGGCGATGTATATACATTTGGTGATAAAGAGCTCACAGCGTCAGGTATTTATATGGATACCTTGGTTAATGGAAGAGGATGCGATTCGATAGTTACGTTGACATTGGTTGTTATACCACGTTATTATGAAGAGAGTCGTATAGTTTGTGAGGGAGAAAAAGTGGTTTGGCAAGATACGACACTAACAACAACTGGTAAATATGAAAGAGTATTCTCATCGGTATCGGGTTGTGATTCTGTTGTGGTGATGAATTTGAAGGTTTTACCATCGAATGTAGAGGTGTTTGATACCATCTGTATGGGAATGGAATATCAATTCTTGGATACGTTATTACGTGATGCAGGTGAATATGTTCGTACATTCCAAAATGTATTGAGATGCGATTCAACTGTTCATCTATATTTGCATGTTGTAGAGCCAGAACCAACGGTGGAAAATGACTATGTATGTGAAGGAGAGTTGTATAATGGTTATGGTTATACAAGATTGAATATCACACAAGATACCATGTTGATACAAAGAATATCATCGCCAGATGGTTGTGATTCGTTGGTACATATTTATGTAGATTTCATAGAGAAGATAGAGATGGATACAACTGTTGTGATTTCGGAAGGAGATTTCTATGATTTTGGTGAGAATTCGTTGACAAAAGCAGGTAACTATCGCGAAGTGTTTGTGTCGTCGGCTGGTTGTGATTCGATAGTAAATTTGACGTTGATAGTAGAAACTGGTTTAGAGGGAGTGTATGCTATGCCGTTGGTAATTGCTCCTAACCCAGTGGTAGGAGGTGAGATTACCTATGTGAATAAGAATTGGACATTAGAAGAACAACGTGGATTGAGAGTAGAGATTGTTGATGCTCGTGGTGAAAAGGTGATGAGTTATACTCCAAATCATTATCCGATAGCGATAGAAGGATTAGGTGTACGTGGAATTTATATGATTAGGATTGTGAGTGGTACGGGAGATGTTTATGTAGGAAAAATTGTAGTAAATTAAACTTTTTAGTATTTCTTAGGTCAAAAGTAGCAAAGAGTGGCAAGATACCGCGGATTTGCTACTTTTGAAAACTAATTAAAATAGAGAAAATTATGAAAAAGATTTTTTTAGCCTTAGTGGCAATGATGATGACAATGGGCTTGGTGGCTCAATGTCCAAAACAAAACGAAGTTTGTCATAAACAATTTGAAAAATGTCAGGTGGAGAGAGCTAATTGTGAGAAAAAGAAAATGTGTGTATATTCTCCTGAGACTCGTGCTATGATGCAAGTTGATAGATTGTCGCATATTATTAAAGATTTGACAGGGGCAGAGAGGGAGCAATTATTGGCATTCTATAAATCACATTATGTAAAATGTGAAAAAAGAAAAGAGACAGCTAATCCAATGACAAAAGAAGAGTGTAAGAAAGAGTGTGATGCTGAATTGCGCAAAGTGTTAGGTGATGATCGTTATATTCTGTATCTTGAAGCAGAGAGGGAAATGAGAAATAAATGCGAAAAGCATCCGAGATTTCATGGACCTCATGGAGAGAGACCAATGGGTTGTCCTCATGGCGAGAAACCAGAAGGTTGTCAAAAACCATGTGCTTCTACTTGCACTAAAAAATAAGTTTTTAATAAAAATAGAAATCCCCGATATTCCAACTGAGAGTATCGGGGATTTTTGTATTATTTTATTTGCGTTTTATACGTTGAAGCGGAAGTGCATGATGTCGCCATCTTGTACGATGTATTCTTTGCCTTCGACGCCCATTTTGCCAGCTTCTTTTACTGCAGCTTCAGAACCGTATGATAGGAAGTCGTCGTATTTGATAACTTCGGCACGGATGAAGCCTTTTTCGAAGTCGGTGTGGATTACGCCAGCGCATTGTGGAGCTTTCCAGCCATCGTGGAATGTCCAAGCGCGAACTTCTTGTACGCCTGCAGTGAAGTATGTTTTAAGGCGGAGAAGTGCGTATGCAGATTTTATAAGACGAGCAACGCCAGATTCTTCAAGACCGATTTCAGAGAGGAACATTTGGCGTTCTTCGTAGGTTTCGAATTCAGCGATTTCGCTTTCGATTTTGGCAGCGATTACGAGTACTTCGGCACCTTCTTGTTTTGCAACTTCGCGTACGCGTTCTACATATTCGTTGCCTGTTGCTGCGCTTGCCTCATCAACGTTGCAGACGTAGAGTACAGGTTTGGCTGTAAGGAGGAAGAGTTCGCGAGCGATTTTTTCGTCGTCTTTATTGTCGAAAGTTACGGTGCGAGCAGAGAGGCCTTGTTCGAGGGCAGCTTTGTATTTTACGAGGACTTCGTAGATTTGTTTAGCTTGTTTGTCGCCACCTGTTTGAGCTTGTTTTTGTACTTTTTGGATGCGAGAGTCAACAGTTTCGAGGTCTTTGAGTTGAAGCTCGGCATCGATGATTTCTTTGTCGCGGATAGGGTCAACAGAGCCATCAACGTGAACTACATTAGGGTCGTCGAAGCAGCGGAGTACGTGGAGGATAGCATCGGTTTCGCGGATGTTGGCGAGGAATTTGTTGCCAAGACCTTCGCCCTTAGATGCACCTTTTACGAGGCCAGCGATATCGACGATTTCGACAGTAGTTGGTACTATGCGTTGAGGGTTGACGAGTTCGGCGAGTTTATTTAGGCGTTCATCAGGTACGGTGATTACGCCTACGTTAGGTTCGATTGTACAGAAAGGGAAGTTAGCCGATTGGGCTTTTGCGTTAGAAAGACAGTTGAAAAGGGTTGATTTACCTATGTTTGGCAACCCTACGATACCACATTGTAATGCCATTTTTTCAATTCATAATGCACAATTCACAATTCATAATTAATAATTAGTGTGTAAGAATTTGTCAATGTGCTTATTATTAGAGTTTATATTTTTGTTTTATTCTATTAATTAAGAACTGCAAAGTTACTAAAAAAAGTTGAGAGTTGAGGGTTGAGAGTTGAGATTTTTTTAGTAACTTTGCACTCTATTGGATATGAGGTGATAGATACAAGATGTTAAAAAGATATTTTGTGTTTTATATCTCGTGTCTCGTGTCTAATATCTTAAAATCTAACAATATGGAAAAAGAACAACTAATTGCGGAAATTAACCGCTTACGCAAAGAAAAAAATGCTGTAATTCTTGCGCATTATTATCAAGTTGGTGAAATACAAGATGTGGCTGATGTGGTAGGTGATAGTCTTGCTTTGGCTCAATGGGCAGAGAAGTCGGACGCGGATATTTTAGTTGTGTGCGGTGTCCACTTTATGGGTGAAACGGCTAAGATTCTTTCTCCACAGAAGAAGGTTTTGGTGCCTGATTTGGCGGCAGGTTGTTCGTTGGCAGATAGCTGTAATGCTGATGAATTTGGTAAATTTGTAGCAGAACATCCTGATTATACAGTAATTTCGTATGTGAATACTACTGCAGCAGTTAAGGCTCATACTGATGTGGTGGTTACTTCGACTAATGCTCGTAAGATTGTTGACCAATTCCCTAAAGATGCGAAATTGATTTTTGGACCTGATAGAAATTTGGGTGGCTATATCAATGCGGTTACGGGCAGAAATATGTTGTTGTGGAATGGTGCTTGCCATGTGCATGAGCAATTCTCGCTTGAAAAATTGATTGAACTTAAGGCGCAATATCCAGAGGCGAAGGTATTGGTTCATCCTGAATGTAAAAAAGAGATTGCGGACTTGGCAGACGTGGTGGGTTCGACTCAAGCGTTGTTGAATTATGCCGTAGATGGTGAATATACTCAGTTCCTTGTGTGTACAGAGTCTGGTATTTTGCACGAAATGCAAAAACGTTGTCCTCAAAAAGAGTTTATTCCTGTGCCTCCTGCTGGTCGTGCTTGTTCGAAAAATGAGTGTGACTATATGAGAATGAATACTCTTGAAAAATTATATCTCTGCTTACGTGATGAGCAACCTGCAATTGAGGTGGATGAGGCGATTAGAGAACGTGCAGTGCGTCCAATACATAAGATGTTGGAGATGAGCAAATGACAATGAGAAATTTGGAATGAGGAGTGAGGAATGGGGAATTTTGTGATAACTGATGATGTGGTGGGGCAATTGGTGGCTATAGTGAAGACTGTGGCTGCTGATAGGGTTTTTGTGTTGGTTGATGAGAATACGGCAGAGTGTTGTTTGCCTATTTTAAGACACGAGACACGAGACACGAGATGTGAGACACGAGACGTTGATATATTAGATAAAGCTAAGGTGATAAAAATAGAGGCGGGAGATGAGTTTAAGACGATAGATACGGCTATTGAGGTGTGGAATGAATTGGTGGATAATGGAGCAACTCGGTCGTCGTTGTTGGTGAATGTGGGAGGTGGAGTTGTGACTGATTTGGGTGGATTTGTGGCGGCGTCATTCAAGCGAGGAATGTGTTTTGTGAATGTGCCAACCACGTTGCTTGGAGTGGTTGATGCTGCGACAGGAGGCAAGACTGGTGTGAATTTCAGAGGATTGAAAAATGAAATAGGTGCATTTGCTACGCCAGAAAAAGTGTTGATAAATCCGCAGTTTTTTGAAACACTTGATTTTAAAAATAAGTTGTCGGGCTATGCTGAGATGGTGAAACATGGGTTGATTGCTGATTCAATATTGTTGGAGCAGACGTTGGCGTATGATTTAGACGAGTTTGATAGTGGTCGCTTATCGTTGTTACTGAAACAAAATTTAGATGTTAAAGAGAGGATTGTTGAACTTGACCCACAAGAGAAAGGGCAACGTAAGGCATTGAATTTTGGACATACAGTGGGGCATGCATTCGAGTCGTTGTCGTATGAAATGGGTCGGCCAATGTTGCATGGATTTGCTGTGATGTGGGGTATAGTGGCTGAGTTGTATTTGTCTTTTGTGAAATTGAGGTTCGATAAAGATGTGTTGATGAGGATAGTAGCTTTTGCAAAAGAGTATTATGGAGCATTTCCTTATTCATGCAAAGAGTATGATAGACTCTATGAATTGATGATGCACGATAAGAAAAATAGCGGTGAGCATATAAATTTTACGTTGCTTGCGGGAGTTGGCGATGTGCGTATCAATCAAATAGTTACAAAAGAAGAAATATTTGAGGCATTGGATTTTATTAGAGAAATATGAAAATAGCACTTATAGGATATGGAAAGATGGGGCATATCATTGAGCGTATTGCCCTTGAACGTGGACATGAAATTGTGTCGAAAGTGGATGTTGATAATCAAGAGGAGTTTGAGTCGGCGGCATTTGCGTCGGCAGATGTGGCGATAGAGTTTACTATTCCTGTAAAAGCTGTGGAGAATTATCGCAAGGCTTGGGCTGCAGGGGTGCCTGTGGTGTCGGGAACTACAGGGTGGAATGCTGTGTTGCCAGAATTGAAAGAAGAGATTGCAGAGAAGGGATATACTTTGTTTTGGGCATCGAATTTCTCGTTGGGCGTTAATTTGTTTTTTGAATTGAACAAACGTTTGGCTGCGATGATGAATCGCTATGTCAATTACGATGTGGCGATGACAGAGATACATCATACAGAGAAGAAAGATGCGCCAAGTGGAACAGCCATTACATTGGCAGAAAGTATTTTGGAAAATCTTGATAGAAAGAAGGAGTGGGTATTAGTCGATAGTCAACAGTCAACAGTCAACAGTCAATTGGGGATTGAGGCGTTGAGAGAGGGCAAAGTGCCTGGTACTCATATTGTAAAATATGACTCGGCGGTGGATACTATAACTATCATGCATGAGGCAAAATCGCGTGAAGGGTTTGCTTTGGGGGCTGTGGTGGCAGCAGAATTTTTGGTAGGTAACCCTGCTGGATTTTATTCGATGTCGGATTTAATGAATTGAGAATTGAGAATTGAGAATTATTTGCTACGCTCATGATTCTTGCTACGCTCGACATAATCTAAGCAAGCTTGATTCTGCTCTCGCTTATCGCAAGAATTGAGAATTGAGAGTTGAGAGTTGAGAATTGAGAATTGAGAATTGAGAATTGAGAGTTGAAGGTCTTTGAGTCTTTGGCGATAAAATTGAGAAAGTCGCTACTCGCTACTAAAAATCTAAAATATGATACTGAATAGCAGTCTTGTTACTCGCTACTCGCTACTAAAAATCTAATATATGAATAAATCTCGTTTGAAAAGACCTATTGGGTCGTGGATTAAGTTGGCGATATGGTCGTTGATTTATGTTTTGTTTATTGCTTGGGTTGGCAATTTTTGGTGGATGTTGCTATATCCGTTTATTTTTGATATTTTCATTACTAAGTTTATACCTTGGACTTGGTGGAAAAAATATGAAAATACGAATAAAACACTATATACTATTTGTTCGTGGATTGACGCGATAGTCTTTGCATTGGTGGCGGTCTATTTTATCAATCTCTATTTGTTTCAAAATTATCAAATTCCGTCGTCATCATTGGAACAAACATTGAAAGTTGGCGATTTTCTTGCAGTGAGCAAATGCAGTTATGGTCCTCGTATTCCAAATACACCATTGTCGTTTCCGCTTGTGCAACATACTTTCCCTTGGGGGTGTAAATCGTATATCGAAAAACCACAATGGGAATATCGTAGATTGAAAGGCTGGGACAAAGTGAAATTGGGTGATATTGTAGTGTTTAACTTCCCTGCTGGAGATACAGTGCCACTATTATGTGCTAATCCTGATTATTATTCGTTGTGTTTTCAAGCTGCTCAAAGTACGATTGCATTTCGTACATTTGAGTATGATAGTGTGATTCCATACGATAATTTTATAGAGCGCATGGCGGTTGGGGCAAAAAAAGTGCGTCAACAAGAGTCTCAATTGGGTGAGTTGGTAGTGCGTCCAGTCGATCGTCGCGAGAATTATGTGAAACGTTGTGTTGGTTTGCCTGGTCAGACTATTGAGTTGCGAGATAACGTATTGTATGTTGATGGCGAAGTGTTTGAAAATCCTAAAGGTGTGCAACATAACTATTTCGTACAAACCAATGGTGCAACATTTACGGCTGAAGCTTTGCATAAATTGGGTGTTAGTGTTACGGAAACATCAATGTTGAATGGTGTAAATTATGCTCCATATCTAACGCGTATAGGCATGGAACCTAAAAATAATGGCTCATGGGGACCAATTTATGTAATGGCTATGACCGAAGAGGTCCTTGAAAAAGTAAAGACTATGCCTATGGTTGTGCAAGTGGCTGTGGAAAAAATATTGCCAGAAATGCACACTCCGATATATCCATTACCTTATACATATAAGTGGAATAGAGATAATTATGGGCCGCTTTGGATACCTGCAAAAGGCGATACAATCCAACTTACCGAAGATAATATTTTGCGTTATCGCCCATGTATTGTGAATTATGAACGTAATACACTTGATTATCGCGATGCGGTGGCATACCTTAATGGCGAACCAGCAATACAGTATGTTTTCAAAATGGATTATTATTGGATGATGGGTGATAATCGTCACAATTCAGCCGATTCGCGTATGTGGGGTTTTGTGCCTGAAGACCATATCGTAGGTCGTCCAGTATTTGTTTGGTTGTCGTTGGATAGAGATGTGAAATGGTTTAATGGCAAAATCCGTTGGAATAGATTTGGGCTTGACGCATCAAAGTAGAGATGTTAGATACAGGATATTAGACACGAGATATGAGACTATTAGTTTTGTATCTCGTGTTTTGTTAATATCTTGTTAATATTTTTAACTAAAAATAGCGTGGAACATTCAATAAAAATTGTTATTTTTGTACTTTATTTGCATAAGCATTTATAAAGTAGATAATGTTTTAACTATGAGAGTGTTGATAACTTGTTTTTCGTCGATTAGTAATGTTGCTGCAATTGTTCCACAGCTTTATGGGCTTACGTGCGACTATTCTGAGCATGAATTTATTGTGCTTAGTCGTAGTTTTTTGCGCCCTCTTTTCGATAAGTTGAACAATGTTACTTTTGTGGGGGGGGATATTCGAGGAGCTCATAAAACTCCAATGGGGGTTTATCGACTTTTTAAAGAGTTGAAAGCTATGCGTCCTGATGTAGTGCTTGATATGCAGCGGTCGTGGCGCACAAAGATGATTGCTCGTCTGTTTATGCTCTTTGGAACTAAGACTTTGGCTATTGGATTTGCTTCGGTAGAACAGGAGATGTTGATTAAGCGAGGAGCAGAAAAGTATCATCCGATACCTACAATTTTTGATCGACAAGCTCGTTTATATGCAAAGATACGTTTGAAAGTGAATGATGTGTTTGAGAAATTGTATGAGCCATCAGCTGAACAAAAAGCGAAAATCGTGGGGTTATACGGTGAAAAAGAGGAACGATGGATTGGTATTGCTCCATTTTCGATGGCACGAGGTAAGACCTTGCCTTTTCGCAAAATGAAGAATATTATAGCGTATTTTGACAAGCAACCTAACACGAAAATATCTTTATTTGTAGCAGGTGAGATGGAGAATGAGTTGTTGGCGGATTGGCAGTCGTTGTATGAAAATGTATATGCTGTACATACCAATTTGCAACTTGATGATGAATTGGCTTTAATGAATCAGCTTGATGTGATGGTGAGTATGGACTCGGCAAATATGCACTTAGCTTCGTTGATGGCAGTGCCTGTTGTAAGTGTTTGGGGAGCATCGCATCACTACTCAGGTTTCTTGGGTTGGAAACAATCGGCAGAGAATTGTGTAGGCGTAGATTTTTCGTGTCGCCCATGTACAGCTCATTCAGATAAAAAATGTAAATATGGAGATTATCGTTGCCTTGAGAGTCTTCATTCAAGTAAAATTATAGAAGTAATAGAACAAAACTTAGAAAAGACAAAATAACATAATAACAAAATTTAGAAAATATTATAAAGAATGTTTCTGTTCTTTTGTTATTCTGTCTTTAAAAATATGATTATGGGAAAAGTTATAGCAATAGCAAATCAAAAAGGTGGTGTAGGTAAAACAACTACCAGTATCAATCTTTCGGCATCGTTGGCAAAACAAGGGAAAACGGTGCTACTTATAGATGCTGACCCACAGGCAAATGCTTCGTCGGGTTTGGGTGTTGAAATTAAAGAGTTGAAAACTACGGTTTACGAATGTATGATTGGCGAAGTGAAAGTGGCTGATGCTACTTTTGATACTGATATTGAAGGTTTGAAAATTGTGCCATCACATATCGACCTTGTAGGTGCTGAAATCGAGATGCTTAACCTCGAAAATCGTGAGAAATGTATGCGTAATATGTTGGTGGCAGAAAAGAGTAAATATGACTATATTATTATTGACTGTTCGCCATCGTTAGGGCTCATCACTGTTAATGCTCTTACGGCTGCCGATTCAGTAATAATTCCTGTGCAATGTGAATATTTTGCGCTTGAAGGTATTGGTAAGTTGTTGAATACTATTAAGATTATTAAAAGTGGCTTGAATCCTGCTCTTAATATCGAAGGTTTCTTGCTTACTATGTTCGATGCTCGTCTTCGTTATGCAAATCAAGTGGCTGAAGAGGTGCGTAAACACTTTGGTGATATGGTGTTCAAAACTGTTATTCAGCGTAACGTAAAACTTTCAGAAGCAACTTCGTATGGACAACCTGCATTGGTTTATGACCCAGATTCGCGTGGAGCACAAAACCATATCGAACTTGCAAAAGAACTTATAAATAAGGAATAAGGAACAGGGAACAAGGAATAGGGAGTAAGTCTCGCTACTCGTTACTAAATATCTATTATATGAAAAAACAAGCATTAGGTCGTGGACTAAGCGCATTGATTGAAACAGAGCCAGTGGCTGCGGTAGGTTCGACCATTTTTAATGAGATAGAAATAAGTAAGATAAAACCAAATCCAAATCAACCTCGTACCGATTTTGACGATGAGGCATTGGAGGAGTTGGCGGCATCTATTCGTGCTAATGGTATCATTAGCCCTATTACAT
>JAZRJN010000127.1:0-3944 GCA_045645785.1 Candidatus Aphodosoma sp. | reverse complement strand
CATCACCGAACTGCACGAACTCCCAACTAGTCGTTGAGTATTATACCCGATAACAAACCCTCCATCCTACAAATGTAGGGTGGAGTCTATTTTTTATATGGTATGGTGAGGATAAGGTTATGTTTCGTATATCCTTCGTATATCCTTCGTAGAGGGTAGGGTTATCCTCTGAAGAGGGTTGCTATTAGGTAGGGAACAGGGCATAGGGAATAGAGAATGTGACACTTTTTTATATTTTTTTTGCAAATTATTCTTTTTTTATAAATTTATTTTGTAACTTTGCCGATGTAAATAAGCCCACGTGAGGGAGTGGCGATAGATTGTCGTTGAGGGTGGGATGTTTACAAGATATATTTATATATAAGGCGTCATATAACGCTTTGACTTGGCTATTCGGAATCTGGTAAATTCTCTTATAACTCCAAGCATTGCAGCATATTGATGACCTCGGGATGTGTATATCCATGTGCATGCTACCGATGTGGGTGGCGTGTGTTCGTACATATCAGCGTGGGCTTCAGTATTGCTTGTTCGGAGTTAAAGGCAATACCAGAGCCTCGAATAGCGGAACAGCAATAATGCGGTCCCGCTTTTTTTGTATCTATATTTCTAATTTATAAAAAGTTGCGCCCGACACGTATTTAGGGATTATATCATGAAAAAATTTTATTTTTTAATTGTTGTTTTTGTTTTGTTGCTATCTTCTTGTGCAACAAGGAAAGGGTTGAATGTTGATACTGCTGAGTTCCGTTATGAATTGGAATGTGAGGGTAATGGAGTTCAAGGGACTTATTTAGTAAAAGTTTGGACATATTCTAAAAATCCACATTTAGCTGCAGAACAATGTAAAAAAAATGCTGTGCATGGTGTTATTTTTAAAGGTTTTACAGGACAAAAAGGATGTGTTACACAAAGAGCTATTGTGTCTACACCTGGTGCAGAGTTAGAGTATAAAGATTATTTTAAATTGTTTTTTGATGATATAAAGGGAGAGTATATGAAGTATGTTTCTTTAACTTCTGCAGCGCATGAAGTTATTAGGGTAGGAAAAGAATATAAGGTTGGAGTTGTGGTAACAGTGCATAAGGATGCCCTTAGAAAAGCTTTAGAAAATGCTGGTATTGTTAAAGGTTTAAGTCATGGTTTTTAATTTTGTATTTGTTATGAAACGAGTAACATTATTCATAGTAGCAATCTTGTCTGTAATTTTGACGAGTTGTGGAGTTCGCTCTTCTCAAGCGTTTTATAATTATGAGAGTAAAATTATTTCTTCTGAATTAGATGGTTCGTATAATATTCGAACATTTGGTAGGGGGCGTAATGCCGTTGTAGCATATGATGAAGCTCGTAAGCAAGCTGTATATGATATTCTTTTTGTTGGGATTCAATCAACGAATACACATATATCTTCGCTTAAGCCTTTAATGCTTGAGGTTAATGCAAGAGAGCGATATGAAGATTATTTTAATGCTTTTTTTGCAGATGGTGGGGCGTATAGAGATTTTACAAGTTTGCATGATACTCGTATTATTACAGAGAATTGGAATAATAACAAATTGCAAGTATTGGTGCAAGTGTCTGTTACTGTAGATAGAAAAGCGCTCAAACAAAAATTAATAGATGATAACATTTTAAAAACTTATTGATATGAAAAAGAAATTATTGTTTTTTGTGGTAAGTTTGTTTGTCGTGAATTGTATGTTTGGACAAGCAAAGAAACCAACTTTGATGGTTATTCCTTCAGATGTTTGGTGTAATCAGAATGGTTATGTAATGGATTATGAAGACCAAGGTAGGGTGAAAAGGATACCTGATTATAGTACTGCTTTGCAGACTAATATGGACCTTAAATTAGCCATTGCTAAGATTAATGATTTAATGGCAGAAAGAGGATTTCCTTTAAAAGATCTTGAGCAACAAATTAAGTTGATAGAGCAAGAAAATGCAGAAATGAGTGTTACTACAAGTTCAAATGGTAATGCTATGGCAGAATCTCCAAGAGATATTCTTTTGCGTACAGCAAAAGCTGATATTATACTTGAATTAACATGGAATATTGTGCAACAAGGTCCTAAACGTTCACTTACTTTTATTCTTGAAGGAAAGGATGCGTATACAGGGAAAAGTATAGGTGGTGCAAATGGAACAGGTACTCCATCTTTTTCTGCTGAACTTCCAAATCTTATAGAGGAGGCAGTCCTTGCGCATATTGACAATTTTAATAACCGTTTACAATCTCATTTTGATGATTTATTTGCTAATGGTAGGGAAGTTGCTTTGGAAATTCGTGTGTTTGCAGATAATGAAGCTGGTATTGATTTAGAAACTGAATTTGATGGATATGAATTGAGTGAAATAATTGAAGATTGGATGGCTGCTAATACTGTACAAGGACGTTTTAGTACGTTGGGATCTTCAGAGAACTATATTAAATATGAACAAGTAAGAATTCCGTTGTATGATACTAATGGGGTAGCTATGGATACTAAACGTTTTGCACGTCAACTTAGAAATTTGTTACGTAAAGAACCATATAATATTCCTGTTAAAGTATTGGATAGTGGATTAGGTAAAACTATTTTAGTACTTGGAGAAAAGTAAAATTTAAACTTTAAAATTATGAAAAAGATTATATTTTTTGTGTTACTAATAACATGTTGTTATTGTTTCGCACAAGAGTCTTCTCAATCAACTTTGGCTTTACAGGTTGTTGTAGAAGATTTGGTTGAACCATTTCCTCCTGCAGGAAAAGCCCAAATGCAAAGTAAATTGACTAATGTTATTACAAAAAACGGAGTTCTATCAAGTAATTGGCAAAATCAATTTTTTATCACAGCGATTGTAGTGCCACAAACAAAAAATATATTGCCTGGTCCTCCTACTCAAATCGCAGAAGTAATGGACGTTGTTTTTTATATAGGTGATAGTTATAATGAAGTTGTATTTGCTTCTACAACATTGACAGTTAAAGGTGTTGGTACAACAGAAGCAAAATGTTATCTTAATGCACTTAATAATATTAAGACAAATTCTCCAGAATTATCAAAATTTGTGAATGAGGGTAAATCAAAAATTATAGCTTATTATAACGAGAAAGCTCCAGAACTTTTAAAGAAAGCACAAACTTTAGCAAATATGCAAGTTTTTGATGAAGCAATATGGATGCTCACTACCATTCCTTCAGAATGTAAATATTATGAGCAAGCATTAGATTTATCTGTGGTTATATATAAGGATATGTTAAAATTTCAGTGTCATCAAAATTTGGCGATGGCTAAATCAGTTTGGATGGCTAATTATGATAAAGATGGTGCGCTTGAAGCAAGTCAATATTTGTCTCTTATTTATCCTGATTCTGGTTGTTATGAAGAAGCTAACACTCTTTATGATGAGATAAAATCTAGAATGCGTGAAGATTATGATTTTGAAATGAAAAAATATAATGATTCACATGAATTGAATAAGGAATTAATTAATGCAGTAAGAGAGATTGGTGTGGCTTTTGGTGAAAATCAAAAAAGCCATGATACCAATATTGGATTCTTACATTAATAACGTTAATAATAATCTATAAATTCTATGAAAAAACATATTATAATTTTATTTGTTAGTATTTTGTGTTGTAGTTTAATGGCACAATCAGAGGGTGAATTGCAAGAATATCGTAGAAATTCACTTTCAACTATGATGGTATATCATTCTGAAGATACTTTTGGTATGCCTATTTATCATGCGTTTCAAGCTATTCCTATCCCAGATAAATATGATGATCATAGTTTTGGATGGAATGTAATACTTAATGATAGTATTAGTGGTGTAAAACGTAGAAAAGCGGGCTTGATTAAAGCTGCTTATGGTAAGCAATTATCAAAAAGTGATATTAGAAAAAATGGGGAAGCATTAGAGAATATGTTGAATAAAAATCAATGTGCAAAAGTGATGGT
>JAZRJN010000126.1:0-2026 GCA_045645785.1 Candidatus Aphodosoma sp. | reverse complement strand
TATCAAACAACCTACAAATATCCTCCACTTCGGCAAATCGTCCCTCCAACTGCTCCTTCAACGTACCGCACCCAATAAACATCCTCTCCGAGCGACTAACATAAATATTTCGCCCCTTAATTTCGCTATCGCGCGTAAGTTGTGTAGTCACAAAAGTCGCAATAAAAATCACAAACGCCAAAGCCACAGCCATCCCTACCACCTCAATAAAAGTGTAGAGCTTATTCCTACTCAAAAAATTCAAAAACGATTTCATATAATTATTATTTTTATTTCTATTCTCACTCGTGCCAAAGCTGTGCCAAAACATTAACTCACTGAATAACCGAACATTACAAACCAACCATTTCCTCCGTATGTAAAGAAACTTTACACCACACCCCCCAAAAAGTGTAAAGGATATTTACAATAAAAAAGTTATTGAGCTAAAAAAAATAAAAAAAAATGGCATAAATTTTGTTCACTAAACAATAACATTGTACTTGCCACAAAAGCAACAAAACGGTATTTTTTCAACTTTTCCGTTGAAAAACTTGCATATTTAAGCAAATAACACTATCTTTGCAAAAAATTAAACACACAATGATAGCAACTATTGCAGAAATAGAAAAGTTCCTTAACGAATTCAAACAAAAAGTTGAAATTTTTGACATAATCTTTTACGACGATCGAGGTAAAAATATTGATACTCTTGCTGCATTGGATATTATTCCGAATCAACGTAAAGAAATTATCAAAAAAATTACTGTAACAGATTATTCAGAAGGACCTATAACAAACCTATTAGATAAACTCGGAGATTTATGGGTATTTGGCAAAGAAGTCAATGGTCAAGAAGTATACATCAAAATTTGCTATGGATTACCTAATAGACAAACCATATGTATTTCTTTCCACATTGCAGAATATCCCATGAAATATCCTTATAAAAAAGATAAAAAATGACAAGTCCGTTCACAGGAGGAGAAGTTAAATTATGCGAAGAACCTCGCACTATGATTTATCGTAAAGAGCAATATAATTATATACACAAAGGTTATCTTTGTGTCGATACTGGCATGTTTTTTACTGACACAGAATTAGATGCCGAAAATCTTGAACAAGTACATTCTCAATATAGAGAAAAATATGGTATTCCTTCACCTTTAGAAATAGCACAAACACGCAAAAAATATGGTCTTTCTGCATCAAAAATTTCCCTTGTTCTTGGATTAGGGGTGAATCAATACCGCCTATACGAAGCTGGAGAAATGCCAAGCGAAGCAATTGGTAAAATGTTAAGAAGCATCCAAACTCCAATGGTCTTCTATGGATATGTAGAAAATGCCCGCAAACAAATGTCTCCTGAAGATTACACCAAACTATTTCATAAAATCCAAAATAGTCTCATTGAAACAATGAAAAAGGTAAAAACTCTGTCAGATGTGCCCGATATGCTTTATTCAACACAAATATCATTACTTTAACAAAAAATGCCCTAAACTACTTATAACTGTTTAGGGCATTTTTTTAAAGCTTAAATCTTGACAAATAATCAAAAAATGGTTGTATATTTTTTAAACCTTGTCTAAATATCCCAGAAGCTTGCCATGTATGAATAACAATACGCTTTCGGTCTTCGGAATAATGCAAATTCAGCCAAATCTTCTTTCCATTATTAAATAATACTTGTTCTGTCGAGCCTTCCCATTTAACATCAAATATCCGCTCAATATTTATATTGTACCAATCAAAATACCTCCCACATGCTAATATAACAATGGGAAACGATCGATAAAAATCAGAAGAAAGCAATGAAGTACGCTTTTCAATTGATTTTCGTGTATCTTCAATTTCTTCTTCGGTCGGATTATTGTTATTAGGACGACTTGCCGTACTAAACTCTGTAATAAAACAATAATTAAAAAAATCCAATAGAGGAGCTTTATTTCCCACTGGCATCACATGAGGACACAAAGCATTCACCATCATTTGGTAAATATACCAAGTTGGAGATACTCCACCATGTTTTGATGTTATATCTAAC
>JAZRJN010000125.1:0-7331 GCA_045645785.1 Candidatus Aphodosoma sp. | reverse complement strand
CTCATTAAACAAAGGCACAATTACCGAAATATCCATATATTTAATTAAGAATTAAAAATTAACAATTAAAATTTCTGCAACTTTTCACATCTCAACACCATCATCAGAAAACGGATTCTCAGCCTTCTTCACAACCCCAGCCATAACAAGCCCCAACAACAATCCCAAAATCAAATTCACCCAAATCGCCTGCAACGCCATATTAAGTGGCGTCATCAATTCCATAGTCTGTTGATAAACATCCCCCGTAATCATCTCTGCCATAGGTGTTCCCTGCAAAGCCTTCATCGTTTCATTCAACTGATTCTCCAAAAAATCAGGCTTAATATACATATAAAACACATAACGCACCAAAGCCGAAATCATCGACCCATACATAAACAATTGCATAACATACCACAACGCCGAACCATACGACATCACGCCATCCATCACATTCTCACGACAATGCACTGCAAACCTATACACCAAATATATTATCACCACCACAAACCCATACTGCAAAAAAGCAAGACTCTTCACAGTAGTAATCAAGAAGTTAATCGAAAAAACCAACCCCATTATCGCACCAAAATTCATAGCATGTCTATTCATATTCATACCCATTTATCCTAATATAATTAACTACACAAAGGTAATAATTTTTTTTTGTATCACAAAGTATAAATACAAAAAAAAGAGTGACAAACTTTTCAGTCTATCACTCTCTTTCGAGCCTCTTGTCGGATTCGAACCAACGACCCCGAGATTACAAATCACGTGCTCTGGCCAACTGAGCTAAAGAGGCAAATTTTATATTGGAAAGGTAAGCTACCTACATCGCACCGCTACAACCTCCTACCCTTGCTACGGTCAAGTCCTGGGGGAGTTCAAAGGGAGCTGGTCGTGTAGGACTTACCGAATGCAAAGGTACAACTTTTTTCTATATTAGCAAGCGTTTTTATAACTTTTTTTACAAAAATTTCCAATACCGCTGATTATCAATAAAATAAATTTAAAATATCCTATAAAAAAGTTGATTTTAGCATACAAAACAGAGGTCAAAAAGCAATTTTATAGCATTTTCACATATAATTTATAGCAATATTTTTCGCGATTTTATTGTTTTTTCGTGTTTTTACAATAAAAAAAGGCTATTCGTATATTTACATACAAATAGCCTTTTTCATTTGTAATATCAAAATATTAACTTTATCGAATTACTTTTATAGTTTGCTGCGAAGCATCGGCATAAATAGCACGCACGACATAAACACCTTTATTAAGTGCAGAGAGATTAATTTGAGACGCATCTGTCATTAACACTACTCTACCATTAATATCATAAACAACTATAGATGTCGCATTAGGTGCAAATAAATCTCCGGAAACAGATAAAAATATATCCTCTTCTATATTAATATCATCAACATCAACGAGTGTTTCTGAATCATCACTTCCAACAACAACAAAAGTCAACACACCATCAAATTTACGAGCATAACCCATAAATTCGTCCTTTGTCATATCAACGTCTCCCTTTATAACAACAGGCAAACTAATAACAGTTTCATTACCCCCAGCATCAAAATATGAGAATACAAAAACATAAGCCTCATTTTTTTCTAAAATAGTAGGATTGCGAAGCATTAAAGCTCTACCCTCAAGATATTTAGAATAAAAATGATTAATAACATTAACATCTGTCGAATAATAATCAATAACGTGATTTTCTTCTTTCACTTGAATATTTTCCAAATCTTCATCCAAAATCTCAATATTAGCAATAATATCATCCGCTGAAGGTTGATATTTCCCCTTAATATTTGTTATCAACATACCTGGTTTAATAGCACTTATACCATTATCCCCTAATTTTGAATTTTTCAATAATATACCACCTGTATAATCTTCAATCAAAATTCCATTTTCATAATCTGTAAATGTTGTTGTTGCATTGCCTACATACGTAAATTCAGTACCTGCTGAAAGATTCTTGATATCTTTAATACGATAACATGTTCCATCAAATGACTTAGTTGTATTTCTAACTTGATCTGGCAAAATAGTAAAACCATATCCCATAATACCATATCCCACAACACCAGTTACAGACATATTGTCATATTTATCCTCCCAAAGACTATTAAGTGTCATTGTAACACCATTTTGATAAAGCATTTCTGTTTCGTATGCATAACCTTGTGAAAAACCAAATCTAACAATTATTTCAAGATTTTCTATTTCAATATAACGAGATGCATATAACATTGGGTCATTAACAACATCCTCCAACGTAACTTTCAATGGTTTTAATTCATTCGCACTACTCAATACCTCAAGAGGAGTTGTTGCTTCGGCTTTAAAATAGTGCGCCTCCTCTCTTAATCTACTTCCAAATTGAAATTTACCTTTTATACCTACAACAGAGTCACCTACATTAACACCTGCAACTTGTTGTCCTGTTTTATAAAGTATTGCCCCCGTTGAATCTTGAATATACAATCCACACATATGTTCTCCTCCACCCACATTATTCTCAGAATAATACTTATACGTAACTAATACTGGATTCTTAATTGAATATTCTACATTTGTCGAACGTGGCTTCCCTTCTGCTAACATTGCTCCAATATTTTCAAATTCTCTATCAAAAAGAATATCTCTTTCATCACGCAGCAATATCGTTGGATAACCAAAAGATATTGTCTCTGACAAATCAAGAATACCCATAATAGCATACTCTTTATCTATATAAGGCGTTAAATCTCCCCCTCCTGCAATTTGAACTCTAATTGTATCATATTGTTTTCTAAGTGCTCCGTCATACTGAATAAATGCAGTACGTTCAACCTCCTGTCCATTTTCTAAAAATACAACATTTTTAAATGTTCCAATAGGCAACGAAAGTAAACGCGACTCATATTTTGAAGGATTTAAAAGTATATTATACACTTTGTCTTCTTTCCAATTAATATTATTTTCTGAACTTACAACCTCTAATTTAGATAAATTTTCTTCTTGAATACGGAAGATACTACCTTGAGTAATTTCCCCATCTTTCTTATATTTTGAATAAAATCCTTTTAAGCCCTTAATACTATCTCCCTCTTGCACTGAGATATTCATTCCTCTTGATAAAACTGAAATACAAACACCTGATGTTACAGCAGGAATAGCATTATTTGTCGATTCCACATAATAATTCGCAGAATTTAACATCTTAGCTACATAATTTACAATAACAGGTTCTTTTATTTCAATTTCTATAGTAGAAATATAATCTCTATTCACATCATCAACAAATTCATTAAGATCATTCAATTTAAAAAAAGCTGTAGGCTCTATACTATAACGGTCTGATATTAGATACTTATAACCATTATTATAATTCAAACACATACCATAAAAAGTTCCAACTGCAGGAAATGATCTACCTCCAGAAATTCCGGATACAATATTAATTGGCAATTTATTCTGCGAATTCATAAAACAGAATGTCGTAGTATAAAACGTTGTACCCTCTTTAGTTACATCTGCTGTAAGTTTTAATGCTAAACCTTCATATTTTGATGGTTCTGCAAGTAATTCATCTTTCGTAATTGCAATATATGGAATAGGATTTCCTATTGTACCAGTTTTCACCCCTTCCATCTCTTCATCTGTAAACTCAATACGAGCTGGGTATGAAGAATCTGCTTTTTTAAATGTCCCAGTAAAAGAAAATACTTCTGTACCTCCCTTATTCATTTTATAACCATCATATCTATCATCATCAAAAAAAGTATTAGTTTCACTCAAATATGCATGTTGCAAAAAAATTGCATTACCTAAAGCATCTTGAATAAAAATACCATTTTGAGTTGAAAGACTATAATTCAAGTGCAATGTTGTCATTGCTTCTCCATTAAAAGTTACTTTTGTTCCATTGTCTAAAGCTTTTAAATCTGCAATCGTCGTTACTGTCGTAGCTGCAGAAACAGACATAATCGAAATAAAAGAGACTAAAACAATAAATAACACCTTAAACGTTAAATCGATTTTTTTCATATTCGCAAGTATTAGTTGTTTTTAATAAGTAAAATATAAACTAAAATACAATTATTTTAGCTTATATTTTACTAAATAATATCCAAACTCTATTTCACAATAATTTTATATGCAACACCATCAACCTTAACTATGATAACACCAGTTAAATTACTAAGTTCTACCACATTCGAAGAATTAGTTGTAGAATAAACTAATCTACCATCTACACTATAAACCTCTATCATCTCACCTCCTACCGATTCAATATAAAGAGTGCCTGCAGACGCATAAACTTTGGCAGAAGTACCATTAACATCTTCTGCATCAACAGTTAAATCTTCTGTTACAGAAATACGATAAATCACATAATATCCATCAAGACAGTTAAAGTTTACCAATCCCTTAAGCACAAGTTTATCTCCAAGAATAGGATCTCCCGTATGTAAAGATGGTGTATAATGCATTTCTAATGATGGCTCTGATTTATCATAAAGATAATAATCATCACGAACTCCTGTTCCATCTGTAATCGTTTCACTTGTTCCTACAAAATTAGTCAATTCCACAATACGACTACAATACTGCATTGTATCTTTAATAACCTCAGCAAGAGTTGTTTTTACAACATTCAACTCATTATCACTGCTTACAACTTCAATATTTGCATCTGCAGCAATTGTCAATGTTGGGGCTTGTATTTGTTCTAAACCATAACGAATACCATCACTGTACGAACCTTTAATACCTTTAATTTTATCTCCAACTTTAATAGAAGTAACTGAAGCACTTCCAAAGTCTAAAGCCATAACACCTGTTTCATCTTCAACAAAAACCCAAGATTGATCAACTCCTGAATTCTTTTGTGTACGTTTATAATTCACAACAACTTCACCCTTCAAAGCATATACTACTTCACCAGATAAAGGCTCTCCTGCTTCATAAACTTCTGCAAGTGTATTAAATTCATAATATGGTTTTAAAATATCTTTCGCATTACGAACCATAATAGTTGGCTCTTCATTAAGTACGCTGGCATCATAAACACCCGCAATAATAACCTCATTTGAGACATATTCACTTAAATCCAAACCTTCAGCTCCAACAATACGAATTTTGCTCTCTACCATCTCCATACTACCTGCATCCGACTCATCATCACCTTTACTTTGCTCGTATGAAATTCCAAAATAATATTTTTCACCTTCAGCATAAAGATTACCAACATAACGAGATGCTATTATTTGCGATGCATAGTTAAACGCCAATCGACTTGTTATAAGATCTGAAATATTTACATCTGCATTTACTGCTATTGAATTGTTGCTACTACGCACATTAAGCGCCTTGTCAGCCGATTGATTAAAATATGCCCCCTTAAAGTCGGTATAATCGTAAGGGAAAGATGAATCTTTATACGAATCTGTATATTTACCATAGAATCCATCAATACTATCACCTGCGACAATTGATGTTTCTCCACTCACAAAGATAGTAATACCATTATTCAACAAACCTGTAAGGCCCAAATATTGTGCAAAAATAGCAGTCTTAGATTCATCAACTTTTGTGACGTAATTTACAAGAACAGCTCCTCCCACTTCAGCGTCAACTATCTCATAATTTTTCCCTTTATAATATGTCGCCATATCTGTAAAAGAATAAAATTCTGTTGCTTTAATAAATTCTGGCGCGCAAAGTACAAAGCGATTATAATCAAAACCACAATAAACACCAGCCATTTCGCCTCCAGCAGGTGCATAAGAAGATACATTTGTAGAATGAAAAACTACAGAATCACCATCATAAATCAAATAATATTTTGAATTTACCTTAGGTGAGATTTTTGCATCAGTTATAACAATAGCCTTTCCCTCATAAAATGCCTTATTTGCAAAAAATTCAGCCATTGTAACACGAGTTGGCTCAACTTCCAAATCTTTTGCATTAATTATTGGCATATTTTTGTCTTGTGTCGCAATTTTAATACGAGCAGCTTTACCAGACTCTTGAGGTTCCCACGTTGCTTTAATATTTGTTATCTTCATACCATCTATAACATGATCTGAAGCTTTTGATGATTGCGAATAGCCATAAATAAGAACACCTCCGGTAGCATCTTCGATAAATAAACCACTAGATGCGCCATTATAAAAGGTTGTCATTGCTTCCCCTGTATATAAAATCTCAGTTTTATTTGGCTGAGACTTAATCTCTGCAATTGTTTTACACTCAACTTGAGCAAATGCGCTATAAACAACACACAATGCACAAATAATAAAAAATAATTTTTTCATAATTAAAATATTTTTTAAATTTATATAAAAAGAAATAAAAAGGTCTATTTCATCCTTACTATAAGAAAAAATAGACCTATAATTAAGATGTAATATTAACGAGTAATCATCACTTTTGTAATAATATTTTCACCTTCAGATTGTGCTGTCATAACATACGTACCAACATTCAATGCAGAAAGATCTATAGAATACTCAGCAAATGATTGAGAATATACTTGACGACCTGCAACATCATATACTGCTACATTTTGAAGCTGTTGATTAAAATAAACAACACCTAAAGTAGGATTAGGATAAACATCCAATAACTCTACACTTGTATTTTCAACACCTACAACATCCTCATCTCCAAATCTAACAAAGAAACATTGAGGCACTTTAGTTTGATTCACTTCATCATAATTAAATGTAACAAAAGCATTACCATCATTTGCCCAAACTGCCGAACCTGTAGCTGTTTGATATTCAGGATTACCATCAAAATCTACATTTCGTTGATATGTCATATACTCTGCCAAATCAATTTTTCCATTCGAACGTTCACGAGTATATTCAAGTAACGAAACTGCCTCTGTTGGATTATCTATTGTTGCTACATACGAATCACGGAATGTTGACATATGAGGTGTATAAATCATCACCTCTCCTTTATCATTCACCGAAACTGTACCAGCATTAAGAACTGCTGTGAAAACAATAAGTGTATCCATATCAACATCGATTACAGCTGCATAATAAGACCCAAAACCATCGTTCTGCAATACATTTGCTGAAACTGGAATATAACGACCATTGCCAGACCATGCATAAAGCGAGTATGGCGACAAATCTAATATAATACCTTTCTCTACACTTTCACGGAATTGATCATACTCCACTACGTTAGTAAATTCACTACGATCTGGAATAACAATATCTCCATTTACAACATCTTCTACTAAAAGACTACGTTCTGCAACAAACTTAATAATCCAATCATTATCTGCTGTTTTTTGCCAAATAAAAGGAACTTCACGTTTACCA
>JAZRJN010000124.1:0-6882 GCA_045645785.1 Candidatus Aphodosoma sp. | reverse complement strand
CACCTTACGCACAGTAGTATCCAACGTAGCAAACAACTTATTCTCAGCAAAAACATCACTCTTTGACAATAGGTTCATCATCGTAGATTTTCCCACGTTAGTGTATCCCACCAACGCCACACGCACCATCTTGCCACGATTCTGGCGTTGCGTAGTCATCTGTTTATCAATTGCCACAAGATGTTTTTTCAACAACGATATTTTATCGAGGATTATACGACGGTCAGTCTCTATCTGCGTTTCACCCGGACCACGCATACCGATACCACCACGTTGACGCTCCAAGTGAGTCCACATACGAGTCAATCGTGGCAAAAGATATTGATATTGAGCCAATTCAACCTGAGTTTTTGCGTATGCCGTTTGTGCCCGTTTTGCAAATATATCAAGAATCAAATTCGTACGGTCCAATATCTTTATCTGCAATTCGCGCTCAATATTACGCAATTGCACAGGCGACAATTCGTCATCGAAAATCACCATACCTACAGGCTCTTCGCTCTCCTCACGTTCTTTAATAAAATCACGTATCTCAGCCAATTTACCCTCTCCCACAAACGTGCGCGAGTTAGGATAATCCATCTTCTGAAAGAAAGTTTTCACCACATGCGCTCCCGCTGTGTCAGCCAAAAAAGCCAACTCATCAATATACTCACGTGCCTTTGCCTCCTTCTGTTGTGGTGTAATCAAGCCCACCAACACTGCATTCTCACAATAAATTTCTGTTACTTCTATTGCCATATTTTTTATTATTCTATTAATTTTAACATAAGTACATACTTTATGTTTGCAGGTTTACAAATTATAATCTGTATTTCTAACTCCTTTAGGATAACTACTTTTTTCAAATACACGCCCTAAACTACAATGTAGAGACGCAATATACTACGTTCGTTAACCACAAGGCATGTACTTAAAAAAATAAAGGTAGCCCACTAAAATAATTAAAATGTAAAATACTTAATTATCCTATAAATATATTTTGTACTTATGTTAAAACTACATTTCCATTTTCTACATTAAATATCTTCACTTCACTATCAACCTGTGTCATCAATTGGTCGGTATGATTGCGATTGGTATCGGTGATAAACACCTGCCCAAACTCATCCGACGCCACCAAATCCACAATATTCTTCACCCTTTGCGCATCCAATCTATCAAATATATCGTCCAACAATAGCAGTGGCGACACCTGCGTAACTCGTTTCAAATAAACATATTGTGCCAATTTCAACGCCACAAGATAAGTCTTATTCTGCCCTTGCGAACCTGTACGTTTTATCGGATACCCATCCAGCAACATCTCTAAATCATCTTTATGCGACCCACGAGTTGTATAACCAATAGCATGGTCGCGCACCCGACATTCAGCCAACAACGGAGCCAAATCACCCTGCTCAGAATGCGATTTATAAATCAATGCCACCTTCTCGCCTTCGCCTGCAATCGCACAATAAAATCGCACAAACACAGGCGTAAATCCCTCAACAAACTCCTTCCTACGACGATAAATATACTCTGCCTCCAAAGCCATCTGCATCTCATAAATCTCAAGCATCGACGCATCGGGCATATCATCCTGCTTCAACAACAAATTCCTACTCTGCAACGCCTGATTATATCGCATTAACGAAATCAAATAAGGCTTGTCGTACTGCGAAATCACCATATCCATAAACCTACGTCGTTCATCACTACCATCATCAATTAAATATTGGTCCGATGGAGAAATCAACACTGCAGGTATCAACCCAATATGATCTGCCATTCGCTGATAATCTTTCTTATTACGCTTAAATTGCTTCTTTACTCTACGCTTCACTGCTGCCGAAATCACCTCATCTTGCCCTGCCAATTCATACTCCCCTTGAAGCATAAAAAACTCCTCATCGTGATGTATCAACTGCGAATCCACAGCATTCAAATGGCTTTTCGTAAACGAAAGATAATATATCGCATCCAACACATTAGTTTTGCCCATACCATTCGACCCCAAAAAACAATTGAATTTTGGAGACAACCACAAATCGCATTCACGCAAATTGCGATAGTTCAAACCTGTTAGATGCTTTAAATACATATATTTTTCAACAATTCTATTGTATCATTACCCAATTTGGTCTTACGCTCAATATGTTGCAAACACTCTTTCACAAACGGATTTTCCTCAAAACTACCACGCACCGACTCAAAGTCTCTCATCTTCACCGACTCATCACCATCCACCCCAAATCCGGTCTTAGAATTAAGGTCAAACTCTTTTTTAGCATCACTATACAACAATCTGTCAAGCGCAACAACCGCCTTCTTCCATGCCTCAATCAACGCCACCAAATCGTCTATCGTAACTTCATCTATCGTCTTACCCCAATACTCCAACAATTTGTCGTATGCCCAAGTCCACTCATAATCGTAATAATTCTTATGCATCATCGCAAATTGTTGTTCTATATCACCCAACGACAATTTACCAGCAACAACATTTTTCACCAAACCATCAATCTCACTTTGTGGGGCTATAAGTCCCGACACATCAAGCCACTCACCTCTACCAATCGTATATGTTGGCACCAATCTGTCACGCAACTCTTTAATTGTTTTTATAGGTTCTCTTCCTATACGAGAAATAAGCGAGTTACCCAAAAATTTAGTTATAGCCATTTCATATAACTCAACCCCACGCACTAAACTCGAATTCTTTATTCTACAATTTTGATAAGAATAAACCTCATTATTTGCACCTGCCATTTGTTGTATTCCCTTGAGCAATGCCACTGCACGATACATTTTCTGTATCGTATAAGGACTCAATAAGTTAAAGTTTATTTGGTCAATCTTTACTTGGTCTTTACGGTTATCACGCTTAGGCCACTTCTGTGCATCACGCACCGTACCCACCGAACGCAAATTCACACCTGGCACTAAATAACTCTCGGTAGCATTTTCTATCAAATACGAAAATGGCAATTCGCTTGTATCTGAATGTTTAGTATGACGACCCATTACCAATGTGAATGCGCCTATACGCGCTGGCCATAATATATACGAATCACTCGTTGTCTTCGAACCACGCTCTGCCATACCCTGATGTATTGGCCCTAACTTATACATGTGGTTACTTTGGTTCGAACCTGAACCTGCATTCAAAAAAGAATACATACCTGCTATCAAAAGACTCGATTTATGATGCGACACTGTATATGGTCCTGCAAATATCGCTGTTGCCTCGCCATGAAAACCTTGACAATTAGAGAAAAACAACGAATCTAATGCCGAATAGTGTTTACCCATCACTGTGCCTTGCCCTACAAAACAACAACTTACCAATGTCGAATCCGTAATATCAACACCCGAACACAATATAAAATCATTGCATTTCACTCCAGAGCCAATATGCACTGGTGCATAACAATTAGAATTTATCGAACCGTTTTTCAATTTCGACACTCCCCTCAAAGTAGCACAATCGCCTATACGCACATTTTTAATTGTACCACAATTCACGATACGCACATTATCCCCTATCTTTCCAACCTCACTCTTCTGATTTTCAACATATTCATCTATCAAACGCTCTAATTCTGCAATCATCTCACGCTCATGACGATACAATGTCAATATATACGCCAAATGCGCCGAAAGATTGTCATAAATTGGCACCTCACGTCCTCCCGATTCATTCATCACAGGCACACGAACCCCATTACCAAATGTTGTCTCGCCATCTACTACTATCAAATTAGTATTTTCTATAAATACATCATTACCAATCTCATAGTTAGCTATATAGTTATGTACACGGTCAATATAACAATCATCACCAATAGTTACATTATGCAAACGAGCATAGTACACACCTGAGTGCACTTCAAAGCCTCCCGGCTGAGTAAACACTCGCTCAAAACGACCCAATCTCACTCTACCCGAGAAAGCCACATTTTGCACATATTCAGGCGCAAAATCCTCAACCACTTCAACCTTAGTCCAATCCACAGCCGTACAACCCTGTTGCACCAACCGCGCCTGCTCTTCTTGTGATAATTGTCTATATTTCATCTATTAAACTATTATTGAAACTCAACATTAAAGTAAAAAACATATTTTCTTATCCCATATCTAAAAATAAATCCGAATGGTCTGTCATTCTTCCGCCGAGATGAAACGCAAGTTTCAACGAGATATATGCAAAGAAAGAATATGTTTTTATGTCATTCTGTCTAAAAAATTATAAACAGAAAGTCATGAACCGATAGGCGAGTAATTATAAATTATGAATTAAATCAATCCCCTCTTCAATAGTCAACAACAGCTGTTCGCCCGAAGCCATATTTTTCAACATCACTTTGCCTGCTTCAATTTCCGAATCTCCTACAATTGCCACATATGGAATCTGATTATTATCAGCGTATGTCATCTGTTTTTTCATCTTCGCAATCTCAGGATAAATCTCTGCCGCAATGCCTGCACGACGCACTTGGCGCACTAACGGACGGCAATAATCCAACCCTTTTTTATCGAATGCCAAGAATATCACTTGTGTGCCAGCCATTGCCTCTTTTGGGAATTTATCGAGCATTGTCAATACATCATAAATACGGTCAGCTCCAAATGAGAAACCTACGCCCGACACGCCTGGCAAACCAAATATACCAGTCAAGTTATCATAACGACCACCGCCCGAAATCGAACCCATTTCCACACCTAACGCCTTAACTTCCAATATCGCACCTGTATAATAGTTCAATCCACGAGCCAATGTCAAATCCAACTCTACGTTGCATTTTACATCACTTTCCGCCACATAACCGAGCACCTCTTCCAATTCATCAAGACCTTTTTGCGCTGTTGCACTATCTGCCAATACCTCACGCAATTTAGCCACTTTCTCCTCATTTGTTCCCTCAAGCAAAAGAATTGGTTTCAATTTCTCAACTGCCTCAGCAGGAATACCTTTCGCCATCATCTCTTCATTCACTTTGTCAAGACCGATTTTGTCCATCTTGTCAATAGCCACTGTGATATCAATAATGCGTTCTGCCTCGCCAATCCACTCTGCAATACCAGCCAACACTTTACGGTTATTCAATTTGATAACCACGTCAATGCCAAATTTTTGAAATGCTTGGTCAATCATCTCAATCATTTCCGCCTCATACACAAGCGAGTCTGAGCCTACCACGTCGGCATCGCATTGGAAGAACTCACGATAACGACCCTTTTGTGGACGGTCAGCACGCCACACTGGTTGTATCTGGAAGCGTTTGAATGGGAATGTTATCTCATCGCGGTGTTGCTCGACATAGCGCGCAAATGGCACAGTCAAGTCGTAGCGCAAACCTTTTTCACTCACTTTGTTAGTAAGTTTTATACTGTTTTTTGCCAACAATTCTTCGTCTGTCAATTTCGCTGCCCAGTCGCCTGAGTTCAACACTTTGAACAACAATTTATCACCCTCTTCGCCATATTTACCCATCAAAGTCGATAGGTTTTCCATTGACGGAGTCTCTATTTGTCTAAAACCATAATTAGCAAATACCGAACGAATTGTGTCAAAAATATAATTACGTTTCGCCATCTCTACAGGCGAAAAATCACGTGTACCCTTAGGAACTGAAGGTTTCATATTAGTTATTAGTTAGTAATTAGTAGTTAGTAATTTATTAATTCTATTTATATTACACGCCGATAGGTCTGTCTTTGTTGTCGAGATTTTGCAAAGCAAAAGCAAGACCATTATGTCAAAAAAGAAAATTATGTTCTTATGTCTTTCTGTCTAAAAAAACTAATCCCGAAGGTCACAAATCTTTAAGAGAATAATTGTGAATTATTTCAGTTGCTCCTGTATGCGATGCCACATACAATCCCGCAGCCTTCGATGCCTCCTCTTTCATCTCAAAAAACTCATCCAAAGCCTTAGCACACTCCTCATAATTCGATATCGACCTCGCTGCTCCACACTCTATCAACTCCTTAGCCTCTTGAAATTTATTGTAGTTCGGGCCAAATACCACAGGCATACCCCATGCTGCAGCTTCAAGTGTATTATGTATTCCCACACCAAATCCACCACCAATATACGCCACCTGCCCATATTGATACACACTCGACAACACCCCTATTGTATTCACCACCAACACATCTACATCACGCAAAACAGAATGACGCTCCATATTCCTCCCATGTTTTAGGGGAGGTGTCCGAAGGACGGAGGGGTTTAATTCCTCACTCCTAACTCCTAACTCCTCACTATACAAAACATATTTACAACTCAACTTCTCCGTCAACTCCTTAATCCTCTCTTCACTAACTTCATGCGGAGCAACAATCATCTTCATCCTACCAGCCCTCTCATTTATGTATCTTGCCAACAACTCCTCATCTGGCCCCCACGAACTACCCACCACCAACACAGGCAAACTCCTCATTCCTAATTCCTCATTCCTCATTCCAACAAATGCCTCAACCACGTCCAACTTCTTGGCCATCGACACAACATCCGCCACTCTATCAAATCGCGTATCACCTGCCACCACAACATTCTCAACACCAATCTCTTTCAACAACTCCTTCGACTCCTCATTCTGCACAAACAATTTCTTAAACGCCTTCAACCCCTCTCTAAACAACCCACCATACCATTTAAAAAACACTTGTTCCTTCCTAAAAATTGCCGAAATTATATAAGTATCAACACCCCTGCGACGCAACTCCCTCAAATAATTCAACCAAAACTCATATTTCACAAACACCACCTTCTCTGGTCGCACCAACTCTACAAACCTCTTCGCATTACGCGGTGTATCCAAAGGCAAATAGGCAATCACATCTGCACTAGCATAATTTTTTCTTACTTCATAAGTCGGAGGCCAAGCGGTCTTA
>JAZRJN010000123.1:0-8670 GCA_045645785.1 Candidatus Aphodosoma sp. | reverse complement strand
AAAGTAGAGGGTGTGATGCTTGAGGGTTTTGATCCAAATAAATTGGAATATACATGTACAATTCCGAATTTGACACGCAGAATGCCTAATATTGAAGCGATAGGGGGTAATTATAATCAAAATATAGCCTATACGATTGATGGTACATCTTCGGTTATTATTACTGTTAGAGCGGAAGATTTCAAATATAGAAATATTTATAAAATCAATTTTGTAGAAGAGAAAGATGATGTAATTACATTAAATAATATTTCTTTAGATGGCTATACTATAGCATTTGATGCAGCAACAACTACTTATGATGTAGATATGACAATTGATGCAGTAGTGCCATACATCTATTTCGAAAAAAACTCGGAAGGTCAATTGGTAGATGTTGAAGTAGACAATAATGTGGCAAAATTGAATGTAACAGCACAAAATGGCACATCAAAAGGTGTTTATACAATTAATTTTGTACGTCCAAATGTTGCATCGACAGCACAACTTTCAACTATCGATTTTAATGGTTATCAGTTAGATGGTTTTGTTACCGATAAATATGAGTATATACATGATGCAGATGTTGAACCATTAAAATCACTTTATTATGAAAAAGTATTGGCTACTGATGTTATTACATGTTTAATTACACCCGATAGTATTACTTTGCAAGTGAAGAGTGCAGATGCTTCTGTGGAAAATATATATAGTATTATTTATGATTTAACACTCAGTAGTGATGTTACTCTTGAGTCGTTGACATATGATTATAGACCAATAGAAGGGTTTACTCCAGCGTTGACTGATTATCCTGTGGAAACTGCGCGTGACGAATATCCTCATATTTCGGCTAAAGCTTTTGATGACGGAACATCTATTGCAGTGGCTTATTCGGTAAATGAAAATGGAGAGCGTGTATTTGTATTTGATACTGAAAGTGAAGACAAAACAAAAGCGACAACTTTAGTTCGTATGAATACACCAAAAGAGACATCTACAGCACTTGGAGGTATATTCTTTAATGGTGTGGCATTGCGAGAGAATGGTGAGGGTTATACATCATCTTCTGTATATATGCCAGAAGTAAAAGATTATAACATTATGTTACATAGTGCTTCACCAAAAATGGAGCAACCAGTTATGCCTAATATTACTGCTACAGCAGGTGGATATGGACAGACTATTGTAATTGAAAATGGTGGTATTGATGGAGATACTTACATTACTGTAACAGCAGAATCAGGGGTAGAAACAACATATACATTGAAAATCTCTCCTGAATTGTCATCAAATGTAAGATTGAATGATTTGATGCTTAATTACGAGACAATTAAAGATTTCCAACCAAAACGTTATTTCTATCAAATTAAATTGCAAAAAGGTGTAGACATGCCAGTTGTAAGTTGGCAGGCAGCTGATGCATTCCAAACTATTGATGTGAAAGAGTATGAAGATAGAATTGATGTCGTGGTTACTGCTGAAGATGGTACGTCGGAAACATACCAAATAGATATTGAATGGTTACCTTCTAATGAAACAAATATTGAGTCTATTTTGAGTAACGGACAACCTCTTGCAGGTTTTGATCCTACAATTTATGATTATTTCTTTGATTTGCCTGTAGGTACAGCGGTTGAACCAATGTTGAAAATTGTTGCGGGTGCCGATGGTCAAAGTATTTCTATCACATCGGGTGGTGTGAATGGTACAACTATAATTGCAGTAACTGCTCCTGATGGTGTTACAAAACGCGATTATCGTATTCACTATAATTTGTTGATGTCAGAAAACAATAAATTGAATATGATTTATCTCGATGGAGAACCTTTGATTGGATTTATGCCTGATTTGCGTGATTATACTATTGAATTACCTGTTGAAAAAGAAAATCCAATTGTAACGTGGGAAACAGGTGATGATTATCAAAACGTAACTCGTACTATTCGTGAAGATGGAACTATAGTTTTAAAAGTAGAACCACAACGTACTGAGTTGTATTATGAATATATAGTTCGTTTTGAGAAAGTGATGTCGAAAAACGCAACACTTAAATCTATTGAAATAGATGGTGCTATTATTGAAGGGTTCATGCCTGATAAATTTACGTATTTGGTTGATCTTCCTGTAGGAACAGAGGAGGTGCCTTATATATCTTATACTCAGGCAGAGGCTACACAAACGGTGCATTATTTCGAACCAACAACAATTAGTGATGCCGCAAAAATAAAGGTTGTAGCTCAAGATGCAACTTATAGCAATACATATTATGTGGCATTTAATCGTTTGTTGTCATCGGTTGATACACTGAAAACTATATTTGTTGGCGGAGTTCCAGTTGAAGGTTTTGATGCTGATAGTCTCGAATATAATTTTGTATTACCATACGGAACGGTAGAGTTACCTTCTATTGAATATGAAGCAGGAGATGCTTATCAAACAATAGATGTTATCAATGATAATTTGGGTTATATTATTGTTGTGACAGCAGAAGATGGTACACGTCGTGCTTATATGGTTAAATTTGAAATAGAAAAATCTTCAAATTCATTCTTGAAGGCAATCAATAATAATGGAGTTTTATTAGAAAATTTTGACCCTGAGGTGTTTGATTACGAAATAGTATTACCATACGGAACTATGACACCTTCTATATTGACATACGAATTGGCAGAAGCGTCTCAAATGGTGAATTATCAACCTGCTATTAATGTTACTGATACTGCTTTATTTGAGGTAATAGCAGAAAATGGTGTTAATAAATCGGTTTATCGAGTAACATTCAAAACTATTAAGAGTGATAATGCTTTGCTTGCGAATATTTTTATAGGAGAAGAGCCTTTAACTATCTATGCACGTTCGTTCGAAGCAGATAAATCGTTCAGTAGTGAAGAATTTATTTATAATATATTATTCCCATACGGAACAGAAGTATTGCCTGAAATCAAGTGGAAAGGTATGGTTGATGATTATGCTTCAGTTGTTATTTCTGGTGATTCTGTTCGTGGTAAAACTATTATTACTGTAACTTCTGCTGATGGCTACAATGTGAGCGATTATGAGCTTAATTTTGATGTTCGTAAGAGCGATAATGCTTATCTTAAATCACTCGGGATTGTTGATATGCCAGTTGCTATAGACTTTGATTCTCTTGTTTTTGAATATGTTGTTACATTCCCAATAGGCACAGATACCGCATCATTGCCAACAGTCGAAGATTTGGTTTATGAACAAGTATTGCCAACTCAAACTATTGCTATTTCGCAAAATGGGCCAACTGAAATAGTAGTTTTGGTAACAGCGGAAGATGGTGTAGCAATGAATGCTTATCAAATCAAATTTGAGATATTGTTAAGTAATAACACATTGTTAAAAGATTTGAGGGTATCGGGTGTGTCAATTGCTAATTTCTCTTCTACTCAATATGAATATACTTATATGTTATTCCCTGGTGCAGCCGTGCCTGAAATTGATTATGAAAAAGGAGAGGAATCGCAAGAAGTTGATATTACATACGGAAATATTGATGAAGCAACATACATTTATGTAGAGGCAGAAGATGGTTCGTTGGGTACATACGTTATCAATTTTGTTACTACCGATCGCAATCCTGGTAATCAACCTTCTTTTGATGATGTGGCATGGACTTCACTTGGAGATGGTTATTTTAAGGCCTCTTCATTGAGAGATAATGTGTTGGTGATGATTTATGCATCAGATGGTACTCGTGTGTTGACAGAGAAGGTTGGATTGATTGATCCTAATGATGATATTCGTTTGCCTCATGAAGGTGGAACTATAATTTATTTACCTAAAAATAGACAAATTTATATTTATGTTTTTGTTTATGAAAACAAAGTAATAGCATCAGGAAAGTTTGTGCGATAAGAGAGAGCAATGAAACTTGTTTCAATTGCCGAGTGGAGCACAACCGACGCTCGAAGCAAGAGTAGAGGATGCTTGCATGCTATACCTTGCGAGGAGGAGGACGATGGAGTCAAATCTTGAGCGAAGCGAAAAAATTTGTGCGATAAATAAATTGAATATTGAGATGAGAACCGAAAAATTATTTTTCGGTTCTCATTTTTTTTTTGTAACTTTGCAAAAGAATATTAGATTAATTAGTCAAATGATACTGATTAGTTTAATTATGAATTATGCACTATGAATTATGAATTGATTATCGCTGGTCCTTGTGCTGCTGAAACAGAGCATCAAGTTATGTCAACGGCAAAAGCGTTGGCATCTATGGGTGTGAAATGGTTTCGTGCAGGCTTGTGGAAACCTCGTACTCAGCCTGGTACTTTTGAAGGGGTTGGTGAGGCTGGTTTGCAGTGGTTGCATCGAGTGAAGATTGAGACAGGAATGGCAGTTGGCACTGAGGTGGCAAATGCCGAGCATACAAAATTGGCAGTGGCAGCAGGCTTAGATTTTGTGTGGATTGGTGCGCGTACGACTACTAATCCATTTGCAGTACAAGAGATTGCCGATGTGTTGAGAGATAATAAAGAGATAACTGTGTTGGTGAAAAATCCAATGAATCCAGATGTGAATCTTTGGATAGGTGCAATTAGAAGATTGCAACAAGCTGGTGTAGAAAAAATAGTAGCAGTACATAGAGGATTTTCGGTTTATAACTCTCAATTTTCAACTCGTAATGCTCCACATTGGTATGTGCCAATTGAATTCAAACGATTGATGCCTAAAGTGCCATTGTTGTGTGATCCATCGCATATTGCAGGAAGGAGAGATTTGGTGGCGGGGTTATGTCAGAAAGCATTAGATTTGGATTTTGATGGTTTGATGATTGAGTGCCATTGTCTTCCAGAGCAGGCATTGAGTGATGCTGCTCAGCAGTTGACACCAGATGAATTGAATAGAGTGTTAGATGGATTGGTTGTGCATGAGAGGGTAGATAAAGATAAAGAGTTGGCAGAATTGCGTAGTAAAATTGATTCGCTTGATTCGATATTGATAGAAGCTTTGGCTAAACGTATGCAAGTGTCAAAAGAAATAGGTGAGTATAAGCGTCAACATAATATGCCAATAGTTCAGACAGGACGATATAATGAAGTAATTCAAAATCGAATTGAATTGGCTGAAGAATTGGGTGTGTCAACAGATTTAGTGAAGCAGATATATGAGTTGATACATGAAGCCTCTGTCAATGCACAATGTATTGAATCTAGATAATCTAGAAGGTCTAGAAATCTAGAATGATTAGTAATTTATGAAAGTATGTATCGCCGAAAAGCCAAGTGTGGCGCGTGAAATTGCTGCTATACTGGGTGCAAATACAAAAAAGGATGGTTATCTTGAGGGCAATGGCTACCAAGTGACGTGGACTTATGGTCATTTGTGTACGCTCAAAGAACCTCACGATTATTATCCTGAATGGAAAGGTTGGAACTATGGCTCTCTGCCGATGATTCCAGCCCGTTTCGGCATAAAGTTGATTGAAATTGATAATTACGTAAAGCAATTCAAAATTATAGAACAACTCATAGCTGGCGCAGAAGAGGTTATAAATTGTGGTGATGCTGGTCAAGAGGGTGAATTGATTCAACGTTGGGTGATGCAAAAGGCATTGTGTAAGTGTCCTGTAAAGCGTTTGTGGATTTCGTCATTGACTGAAGAGTCGATTCGAGATGGATTTCGTGCATTAAAAGACGCTAATGATTTTCAGCGATTATATGAGGCTGGACTTGCACGTGCCATAGGCGATTGGTTGCTCGGCATGAACGCAACGCGCATATATACTCTTAAATATGCTGCTAACCGTCAAGTCTTGTCAATTGGGCGTGTGCAAACTCCTACATTGGCATTGATTGTCAATCGTTATAATGAGATAAAGAATTTCGTACCGGAGCCATATTGGGAGTTGAAGACTCTTTATCGTGATGTTACTTTTTCAAGTACAAAAGGTAAGTATAAGTCGGAAGATGAGGCGCGCGAGGCTCTAAAACAAATCGAAGGACACGAGTTTGAAGTTACTTCGGTAACTGAAAAAAAAGGCACAGAATCTGCTCCAAAGCTCTTCGACTTGACTTCGTTACAAGTCGAGTGTAACAAGAAGTTTTCTTACTCGGCAGACGAAACCTTGAAGTTGATTCAGTCGTTGTATGAGAAGAAATTAACCACTTATCCGCGTGTAGATACCACTTTCTTGAGCGAAGATTTGTATCCTAAAATGGCGGCAACTATGCGAGGATTGAAGGGGTATGAACCTTTGGTGGCAGCACTCGATTTGAATAAACTGCCTAAATCAAAAAAGGTGTTCGATAATGCCAAAGTTACTGACCACCATGCAATTATTCCTACGGGGTATAATCAAGCGGCAATGACTGAGCCTGAACGTAAGGTATATGATCTCGTTGTGCGACATTTTATTGCTAATTTCTATCCTGAATGTAAAATATCAACTACTACCGTATTAGGAGATGTCAATGGCGTAGAGTTTAAGGTTACAGGTAAAAGCATACTTGAGCCTGGTTGGCGCGCAGTATTTAATAATGAGGAGTTAGGAATGAGGAATGAGGAGTTGTCCGACGATAATTCTCAATTCTCAATTCTCAATTCTCAATTCGTTAAGGGCGAACGAGGTCCGCATACACCTGATTTGGCGCAAAAGCAAACTTCGCCACCTAAATTATATACTGAGGCGACTCTGTTGCGAGCAATGGAGACGGCAGGTAAATTGGTTGATAACGAAGAGTTGCGTGATGCTTTGAAGGAGAATGGCATAGGGCGTCCTTCTACTCGTGCATCTATTATAGAGACATTGTTCAAACGCAATTATATTCGTAAAGAGCGTAAGTCGCTTGTGCCTACACAGTTGGGTATAGATTTGATTGCTACTATACAATTTGACCTATTAAAGTCGGCAGAACTGACAGGACAATGGGAAAAGAAACTTCGTGATATAGAGAAAGGTACGTTCGAGGCACGCCAATTCCTCGATGAACTAAAAGCAATGGTCGCCAACGTAGTAAGCGAAGTAATGAAACAAAATCCAACTAATAAAATAGGGTGAAATAATGAATAATTAATAATTAAGAATTAAGAATTAAAAATTACTATTGAAAAATGACAAATATTGCATTTGCATATTTAATGCTATTTTTAAGGTGTATTATTCTTGTATACTTAATAGTAATCTCTATATCAAGATTTATTTGGCGCAAATCAGAAGGAGTAAAAAATATATTCCGCATTAGTTGGATATCTTATGGTATTATTTGTTTATTAGAAATATTTTATTGTTCATTTGTTCCTGTAGATTTTCAATATGAAGTAAGAGTGGTGATTGTTGATTTCATTGTAAAGATACTGCAATTCTTAGGAATGTTGTAGCTTTGTATAAAAATCCTATTAATTCTTAATTGTTAATTCTTAATTGATTTAGTTATGTTAGAAATAAAGAATATATCAAAGAGTTATGGTGCGCAGAGGGTGTTGAACTCTGTATGTCAGGAGTTTGGCATAGGACGCATTGTTGGTTTATTGGGTCCTAATGGGGCGGGTAAATCTACACTTATGAAGATTGTTACGGGTTATATTGCTGCTGATGAGGGGGAAGTGTTGATTGATGGCAAGAGAGTGGCGGTGGACGATGTGGAAACTAAGAGATTGGTGGGATATTTGCCTGAACATAATCCGTTATATTTAGATATGTATGTGCGTGAGTATTTGGATTTTGTGGCAGGCATTTATGGCTTAAAGGGTATTGCTAAGCAAGATGCGGTGAATGATGTAGTGGAGCGTACGGGGTTGATACCTGAGCAAAATAAGTTTATTAAGCAGTTGTCGAAAGGATACCGTCAGAGAGTGGGTATTGCGGCGGCTATCATTCATAATCCGAAAGTGTTGATACTCGATGAGCCTACTACAGGTCTTGACCCTAATCAGTTGATTGAAATTCGTCAGTTGATTAAGGATTTGGGGCGTGAGCGTTTGGTTATATTTTCGACTCATATTATGCAAGAGGTGGAGCAAGTGTGTGATGATGTGATAGTTATCAATAAGGGTAATGTGATTGAGCAAGGGACTAAAGATGAGCTTGTGGCGAAATATGGAAGTATTGAAAGAATATTTTACACAATGAGGAATGAGGAATGGGGAATGAGGAATGAGGAATGAGGAATTTTTAATTCTTAATTTTTAATTCTTAATTCTTAATTATTAATTGATTATATGGAGTTTGATATACATAATCCGAAGCGAGAGGCTGAGGGGGATTTGGATAAGGCGTTGCGTCCGTTGTCGTTTGACGACTTTGCTGGACAGGACAAGGTGGTTGAGAATCTCAGCATCTTTGTTCAGGCGGCGCGTATGCGTGGCGAGAGTCTTGACCACACTTTGCTTCATGGACCTCCAGGACTTGGTAAGACTACGTTGAGCAATATTATTGCAAATGAATTGGGAGTTGGCTTTAAGTTGACTTCGGGTCCTGTGCTTGATAAACCAGGTGATTTGGCTGGTTTGTTGACGTCGTTGGAGAGAAACGATGTGTTGTTTATTGATGAAATTCATCGTTTAAGCCCTGTGGTAGAGGAGTATTTGTATTCGGCAATGGAGGACTATCGCATTGATATTATGATTGATAAAGGTCCTTCGGCAAGGTCGGTACAGATAGATTTGGAGCCTTTTACGCTGATTGGGGCAACTACGCGTAGTGGACTTTTGACTGCT